>NZ_JBMKHV010000006.1:0-351774 GCF_049238585.1 Enterobacter cloacae complex sp. IR5428 | reverse complement strand
GTAGATGGCGTCGCTGTATTCCGCGACGGTCAGGGAAACCGTGTTATCTGTGTTCGGTTTGATGCTGTTGACCGTCCATAGCTGACTGTCCAGCTCCTCAACTGTCGCAATGAGATAGCGCGACGGGAGTTGCACAGTGTCTCCGTTCCATATATTGAGCTGAATGTTGGGTATTGCAGCAGTGAAGCCATACTTCGTGTCAGTGCGGGCGGTTGCCGGATAGCGCAGCGTCGGGTTACCCAGGCTGTCTGTCACCAGCACATACATCGAACCGGTAAACGTGATCGGCTCGCTGGTATCGAAGTCATTCCCGGAGCGGCCGGTGACGTAACCACCCTGCTGGTTGCTGTCGTAGATGTCTGGCATCTGGATGACGCTACCGACCTGGATAATGCCGTCCTCAAACACTTTGGCGCTCATCTTCACCCGGGAGTAAATCAGGCGTTTCGTTTCGCGCAGCGCGCGCTCTCGCGCCTGATACTCATTACGGAAGCCGACAATCTCCAGCTTGTTTGGGTTTTCCGCTTCCTGCTCGACGATAGTGCCGTTCAGCACGCGGTAGTTGATGTACGTCTTGTTGTTCGTGGTCGGGTGAACATAGGAAACCTGCACACCGTCATAACCACCAGGCAACGTGGCTTCGTACGTTATTTTGTACTCGTCCGTCTTCATGTTGGCCCGGTTGAATACCGCCGCCGGGTAATCAACTTTCTGATCACGGGTAAACGTCAGTACGCCGTCATCCCAGTACGCCACAACAGATGCCGCATTGCAGATGGCCTGCACGCGGTCGCCGAGAGAGTCGTTCTCGTCGTCAAACGTGTAGTCGAAGTAACCCAGCCGTTCATCAGGCAGGCTTTCGACGATTGAGTACAGCCCGTACAGGTCGATGCTGCTTACCGGTTGCTCACCCATAATCAGCCAGGTGTGCGCCACCGCATCAGCGAACGAGCGCGACGGACGCAGCGTGTAATCCACCGTCTGCGTGTCCAGGTCGTACGTAATGGTGTGGCGAGTCACCAGTGCGTTATATTTGCGCTCGCGGCTGCCCAGGGCATTCTCGGTCGCCCGGACTTTTACGCGCACCAACGTGTCGGTCGGGTGAACGACGTTTGTCCTGATGTTGATGCTGTGGATCTCTTCAACCTTCAGCAGTGACGCATCGCCGGAGTTATCCGTGCGCTGGAAGCTGACCGCGTATTTACCGAACCCGCCGGTCGGAGTGATCTTGTCAGTGCGATAAAACACCTCACTCGTCGACTGGTGCGGCGTCGTCTGCCGGTACGTAAACGTCTGCTGCGTTCCCGGCACCTGGTTGTAGTTGTCGTCGATTTTCCAGATGACAACCTTCCAGTTGGTCTCTTTCTTCCCGCCGAGGCTGGACTGAGTATGCAGCCACAGCTGCGTTGACTCGACCGGGGAAAAGAACGGCCCAACCACCAGCGCCTCGTTATCGTTGAGGATGAATTTCGTGGTGTTGATCGTGGCATTCGCCGGGATGTCCTGCGGTCCTTCGAGCTGGTTCATCGTAAACGTGTACCAGCGCACCGGGTTAACCACTGCACCGTCGTTTGTTTCAACCGCTGAAATCAGCGTGCCTGAGAATGTCGCATCGGTAGTTACGTTGCCGGAGGCGGTGCTGTACGTCACGTTGATGGTGAAAGTCACAGCGTGAGGCAGAACCAGCCCCATGAAATAATCGAACTCGGCTTGTTTCACGATTTTCATCGCTATCTGGCCGCCGGAATACGTTCCGCTGACCACCGTGTTTGCCGTTGCTGTTTCGATCGGGAAGTCGCTGGCTTCGTTCTGACCGGGAACTTCCTGACCGTCAACGTCATCGAATCCGTATCCCTCGACGATCTGCGGGATAACTTCGCCAGGCTGGAAGAACTGGAATTCGGCACCGGCCAGAGAGCCCAGGCTGGATTCTGAGTAGCGCACGGACTCATAATCGTATTTGCCGATCCCGATACACATCCACTCTGTAACGTACTTCAGGCCGCCGTCGGTGGACGTCTGGTGCACGTATTCGAACACCGACTCCTGAATCAGATCCGGGAACGAACGAATCTGGCCGTAGATGTCCGGTTTGGCCTTATATACGCGCGCCGTGTTTGTCTGACCGGTCAGGCTATTGTTGGGCGAGTCGACGGTATTACCGCCGTTGTTTGCAATAGCTGGCTTCGGCGCCAGGAACGAAAATACCTGACCCACCACTTTAAAGATCGGGCTCAGGATGTCACCGACAATGCCCTTTGGCTGGTCGAATATCTGGATGTGGTCCAGCTCACTCAGTTCAAACGCCAGATCGTCATCGTCGCTCAGCTTTACGCCGTTGCGGACGATTAGCAGGTCGCGGTGGAAAGTAGCGTCATTGGCCGCAAGCCAGTCATAAAAAAGGGTGCCGTTTGGCACCCTGCAACGCAGCTTAGGCGTTCCTGGAAAATTCGATATTTCAACCAGCGCCATATTCGAAAAACTCCACTTTGGTGAATGCCCGCTGAATGACCAGCAACGAGTCCATGCGTACGCTTCCGTTCTCGCCGCGCGAGTGCAGCGCCATCCGGTTCAGCACCAGGCCAACGTGCGCCGGTTGCGCGCCTCGGTATCCGACGAATATCCCGCCCTCAACTGGCTTGTCGACCGGGCGCCAGAAAACGACATCACCCTGATAGCAGGTGAAGAAGTCGGCCCCGGCTTCGTAGTCCGGCGTCTGGTGCAACTCAATGCCGAGCACATGCCTGTAAAACAACACGCACAATCCCCAGCAGTCGACTTTCTCAAACGAGCAGGCCCGGTTAGCCCACGGCACGCCGATCATCCTGCTGATAAAATCAGAGGTACTGAAGTCCCGTGTACTCGACTGGATCATAAAGGCGACCAATATTGTTATTCAGAGGGTTGGTGACGGAGAGAGTGACCGATGCGGCATCAGCATCGATATCCACCGTCTTGACGTAAAGCTGCCACGACTTAATCGGCACCGACACATCGCCGCTGTCGAATATCTGCCGCGTGGCCGTAATAGCTGTTAGCCGCGCCGCCCCCTTCCACCGCTTCATCAGCGCTTTGATGTCAGACGACAGCCGCCCTAACTTCACCGTCGCGTCGATCACCGGCGTGCCGCTCTGCTGGCTCTCTTCGATTTCAAAGCGCGCTGGCGAGTACGTCTGGCCGCCAAGCGTCTTCGGGAAGAACTGCTTATCGACCAGGCGGACGTAACCAAAGGAGGGGTGGTAGAACGTGATGGTGTCGTACAGACCGCGCGTCGGGCGCTGCTGCTTATACTCCCTGAAGCTCGGCATTACGGCACCCTCGGTAATGATTCTGGGTCCCTGTTGTCCGGATAACCCGTGACAACGATATCCAACACTGAAGGCCATGGAGGCGGCAACTCAACAATTACGTCGTCAAACTCGTCATCTGCGTTGTACAGGTGGTTGGCAATAACGGTCCCAGTCCAGGTCACCACCCCGCCGTCGATACTGGTTTGCACCGGCATCTGCGTGAAGTGAAGCTCCTGCAACTGGAGGCCACTGCCGCCCAGATTGATATTCATACGGAACCAGTTCAGTCCCCGGTTGAGATAGTTCGGGCTGCGTAGCCACTGCTGGAAAGCGCGTTCCTGGGCCAGAGTGAAGATCCACGTCAGTGACCAGGTCACTTTCAGGTCGTCGGTTTGATTCTCGAAGATAGCCGGGCCGACCGCTGGCTGATCGGTCTGGAACCCGGTATCGAGAGTCATATTTTTGCTGGCCTTCTGCGCTAGCGGCAGCCAGTCGGGATAGTCGATAATTGGCATCTAAACTCCAGGCATTAAAAAACCCGCCGAAGCGGGTTTGATTATTCAACGGACCGTGGACCAGATGGCGTATCGTAAACATTGATTTTTATATCAACGATATCGCCATTATTGGTAAATTCCAGGTCCTCTCCAGCAGGAGCAATGCCTTTGATGGTGGAACCGTCCTTTAAAGTAAAGACAAACTCCACCGCCCTGTTAGGGTAAAACTTATTTGGTTTACCTATTTCAATTGGGAAGGATTGCACATCGTTTGGCTCAATAACCATACATATCTCCTTATAACTGACCTCGAGGTGTTCTTTTCGCAGTTGTATTGCCAGTGATAGCCTGCGATATAGGACCTCCATTATTCAAGTCAGCAATAATGGCATCCACGGTTATAGTACCATCTCCGTTGTTAGTAGCTTGAGCGTCAAATGTGGCACTCGTCATATTCTGAACGTTGATTATGACGCTAACTCCGCCGCCTGAAGTCATATCCTTATTGCTGATCACCTTGCCGTTGTCGCCCGGTATCATGTACTGCTTACCGGTACTGGCCTGGTAAATCTCAGGTTTCCCTCGCTCACCGACCTGATAAAGACCTCCTGCATTCACCGGGCCGCCATTGTAACGCATACCGGTTAAAGCAAGGCCCTGTGCCAGGCCTACCGTTGAAGCAATTCCTGTCATGGCAGGAACTGAGTTGGCCCCAAATGAAGCGAGGCTCGCCATGGCGGCGGCAGGAGCCCAAGCTGTAGCCAAGATTGCAGCCTGAGATGCTCCAGCAGCAGTAGCCGCTGCGCCCAATGTCTGCCCTATAATGAAGTTTTTGAGGGCCTCAACACCAACCTGGACTAGCGCATTGACCACGCTGTTCAGCATCGTATTCCCGAGAGAACGCATAGCATCCTGAGCTGACATCGTTCCTGTGATCAGTCCAGTTATGACGTTTGATGCGTTTCCGCCAAAGGCATCCACGGCACTCGTTAGCATGCCGAAGCCGATATTCATTTGGCTTAATTCTTGCCACTGAGCATCGAGTCTTTTTTGGCGATATTGCTCCTCAATGCTAGCCCTTACAGCCTCTACCTCAGCTATTTTCTGAGGGTAGAGCGCAGCGTACTGGTTAAGTTGCTCAATCTGCTGCTGAAATTGGCTTTCAACGCTAGCCACAGGAGAAGCTTGGCTTTGTAGGCTGCTGAAGTTGGACTGCGCAGCTTGCTTATCTCTTTCTGCCTGGGCTTGCTTTTTCAATGCTTCAGCAGTGTCCAAAGCCTGTGCTTTGTACTCTCTTGCCTTCTGTCGCTGTTCATCCGTTGCATCAGCACCAAGAGACATCTCTGCCCTTAGTAGTTGCTGCTCACGGGTTAATTCGCTGGTTGAACCTGCTGCAAGAATAGATTCTTGTCTCAGGGCTTCCAATTTTTCGTTTATCGAGTCCTGCGCTTTAGCGTACTGCTCCGCCTCTTTCTGGGCTGCTGACTTGCCTCCCTTCGCTTTAGAACCACCTGAAGTGGCAGTGGCTTTTATTTCGATAGGTTTAGTGGCTGCGGCTGTTTTCTGAACTGCATCCCAACCGGCGCGAGATGCCTTCTCCCAAGCTTCAGCTGTAAGTTGCGCGGATTTCTCCTCGTTCTCTTTCTGCCAGTCACCAAAGCCAAGCCAACTCCATGTTCTCGCTCGCTTGGCGTACATTTCGGCTTCAGAGCGCAGATCTGCTATTTGCTGACTGGCGGTAGCGGCCTGCCCGGTAAGCCTGCCAATGGCAACAGCAAGAGAATCGATAACCAGAACCATCCCGTTACTGGCTCCTGTAGCCTGGTTAATATTATCAACCATAGTCAGGAAAGAGTTGGTGAGAGCGGTATTGGCCTGCGACAGTGTGCGTGGGAGTTTCTCGAACTCTGCATTCACTGAGCCGGTTTGCTTCTGAATGGCGTTGAGAGCATCTTCTGCCGTCAGTTTCCCGTCCAGCATCAGTTGGCGAAGTTCTCCAATGCTTACACCCATCCCAGCGGCAATCTGGCGTGCCAGTTCCGGCATTTGCTCAAGGATGGAGTTGAACTCCTCAGCCCTGACAGTGCCGGAGGAAATTGATTGACCGAACTGACGAAGAGCATTCGCCATTTCTTCTGCCGAGGATCCGCCAATGCGACCTATTTTCTGAAGTGTTTCGGTGAGCTGGATGACCTGGCCGTTCGTCGCACCGGTATCGCGCAATGCGGTACTGAGGGTTTCCCACAGCTTCGCTGTATCCTGTAGCGAACCACCCGTTGCCGAACTGATGCGCATCAGACTCTGCATCGTCTGCGATGCTGTCGCTGCGCTGCCAGTTAGTCTCTCTATACGCGCGTTGAGCTGGCTCATGTTGTCAGCAGCAACGAGGAATGCACGCCCCCAGTCAACAACTATCGATGCAGCTATGGCCCCGGCAACTTTGTTTATGCTGGTCTGGAGTTGGTCAAACTTACTGGCCGCTTTTGACGCTCCGCCACTCATCTTCTCAAGGCGCTCATTTACTTTGCGCTGGGCCTCAATCAGATTCGCAACATCCATCTGCACCTGATAGACGATATTGCCTACTTGTTCCTCACCAGCCATTGATATTTCTCCTGTGGATTATCCCACGCAATAGCCGGGAGTTATTTCTTCGCTGCGGCCCTTCTTGCCGCCTGTTTAGCCAGAAAATCATCAGCAACTGCGCTGTATTCTTCTTTGGTTAGGCCTTTCTGGTCCGGATATTTCTCTGACAGCAACGCCTGAAATTCAGTCATGGTCAAACAACGCGCTTCATCCAGGCTTATGTTGAAGTGGATCCTTGCTGCGTTGATGTATTCAATGGCGTTAAATTCTGTAGTACCGCCTGATGATTCATGGCGCTGGAGTTTTCGCGTCTTGGCTTTCCCTGTTACGCCATGCTGTAAAAGATGCTGAGCAAAGATGACAATATCTGACTGAGGCATGAGACCGGGCGAATAAGAAAGCTTTCCTTCAACCTCATCCCATTGGCCAACAATCGGCGTTAAATCTTCGTCTGAGCACGCCTGTAAAACATCCATGGCTTTTGCTAGCAGGCGATCTGAAACCCTGCGCATCGCTGGCCCCATCCAGTCAGGTAAACCGCCAAAAGCATCTGCACAGACAGAGATTAATTTTTCCGCCTCGCGACCATGGATATCAGCGTATATCTCAACAATTTCATGCGGCTCACCGATTCTTGTCATTGCCTCGAAAGACGGTCGTAACAAGTAATCTTTTCCGCCTTCACGGCTGTCACTTATGCCTATTTCGCCAATTTCTCTCAAAGCGGTCATGGTATTTCCTGATCAACGGTCATTATCAAGGCTGCCAGCCGACAGCCTTTGTAATGTTCGCTATGCGGTAACAGTGAGAACGCAGGTAGTTGAGGTGATTTTATTTCCGTCGCTATCTGTGACTTCACAGCGATAGCTACCGCTCGAGGCGGTTGTAACGCCAAGCAGCAAGAGCGTGGCTGTTGCCGCCGTAGGGTTTGCAGTTGAATCGATCTGAGTGCTGCCAAGGAACCATTTGTAGCTGTAAGTTGGGCGGCCGCCTGTTACGTCAACATCAAGAACGACGTCGTTGTCTGCATCGGCAGCTTTAGTTGCTGGCAAATCTTTGGAGAATGCCAACGGCGTTGAAGGCGTGGCGTCCGTATTAACAACCTGAACAGTAGTGCCATCAGATACTTTGAACTCAACGGTAAACGTGATGATGTCGTTACTTCCGCCATCTGCTGGCGTAAGGTTAGAAATCACCATATAGCCCGAGAACTCGATTGGACCGATAGCGATACGCGCCCACAGCGTCGGCTGGCGCTTGGCATTGATCTCATCAGTAAAGTACTTCACCAGATTGCCGTAGCCGAACTGGTCCAGTTTGTCGTGCTTACGCACTTCACCATCAAAACTGATTGTCGCGTCTGCGTTCGTGATGATGTTTTCTACCCATCCAGCAGTATCGTCTGCGTCAGAAGTGACCGAGTTTGGTGCGAAATCAAGACCCTTACTGGTTCCAGCACCCAGAGCCTTCCAGTCGTCTTCTGTTGGCCGAGCGTCTGGGCATCCATAGGCCAGCTCCAGCACTGTTGCCGAGCCGAATACCCTTTCGTTGGAGTTTTGGCAATTAGCCATCTTTGACCTCTTTTATGTATAAAAAAAGGCCGCCAGATGGCGACCTTGTGTTGATGATTTTTCTTCAGTCCCCGAAAGTGCAGGCAAACTGTAATCTCAGGACAATCCTGCCCTCCTCCGTCGTCACCGGAGTTGGGTAAGCACCCATGTTTTCGATCTTACCCACGCATTCGTCTGCGTGAGGATTTGCCTGAACGTAATCAAGGATTGACTGAGCTGCCGTTGCCGCCGCCTGGTTTTTGCCCTTTGCACCAATCACATCGACCAGGACGTAGTTATCGTTCCCGAGGTCATTTCTGATGGGAGTTCCGCCATTTGGTCTGAACACCATGATCGCTTTCGAAAGATCATTCGGGTCATTGAAACTAAGAAGCTGAACCAGGAAACCGGTAGTAAGACCGGCATCGCCAAACATGTTCCTGACTCGCTGATACATAGGAGGATTCATAGAGACATTTCCTTGGCGATCACAGCATCGATCTGTCGCTGCGTGTCTTCAAACCCCTTGGTTAAAAACTCCTTCCTGGCCGTCGCCCGGCGGAAGTTCTGAGGTACGCTTGGGTCATGGACGTATGCAGCGTAGTTAGCTGAATAACCCACCCGGCCAGTCACGCGATTGCCATTTACAGTAATCTCGCGAAACTGGCTATTGATGAGGGTTGACGTATCGATCGGGGTATAGAGCGCCGCCTGAGATCCGCCGATAATCAAAGCTGATTGCATGGCTCTAACGACCTTTCTCCCCTGAATATCACCAACCAGAGCATTAAGGTTTTTCTTCGCCTGGCTGATGCCCTTCACTTTGATGCCCATGGCTACACTCCCGTAATTATCGCCCAGTCATCTTCCAGACCGTCGAGAGTGTCGTTCCAGCGCGTCACGTGACGGACCTCATCAGCACCTGCTACGACCGGATCCGGCTCAGCGCTCACACCAATCATGATGTAGTCGCCCTCATCGGCCAGTGCGTATGCCGTGAAAAAGGTGTTCTTAACGACAACCTCTTTACCGATGGAGCCGAGCTTTGCAGACAGGCCGCCGATGTAGTCGCACATGATGGTTTCAGGCGGTTCGTACGGGTCGACAGGATCGCCCCACTCGTCATTACCGCCCGCGCCCTTACGCCATATCGTGCACGGCTTATTGTATGACCATGAAGCAGTAGACGACATCAGCCCTCCTTCCAGCGCAGCACCTTCGCGCCCGTCGCCCGGATGCGGGGGCAGTTGATGTGCCACTCGCCGTCCGATTTCACGTATCCGGTAGTCTCCCGCCCGGTGTCGGTCATCACCCAGACGCGGGTGAACGAGCGCGGCAGACCGTGCTTAACTGATTTGTACGTCATCAGCAGCCCCCAACCACCATGAACAGGCCGACGCTGTTACCAGCGCTGATCGGCAAGTCACCGGTGCATCCGCTGGTATCGAGCCGAGCCAGTGAGTCGCGAAGCCAGGTGATGCTGTCGTCGCCATATTCAAACGAGCGGGACGCACCAGACGGTGCACCCTGCGATTTGATGCGGCGCGCACCGGAAGACGTAGCCATCAGCGCTGCTGCGTACATCAGGATCAACTTCGCGGTGCACTCGTCATACCCCGCGCCATCGAGGCACGGGATGATCTTGTTTACCACGCAGAGAATCGGCTCCAGCAGCGCGCCCGGGATGGAGTAACCCAATTCACCGAGGAACGCCTGCACGTCTGCCGCTGTGATTGGGTCAGCCATGGTTATTTCGCCTTCTTGATTGCTTCCGCCAATGCTGCTTCGGCTTCGTCAGCGCGTTTGGTTTCTGCTGCCAGTGTGTCGGCGTGAGCCTTGTCTTTAGCTTCACCATCGGCGATTAGCTTTTGGTTCTGCTCCAGTGCGTCGGCGAGTTGCTTTTGAAGGGCCGTCAGATCTGCCGCAGGAGCGGAAGGAGTAGCCACTTCGAAGGTAAGCTTCTCGCCTTTCTTCTTGTCAGTGTCCTTCGCCTTGCCAGTGCTGATCCAGCGCTCAGCTGTTGCATCGTCCACATCCACCACTGAACCAACCTCCAGTTTGCGGAGGTTGGCACCGGCGTGCAGGTTGCTTGCCACGATTTCTACCAGTGCCATGATTTATCCTTAGCTTGATGCGTGAATTACGGAGTATTTGTTGTTGATGTCCTGCTTGACCATCAACCCCATTGCACCCCAGGTGCGCCAGATGTAGTCGCTGTTGTACTCCGGACGCGGAGATGCAACGGTACCGATAGCCTGTCCGACGATTGGAGCAATGACGCCAGCAGACAGCGGAACGATGACGATTTCGTTACCTGACAGTTGGCTGTCTTCTTTGATCGCTGCAACACCGGTCAGTTTCAGGATTTCATCCATGATCGTGCCGGACTGGAAGTTGTCGGAGAAGTAGCGTTCCAGGTTGGAGATGATTTCGCCGGATACATACCAGGTCTGCTCTGCATACTGGTTGTTTACGCGACGCATCTGATCACGCAGCGCGATTGCCCCGGCGCGGATAGCCTGAGACGTTGCTGTGACAGAGGTAAAATCGATGTTCAGGCCTGAAGCGCCAAGGTCGATCTGCGCTACGCGCTCATCGTCACGCAACCCTTTCCAGGTCAGACCGTCAAAAACTGCGAAGTTGCCAGCTTTGTCGCGGAAGCCGTTGAAGATGTAGTCAACGTAACGACGCTGAACGTCTTCAACCGAACCACGCTGCGCATCAGCCTGCGACTGCAATGCCTGAGGGCTGTTGAAAATTGGATCACGCCATTCGAACTTAAAGCCCGAGTCGTGGATAGGCACCATGGTGCCATCGAAGGAATAGCTACGAGCATCGAGTGCCGCGCCGACCTGTCCGGACATGGAAGTGTGAGCCCAGCCGCGGCCACCGGTACGAGCGTAGTCGTAACGAGACTGTTCGATTCGAACGGAGCGAGAAAGCGGCATCAGATCGTTCAGCAGAGTGAACTCGGTATTCGGCTCGAACTGCTGAAGAACAGTCGTGTCGAAAGCGCGATACAGGCGACGAATATCGTCAACTGCATTCACCGCATCGAGATAAGGGGCGTTTTCTGCATCACCTCGGAACTGAGTGCGCGCCAGAAAATCAGCTGCTGCCTGAGCACTGGCGTTTCGCTCAAGTTCGAGAGCGCGCCATTGCGCCTGGTTTACCGCGAGGTTACCGGTCTTCTCGCCGATAGACTTGGAGAATACAAACATTCAGTGCTCCTTATTTGAACACAACGCGAATCAGATCGCCTGCCACCGCAGTGACTGCTTTATCTTCTTCGACATAAGCGAATACGGCGGCATCGTCTGCAACCGCAGTTATCTGACCGTTGGCTACTGCAACCGGCTGGCCTTTGGTGTAGGTGCCCGCTGCTGCTCGCACGTTTAGGAACATGCCAGGTAGCGGATGAATACCAACAACCAATTCATTGGCTGGGATTGCGTCATCAACACTCAGGCAGCGCAGGTAGTCTTTGTTTGCCACATACTTGATGGCGGATTCTTCCCCGGCCACAGAGGCCGTGAACTTGTCAACAGTACTGAAGAAGCCAACAGTACCAGGTAGAGTCGATGCAGCTGCCCCGCCTTCACGGTTAAGCAGCGGATTAGGGAACACGCCGCCGGCGTGGATAATATGCTTTCCGTCTTTAGCCATTTTTTACTCCGGCATTTCGCTGACTGATTGGGTGTTAGTAGCCTGATGGCGGAATGCACCGTTCAGGCCGAAAGATGTCTGGCACTTGGCATACATGGCGTCGAGCGCCTTACCGTCCAGATCTGCAACTTCTTCATCGCTCATGTTCATCGCCAGCTTCACAGCTGCGCGCTTTTCACCCTTATCTTTGTCAGAGTTGGCATTGATCTGGCTGTTAAGTGCGGTGACCTGCTCAGTAAGTACTTTCGCCCACGCTGGCATCTCTTCGTTATTGGCGGCCTGCTCTTTTTTCTTGGGCTTGCCGGTTTCTTGGTCGATTTCTTCATCGCCTTTCTTCTTGGCGGTGGCTTCTTCGGCCTTCATCTGGTTGTATGCGTCCATCAGCTCGGCGTCGGACTTGCCTTCAGTCGGCTTACCAGCGGCTTGCAGCGCATTGATAATCAGTTCTTTCATCGGATCGTTCTCTCCGTTGGTTTTAATCTCGTACTCAGGTTGTTTGCGCACGACTTCTACAGGTTCGCCGACGAATTGGGCCTTGCCGTCATCGTCGATGATGTACTTCTGTTTGAAATAACGGGAATCATCCCGGTATACGAAGGTGTCAGGCCATACCGACTCTGGCCAAAGCCAGTTGTCATCAGATCGACCCTCTCGCAGCTTTTCACTGATTGCGCGCTGGATGTCGTCGAAGGAAAAGTTGGAGGCGTTGGTGAAGAAAAATTTGGTTTTATTGAGCAGGCCGTCGCGAGTGCAGTCGATTCCGTCAGCCAGGCGGGCAACTTCGATCTGCTGTTCATCGCCTTCAGAGTTAACGAAGATGCCAACGCCCTCTTCCGGCGTACCAGCGCCAGGCTCATCGAGCAGCACCGCCACATGGTCAAACATCATGTTGGTGGCGATCTCGTTGTACTTTTTGCCCTTCGACTCGCCGTTGGCGGCGATACCGGAATACAGCAGGCCGGTTGAAATGTGGATAGGGTCGGAGTTGGTGCCGACCAGCATCTCATCCAGACGGTTAATCAGGCGCTTGCCCTTGTCGCTTGACTCGGCGTACTGACGGTTAACGTACATGTCGCCCGTCACTTTGCCGTCTTTGTGGCTGACATTCTGTAGCCATGCCCCGACGTGGTACTCGTTCACCGCCCGGACATCGCGCGCCGACACATGCTTGCCGTCCACTTTCGGGTGGCCCAGCGGCATCGGGTTACGCTCGAGCGTGTTGTAGGCCTTTTCGATTTCTGCTGCCGGGTACAACTTCCGGTTCATCACGATATCGTCCACGACAGGCGTGATGCCGCGAACCACGATATGTGGCTTGCCGTCGATGGTTTCAGTGGTGATGTTTGAAGCGGAGTTGACGACGGTCAGCACGTTAACGCGGTTGCGTTTCATGCTGGGTCCTCGTTGGTGGATTTCAGGCAATAAAAACCCAGCGCTATGGCTGGGTAGATAATGGTTTAGGTTACACTGAAACTTACTTGTGGTTAATTAACCCGATTGAATGCGGTAATGATTACTGCATCAGGCATTACCATTCTTTGTTTGGCTATTTCTTTTGCTGTATTCATAAAGAAAACATCCGGCTCCAATCCTTCAGGATCGGCTACAACTGTCGATCCTGTAAGATAGGCCTGTCCATTTTTCAAGATTTGATAAGCTACAAAATATTTATTAAGCATGACTACCTCTATCGGTCTGAATGAACTGTAATTATGCCCCTTCTTTCCAGCTCATCCTCTCTTTTTTTAGCCTCTCCGTCAGCCCCTCATTGAAAATGCTGCTGTCGTCGTTGAGCAGCACCGGTATCTGACTGCAATAGCAGTTGTACCGGTTGCCATTCTCGGCGTAGAAGTCCCGCACCTCTTCTGTGGTGTAGACCTTGCCGTGACGGCTGGCGTGCCAGGTGCGCGTCGTTGGTTTGAGCGCTGACAACCAAAGCAGGCCGGTATTCAGCCCCAGCCTGTCGGCTGCCCAGTCCGTTTCGTTCCACTGTGCCTGCCTCAGCGCGCCGACCTGCTCAGTCTGGGCGATGGTTTTGGCCTTCGACATCGACACATCGAGGCGCTTGCTGATGACGCTGGCCGTCTCGCGGGGATTCACGCCGCGCGCTACCGCATCGGTGATGATGTTGGTCAGGTCGCCGCGGGCAGTGTCGCTTATGACCTTCCAGCCACTAAACGTTGTCAGCCTGGCCGCCGATATCTGGTTCAGATAGCCTGGACTGCTTAAAAGCTGCTGTAGCGTCGTCTGACTGGCGTAAACCTGGGACTGCTGCGAGAGGTTATTGAATGCCTCCAGCGTGCCGCGCTGCGCTTCTGCGACGACGTAATCCATCGCCCAGAGGTTTTGCTCGCCACCTTCCAGCAGGTAATCGTCGAGAACCGACTGCACCGCCTCAAGCAGGTCCGCCAGTTCCTGCGCCGACATGTCGTAGATGAACTTACCGGCGTTGACCTGGTAGAGCCGTAAATCGTCGCCGTGGTCATGACAAAGGAAGTGCCAGTTATGGCTGTTAACCTCGCGCTCACGCCCGGCAAGGCGCTGGTCGAACAGAGATTTCAGCGCGCGCTTAATGCCGAGATACCGCTCCTCGATATCCCGGAACATCGCGGTTACCTGCTTTGCCGATCGGGTCGGGTCAACCTTGCTGCGCGGAACTATCGGCAGGCCCACCTTTGCCGTCTGTTCTGGTGTCATCGGCCAGTGGATCATCGGTTGTCACCTTGTCGTCCGGGTTAGGCGGTTCTTTTGGCTCTGGCAGCGGGTCGAGCCCAACAATCTCGCGCAACTCGTTGGCGGTGAATGGCGGCTCGCCACCGTAGAAGCCAGATGTTTTCTGCACGATGTCGGCCAGTTTCGAAGCATTCTCGATCTTCTCTTTCTCACCTGGCGCCAGCAGATCACTCCATGAGATTGTGACCTCGCCTTTGGTCGGTGGGTCAATAATCCCAAGAGTCCAGAAGCGTTCCAGCAGCGCGGTAATGCGATCGGTCAGGAAGCCATTTCGGCGCGTGTTGCGTCGAATAGCCCAGTCCGTTTTATCCTCGTCGCTCGCCAGTCGCCCTGTCTGCTGACCGAACAAGATTGTGAACGGGATTTGCACGGAGGCTGCCAGCTCGTTCGCGGTGACTTCCCACGTTGGCCCCGGGTCACCAGGCGTAACGCTCAGAACGTGCATCTGACCGGCCTGCATCACTGCCGCCGCATCGGTACCACGGTTAAGCTTGTTGACCTTGTCGCCCATCGCTTCGCCGAGATCGGCATAGCCAGCCTTCTTAGCCTGGTCTGCCAGCGTGTTCATGTCGGTTTCTTTGCTGAATTCGACGGCAATCTGACGACTGGCGTTCTTCAGGAAGCCCTCAGCGCCACCGCCGGAAATCTTCTCGATATCAAGACCTTTGTTGAAACCCGCCTCCAGCAGCGGGATGCCGGACAGGACGTTGTCGTCTTCAGATCCTTCACAGAACAGGATAACTCGGCTCGGGTGCACTGGTTCGCCGCGCATCGGACCGACAAAAGGCTCATCACCGACCGGCTGCTCATTGAAGTTGAACATCTTCGGCTGGCCGAACGTTTCTGACTGACGGTCGTTATCCCATTCGGCGACTGTTAACTGCGGCTCCCATACGGGGATAAGCTTTACCAGCGCTGACTCGCCGAGTCGTTTTACTAAAGCCTTGTCGACTTCCTGATCCCAGTTCCGATTGTCTTTCACCTGAAGCAGAAGCGCTGAGTAGCGCCCTACCATATTGCGGCGGTCGGCATCCTTCACCTTCGGCCACCACTTCTTCATGAACTTGGTGACTTTCTTTTCCCAGGCGTTTGTTTTCTCCGCTTCCTGAGCTTCATCACCGTCCACAATGATTGGGTAATCCTGCCAGCAACCATCCAGCAGACGATGCACCACAGCGAAGCCAGCAGCGTTGCGGCGGTACATATTGTAGAAGTCGTTGAAGGTGATCGTGCGCGGGTAGCCAAATTCTTGGTAAAGCGTTGGGCGCTTCGTGTTGCCGCCACCGAGGCCGATGGCATTCAGGTAGTTCGCTCGCCTCATTTCAGTGGCGAGGTTGTTCACAGCCAGTTTAAGGCCGTTATCTTGTTCGCTCACTGGCGATGCTCCTTAGAAGAATACTGCGCCGACTGTCTGTCCGCTCAACTCGGTCATTGCCCAAACATGAGCGTCGAGACGGTCTGGTGACTTTTTCGCAGTGGTTGGTACGTATTCCATCTGCTGATTTTCAAGCCTGTAGAGGTTTCCACGGTGGGCAACGCGACCTTGTGAATAGAGAGCTGATATAGGTTCAGCTCTGGCGAACTTACCTTTGCTGGCATGGACACGAATAATGCGCCCCTTAAACCCGGCATTGCGCAGAGTATCCTCTGCCATGTCGCCGCCCTGGTTGGTTTCAATAACGATAGCGTCAGCGTCATGAAGGTCATACGCCTCCATTGCTTTTGTCGCCCAACCGTTCGGGGAGTATTTCCCGCTGTAGTCGCCATCAACTGAATATTGCCTACGATCGCCAGTGCCATAAGAACTGGCCGCGACGATGCCTGTTTCATCGCTCTCTTCGCTGTTCGTCGCCTGCGGGTCAATTGCAACAACTGTCCGCGAAAGCTTCTCTGTGATGTTTAGCGCCCGCGCTGCTGAAATCATGTCCTCAGTCCACAGCGCGCCCTCTGCGTTAAAGCGCTTCGGATCCTGCATGTACTGCGCTTCAGCAGTTCGGCGGTGTGAGAACAACGATACGCGATGTGATTCGTTATGCTTGAAAGGCCACAACCAACCATCAGGCAAGCCGTGGTCAATCGGTATAGCGTGGGTGTTTTCAGGGTACTGCGCAGCGTATGGCTGACTGTTGTCGATAATCACCGGAAGATTCAGGTGATGCCACTTCTCACCACTCCCGCCACGCAGCAGATAGCCGCTCAGGTCGTGGTAGTGGATCCGCTGCATGATGACAATCATAGGCGTCGTCTCGATCGCCAGTCGTGATTTGATTGTCTCGTTAAAGCGGTTGTTGACGCCGTCGCGGACGATCTCAGAGTAAGCGTCATCCGGCTTTACCGGGTCATCGATAATAAGCGCGCCCTGCCAGCCTGGTTCCATGTGTCCGGCACGAAAGCCGGTAACCTGCCCGGCAGCTGACGACGCGTAAACGCCGCCACCGTGTTCAGTCCACCACATGGCCTTGCTGTCAGCGTCATCGCGCAGCGCCATCGGCCACATCGACTGGTAGGCCTGCGACTTAATCATGCCGCGCGCGGTTGAGGAGTTCAGCAGTGCAAGGTTGTGCGAATAGGACAGATGCATAAAGCGAGCCCGGCAGTTCAGCGCCAGCCCTCGGCCCATCATATTGATGGTCGCCAGTTCCGTTTTCGTGTAGCCAGGCGGTACGTTGATGATCAGGCGTTGAATCTCACCATCAATGACGCGGTCCAGCGTTTGCTGAATCACCTTGTGGTGAGGCGCGACAATCATCTTTCCGCCGGTGCGCTGCTTGAAGAAGTAACGAGCGTAATAGAGCCCGTCCTCTTCGCATTCAACCTTACGGGCAAATGCCCTTTGCTCAGCAGTCGTCATCCTCCATCATCTCCTGCCGTGCGGATTTGTATTCCTCTTTGCTCATGGTGATCGTCTGGATGGCACCACCATTCGGGCCGGAATGTTCAAACTTGTGCTTATTGGTGTAGGCATCGCCGCATTCCTTCGCCGCCTGCTCGATAATCTCTGCCGTAAGCGCGAGGTTCTTCATGCCCTCGGCGCGCGTTGCCATACGGTCGAGAACGCGGAGTCGGTATGCCTTGTTAGCGATCGGAATATCGGAGATTTCATTCTGGAATCGCTCGCGAGTGGCATTGAACATGTCCACCCACTTCTGCGCCAGCCCCCTGCCGTTTGCTTTCGTCGGGTCGTGAGATTCGACCTGCTGACGAGTGATGCTCAGGCCAAATTCTTTTTTGACCAGCTCAACCACCTGGGATGGGGTATCGAAGCAGGCAAGAGACTGAACGATGAAGGCTTTGACCTCACCTTTCAGTGTCGCCATGGATTACCTGCCTGTCATAATCAGTCATATTGTTAGGCCAGCTTTAACATGCATGTGCCGCATGACCTGGCTATATCGATGTGAGCCACTTCTGCTGGCGCATTGGCCGCATCAACGAGCTCCTGTACTTCTTTGCTGGCACCGTATCGACGTACGACACCAGTGAATTCTTCGACGTCGTGGCCGCGCAGTGTAAGCACAGGCTGCCCGGTCTCTTTGTTGAACCTTGGCGCACCGAAATCATCGGTGGCCTGGGCAATGTGGTAAAGCTCATGCTCTACCAGTGCGCAGAACTCAAGGTCGCTGCATTGCGAGCAGTAGTCAGCTGCCAGCGTGATGATGAACTTCGGGATTCGCCCGAACCATTCATGCATCTGCTGTTCCATTCTGGCTTTCTGCCAGCCACCGGCGCGGAGCATTACCTGCTCGGCCTGCCCGAGGACATGTCGCCCTTTCTTCGCAAACGAATCGGACGCCCACATGAAGCAGAGGTCAGCCTCTAACAGGTGTTCATGGTCAGGGTTATGGATGCTGCCGGTATCACTGAGGATTTGGCGGCTTACCCACTCATGCACTTCATTGGCGGGAATGAGCCTGGTGTATGGCTGCCAGTTGTCGGAGGCGATGAAGTTAACTGGCGGATAAGGCCTGTGCTCGTCATCGTTAGCCATGGGTTACTCCGTTATCTCTTTACAGACTCATACTTCAACTTCTGGCTAATGCCATACTTAACGATGAAGTTACCCACCTTTTGGTAATCAGGCTCGCACCGCATCATCAAGCAGAGCATTGTCAGCGTCTTGATGTAAACGGGAAGCCACCACCTGCTTTTGATTTCAACTGACAGTCTGCTCGTCGCCATTGGTGTCTTCCTCTGCTGGTACTGGCGTGAACTCCACTCGCTTTACATCGGCAGGAGCGAAATACAGCCACTGGCCCGTTTCCGTCGCCAGCGGCACAAAGCCGTTAACCAGCTCAGGCTGACGTCGTGACATCTTGCCGGTGAAGGTTTCGCCTGTTTGGGTGGTTAACGTGATTTGGTAGATGTCGGACATGGTTACCTCTTTGCCTTGTCGCAGCTGTTGCCCTGCTTCTCAGAAGTGCTTAGCCACTTACGGCTTACCCGTCAGCAAGATGTGATCACCATCCTTGCGGGGTTACACAGATCATTATCGAAGCCCCTCAGAGAAGAGCTTCTGTAACGGCCTACTTATTTTCGGTCTGCTTATCCCATTCCTCGCGGAACTTGGATGGGTTGTCGAAACCTTCACTGCACTGGTTGGTTTTCGTCACTTTGCCCCCGATTCTTTTGTTTTCTGGCAGTTTGCCTGCCACGCTTTGTTATGGGCCAGGATGTCGCGCTTCGTCTGGCGGTCAAGAAAATCAATGTCGTGATCAGTAAGGTAGATTGGCTTTACCCAGTCACAGGCTGTATCAACCACCACCGGGACGCTTCCACGTGTCACGCAGCTCGCGATCAACATCGTCATCAGGCATGCGGTTAACATTCTGCTGTACATTGCTGGCCTCTTTCGTTGCTTCTACCCGGCGTTCGGCTGCTGACTCAATGGCCGAGGCCTTTTCTTCTGTGCGCTGTCGGTCTGCTTTTTCTTCAGCCTGTTCACGCCCGCGAAAACGGCCCACACCAAACGCACCAAGCACCATCAGGATCGCAACTCCGATTGCCGCCAGTACAGATTTGAGTGTCGTCATAGGCTCACCCGCTCGCGCATCCAGCCATAAACGAATGACTCGTTAGCCGGCCGCTGTTCTGCCAGCTCAAGATAACGCTGGCCCTGGCTACAGTTCAGTGCGCGAAGCAATACGATTTCCCCTTCGCCGCCTCGTTTCTCCAGGAAGGACTTTAGCGCGCTGATGCTACGTGGGCCAATTTGCCCGTCGGCGATCAGATCCGGATAGTAATGCTGCTGGTTATTGAAAACGTTCAGCCAACGCTGGAACCATTTAACCTGCACCGATGGCCCCATGTTCACACCGGTATCGCAAAGTTCGGCGGCAATAGAAGGGGATACTTCTGCCACCTGGTCAAAGCGCGGGCCATACCAGTAATCAGACTCAAGGATCGCCAGAGCCTGCTCACGTGTAAGGTTTCGCATATCACCGGTATAACCATGCGCTCGGGCAGTTGCCTGAGTAATTCCCCAGTTCGTTGGTCCGCCCTTATCATTCGGGTGATCAACATAACCGCCCTCTTTGCCGAGGATGGTGTTAAAGATATCGTCTTTGGTCATGGCTATTCCGTAATGACGACCTTCGCCAGGTTACCGCGCGCCAGCCACACCGCCATGCAGATGACGGAGTTAAGCAGCAGATCGCCGAGGTTAACCTGAACGTAGTGGCCGAGCAGAATGTTGAAGGCATTGAATCCGGCGGCAAGAATGACCAGATAGGCCAGTACCGCGACACTCAGGCGATGACGCTTTCCCTCTTTCCGGAAAAACATCAGCCTGACCATGATTAACAGGCAAACTATGGCGTTTGCATCCATCAGAAGAAGCTGCCATGTCATTTATCTTCCTCCCCCAGCCCCGGCATCTTCCCGCTTTTGGATTTGCGGAGAATACGCAGCAGGACTGCCACGGAAATGGAAGCAGTGACAATTGCACCGACAGCTGGCGATACCTCAATGCTGGCCGGTGGCTTCATCAGGCTTAACGGCGTGTTGATGATTCCGGCCATGATTTTCGCCATGGGTACGGAGAAGAACACGCCACTGATAAACGATATCAGCGCAAAGATAGCCTGCTTCCAAAGTTGATGGGGATCTGAGGTCAGAACGTATAGCGCCGTTCCGGCGAGTGATCCGAGCATCACTGCTGGAGTCGCCTCCGGAAACAGCGTGGCAAAGGTTACACCGACTGATGACGATGTAAGACCAACGCCTACGATAGTGAAGGTCTCAGACATATTTATTCCGTGTGTAGTTGGTTCAGGCCCTCGGGACGATTTAACAAGAAGGCATGTCGAGGATGGTTCCCGGGGCCTGGAATAAAAAACCTGGCGACAAGCCAGGAAGATGAGGGTAAGGCAATGTCGGCTCTCTGGCCGAATGGTCCCAGGTAGTGGGTTCTGGTGCCGGGCAAAGGAATCGAACCTCTGACGCGCAGCTTACAAGGCTGCCGTTCTGCCACTGAACTAGACCGGCGAAATTAGTCAAGTAGATGAGCCATCTTGTTACTCTGCACTTCCTCCATCCATTTAATAAGCTCAGCTTTATCTCGCCCGCTTTTATAAAATCTCTTGGAGTTTATACAGATCGAGGCGTCAATTCGCCCAGATTTCCTGACAGTTAGGGAGCCGCAATTCGTGCGTAATTTAAGGTAGTCACGGCTACGATTTTCAGCCTGGAGCTTATAATCTGCAATCCTCAGGTTTTCTAAGGAATTGTTTTTAGTATTTCTATCAATGTGATCAATTGTCATGCCATCTGGGATTTCACCATTTGCTATGGCCCAGACAAGTCGATGCGCTTTATATTTCACGCCGTCTATTTTGACGTAGTAGTAACCGTGGTTATCAAGACTTCCAGCCCTGGCGCCTTTTTTTGCTCTGGTGCTAGCATCAACCTTCCACCTCAACCCACTTTCACTACTGCCATCAACTTCCAAAAACTGTCTAGCCTTTGCGATTGGTAAAGGGATTGTTTTTGAGCTCATGCGTTTTCCTTGCTTTGAAATGAACCTTTGCCGCAATGGAAATCAGCCCGTCGAGGCTCGCCAGCACTAACTGACTTCCTCAAAGGCTCATTTCAAAGGGTTTTGGATTCGACGTAGTTGAGAGCGCATTGCGGTGCGCTTGTGAAATTTGGAAATAAAAAAGCCCAAGGCTTTAACCTCGGGCTCTTAATTTTTTGTCGACCTATGAAGCTATGGCGACGATATCAGATTTACATGAAATGTATGCTATTTAATTGACTTTTGCAATACCCTGCTGCGAAAAAGTCGACTTTTGTTGTGATCGTGTTCTCACAGTGCAAAGAAGAGAATCGCTATCAAGCCGCTTAAAGATGGTGCACATGGCCCGCCAGTAGTCGGAGTAGTTATGGCACCAGTTATCAGGTTTAACGCCACACAGCGCCGCCAAGTCCTGGTGCTGATACATCTCCTTACCCGCTAGCTCCGCTTTGACGTCCTGCGCCGCCAGCCAAATTAGCTTCTTCAGGCGATCCATCGTCTTGCCGGCCACCTTCTTCGCGCCGAGCTTCTCCCGGAACTCCGCCCACGCCCACTGAGTGATCGCCACCTGGTGCTCAAAGCTAACGTTCTCGCTGTAGTTCCACAGCAGCCAGGCTTTCTGGTGGTCCTCCAGCGACAGGACAGCCCGGCGCCAGGATGCGGTCACGAACTCAACCGGGCCCACCAGCGCGATGGATGAGCCTTTGGCACGGGACTGGCTGCCGCTCATCGCCGGGCCGTCCGGGTTAACTTTCCGACCGGTGACCGGGTCAGTGATTTTCTTGCGTCCCCGGCTGCGCGCCGTCGCGGTGAATTGTGCGTTCTCGGCGAAAGCTACCAGCTGCCCTTTCGTCGCCCCGCTCAGGTCTGCGGTCGCCACAATGAGCTGCTGACGTACGTATTCCAGTTGCTGGCTGTTCATTGTGCGGCTCCTGCTGGGTGATAGATGCGAACGAAGTTACGGAGGATGCGGTAATCCACCAGCACGGAGCCCGGGCGGCGGTAAATCCGTAGGCGCTGCCAGCGCGTGCGGAGTATCTCAAGCGTTTCTGGTTTCATGCTGCCTCCTGCTGTTTTAGTGCACGAAGATCTGCCCTAGCTTTGGCGCGGATGTCGTCCAGTTCTTCGCGGGTATATCGGTGGTTTTCGTTGTTGGATTCGAGGGCCAGTACGCGTTCTTCACCGATCTGCTCGACCAAGGCTGCACGATAGGCCTCGATATTCCCTGATTTATGAACGTTGCAGACTGGACACTGTAACCACAAATTATCTGGGTTGAAGCGCAGCTGAGGTGCAGCCGCTGTGGTGCGGTAATGTCCGGCATGCCACACAAAAGCGCTCTTAGTGCCGCATGAGATGCAGCCATAGCCGGCAGCAAGCAGCATTTCGCGACGCCAGTCGTTGAAGGCGCGCTGAGTCATCTGCACCCAGTGACGGATCGGCTTCAGCTCATTACGGCGTTCTGCGCGGCGCTGTCGCCCTGCTTTCTCGGCTTCCTTCAGCTCCTTGATGCGCTTCGCCGCGGCTTTCACCTTCTCCTTCTCGCGTTCTTCCATTGCGAGGATTGCTCCGTGTTCCGGGCAGCACCAGCGGATACGGATATCGTTGAATTTCGGTACGAAGTATTCACCGCATACTTTGCACTTACGGCGGGATGGTTTACGCATGGGCACCACCTTGAACCTGTACCAGCGTGAGGTTTCCGCAGAACACGGCACCGGTATCGATGTACATCTGGTTGGCATACTTCAGGGGCTGGCGCGCTGGGGTGTGCCCGAAGATAAACAGATCAGCACCGGCTATCGGCGAGACAATGCCGTCCTGAGCGTCGCTAACCCGTTCGCGATTCCAGATGACCATGTCTTTCGGGACCGGCTTGTCGAACGCATATTCGTTATGCGGGTAGTCAGCGTGGCAGATAACGACCTTCCGTTCAGCGGTAACCAATTCGATGACGAATGGCAGATCAGCCGCTTTGTGAACCAGAGCCTTAGCCAGCACTTCTTTGTCATAGTCGAGATTGAAGAACCAACCGCCACCATTTACCAGCCAGTGATTGACGTTCCCATACTCCGATAGTCCATCAATCATCATCTGCTCATGGTTTCCGCGTACAGCCTGGAACCACGGCATAGTAATCAGTTCCAGGCACTCGACGTTTTCCGTGCCGCGGTCAACAAGGTCACCAACCGAGATCAGCAAATCGCAGGACGGGTCAAACGAAACCTTATCGAGTTCACTCATCAGCAATGTGTAGCACCCATGCAGATCACCGACTACATAGATATTGCGCCAGTCAGCGCCATTAATGCGTTGATACATGCTCATGCGGATTTTCTCCTCGCTGCCAGGCGCAGCCATTTCTGATCGACGAGACGGGCGGTGTAGCCCTTAAGGGTTGGGATTTCGGAGGGTGCCAACGCAGTTTTGCGTCGGCGCGCTGGCATGCGGAAGATTGCGCGCTCAATGACTTTAGCGAGAGGACTATGCATCATGCCTCCTGCTTGTCGCGCAGCTGCTGAAACTCGCAGCCGGAAGTGGGCTGGCAATAACTCCATTTCATACCTCTATGCTCACCTTGGTGACCGTTAATTGAGGCATGAACCAGTGCAGGGTTGCATCCGTAATGCTTAGTCGACTGCATTGAAGGGAACCAATATCCGAACCCATTCCCTTCTGCGATTACAGGCCTTTTATTCTTATTTGAAAGGCCGGTTTCATTAGCATGCTTCATGTTCATCGCATGTGTGCACCACTCAAGGTTTTCTGGCAGATTATTGTGCTTGTTGCCGTCTATATGGTTTACATGTGGATAGCCATGAGGGTTTGGAATAAATGCCAATGCCACAAATCTGTGGAGCAATTCATGCTTATTAGACAACGACACTCGAACGTACTGGGATGATGTGCATCCTTTTAAAATGCGGCCTGCAATTGTTCTGGTTGTCCATGTCTTCTTGTCTTTTCCGCATGTATTCACTTTACGAGGCAAGCTTCTGACGCGAGCAAGTGAGCTAACCTCAAAGCGGCCTTCATACCCCGGAACCGGCTTCCATATTTCATTCTCAAACATGATCATGTCCTTTATCGTGATATTCGGAATTAGCGGGAATCCGGAGCTTGATGCCGCGTTCTGCGCACCAGACTTCGATGCGGCGTAGGTAAAAGGTCATCTCTTCGGTGTCGAGTAGCTTTGTTGACTTCACCATCTTGGTATCACCAAGAACGGTTACTGGCTTGGCAGGACAGAACATATCCTTCAGAAACTCATGAAGGTCTTCCTCTGTTAGTTTGCTTGCTGAGTGATGGTTTACGGCAGATGCAACGTCGCCATTCCACATCCAGAGAAGGGCATTCTGGGAAAGGCTGCGCTTATCCTTCCAAGGCTTAATGATGAGGCGATAGCAGTCCCCAGACTCCAGCATTGGCTGTATTTGTTGACCGATAGCAGAGAAGTTGGATTTGTGAAGACGGATGCCGTCTTTGTTCAGGTTCATACGGCCTCCTTAACGGAAACCGCAGAATGCAGAAAATCGCAGGTGCATTTCTGCATCTGTGACAAGGTGAGGAGTTCAGATTGTGGTCGCATTTAAGTCCCCTTAAATGCGCAGAAGTCATCGAAGTTGTTCAGGCTCCGATGACTTAATTATGGATGGATGATTATTGGAAATCAAACGTTGCTTGACGTTTTGTTATGCGGCGAATTGTTTAGGCGTCGCGCTTCTCAAGTCTCCATACAGCCTGACCTATCCTGCTGTGGCCTAAGTCTTTTGTTACGAGCCCTTCCTTAGCCATCTCGGTTAAAATCTTGCGAAGCTCTGCTGACTTCCACTCTTCATCTGGGAATCTATCCTCCATTGCCAGGCGAAGACTCCATGTGGCCATTCTAACTGGATACCTTCCGCCGAAGACTTTCTCTTCCTGAGCAGCCCGATCGCGCATAACCTGAAGCACTTTCGATTTATCGTCCATGCTTCACCTCCCTTTTCGCCAACTCCTTCATTGCATCGCCATAGCTCTCCATGCCTTTGGCAAGAGCCTGAATAACCTCCTGCTTCGGTGCTGCTGGCAGTGGCATCCAGTGTGTAACCAATATGTGCTCGATACAGCATGCGGCAGCTACGTCAATCCTGTCGAAAAACAGCCCTGAATGTTCATCAAAGAACGATACGAAGCAATGCCCCATCCTGTTCCTGGTTAGAACTTCCTGTTCGTCCTCAGGCATCCGCTCACTGCAAGCCACCCAACCGTCTGTCAACTCATCACGATTACTTACAGGTTCTGCACCCTGAAGCATGGCGGTGCGGCAGGCGTTCCATGAATCAGCCGCTGCATTGCACTCATCACTATCCCACTGGTAGGTAACGCCGCGTGGTGCGTAGGTGCTGGCAAGAATCTGGATATTGTCAGGTGTAGCTTCATCAGGCACTACCGGCGCTGGCGGGGCGGTGTATAAGCGAGTTCCATCCTTGAAATTCTCCCAGTCAGCCTGACCATCAGCGGCTATGCACGCCACCCTTGCATTCGGGTGGCATCCGCAATCGTCATATTCGCCCAGGACGACCTCGCCAACAGCCTCCGCTTCAAGCGATGCCAGCGCCAGCTTCATCGCAGCGAGCGCCATCGCCGCATCTTCGTTTACTGCGCCTGGCACAGCATCGCGCTCTTCTTCAAGCTCCGCGATTGTCTGCTGGAGCCATTCTTTGGTTAATGTCATGGGTTGCTCCATTCATCTTCAATCGCCACGCCAAGGCGATGCAGCCAGTCAGCCAGTTTAAGCATTGATTCCCTGTCGCTTAGTCCGCTGGGGAAATCGTCCAATGCGACAACGGGTTTGAATGCGCCATAACGGTCTCGCTCAACGGTAATGTATTGCTCCAGGGTTGTACGGCTAACGCTGGATGAATGCCTGACGAGATACTTTGAAATTCGCTCCCGCTCCTTCGGGTCATATTTGTACTCAACAAGCGTCATGCTGCAGCGCCGGGAATCTATGCCTAGTAAGTCGAGCAAGTTAGCCATATCACTCTCCTTTACAGGCTGCGGCGGCGCGCTCTGCGTCATAGAGCCATGCATCAATCGGATTCAACGAGTTATCGATTGGCGTGCCGCCTGATTGGTACATAAGAGCTTTTGCACGCAGAAATAGCTCATTCACTACTTCCAGTTCAGCAATCAGCTTCTCTGCGGCTTCCAGCTCATCCAGCAGCGCCAGTACGGTGGCGGGGTTGGCTGCGGCGATGAAAACTGAATCGACCTTGAGGCAATGTTGTGCTACCGCTTTCACACCAACCTTCACCTCATATCCGCGCGCACCTTTGTGTGGCTTGTAAGATTCCCAACCCCCCCAAGATGCTGCGTTTGCCGCATTGGCCGCTTCACGTAATGCGCGTTTGTCGATGTTGCTCATTGGGCGGCTCCTTCAAATTGGTAAGAAATTTTAATTCCCAGCTTTTTAGCCATGGCATGCTCAGCGACGGCACCTTCCGACTCTTGCCACCCATGCAGCATGTGAATGGCGTCGGCGCAGCGAAGCATCGCCAGGCAGATGTCCATATACTCACGCTGAGATAAACCATCCGGGAGCGTGGCCGGATTTAATGCCACATGACCACCTGATAACATCTGCTGTGCTACTGCGTTAAACATAGGACGGTTGTAATTTTCATAACCCGTCATAGGTCCAGCGATGTAAATTTTCATACCCCTACCCTCCCCCAAACCATCAATACTCGCTTCATCGCCGCGCTGTTGCGGCACTCCTGGCAGATCACGTTTGTCTCTGTGCGCTGCACCAGCTTCGAATTACCCTTCGGCATGGCAGGTATGGTTTCCGGTGCGTATTTCATTCCGTAGCTGGTCAGCCGATACAGCCGCTGGCCATGCTTACCTTCGAACTCGATCAGGCCGTCTGCAAACAACGTGCTTAGCGGGCCGGAAATCTTTTTAGTGGTCATGCCGATCATGCTGGCAATACGAGCGCTGTTCAGGCCCGGGTTATTACGCAGGGCTGCAAGAATCTGCCCACGAATTGTTATGGTCATGTCACACCATCCCGTTCGACTTGTTGCGGTTGTACTTCGCCTGAAGCAACTGGATTGGCGTAGGCCCATGCTCGGCAGCCGGTGCTGCAATCGCCCGGCGTACCGGCGGTACTGGCTTACCCTCGGTGACGCGCTTCTCCCACATGTCCAGCAGATCGCCCGCCTCGCGTGCCAGTTCACCATGAGTCAACTGGCGCTCTGTGCTGCGATGACGCAGTTCAACGCAGATGTGGTACATGACAGGCTGCGACCAGGGGAAATGCTCACTGGAGGTGAATTCAAACGAACGGTTACGCCAGTCCCAGTATTCGGCGATCACCTGGTCAACGTTGACGCCCAGCGCCCCGCCGCTCTGCTTGCACCAGGCGACGAACTGGCCCGGCGACGGCAGGAATGGGCGCTCCTGGCGGCGGGCAATGCGCATGCCGGCATCGACCTGCGCCATGGAGTGAATCCCGTTCTCCTGAAACGCCAGCAGCCACTGACGACGGAATTCGTTCAGGTCGTCCTGGGTGCGGAAGTTCGCCATGCTGGCCGGGAACGCGGCGCGCAGCTCGTTGAACAGCTTGTTGAATACCTGAGCCACCTGCTCGACCGGGGCGCGTTCCTGATACTGCTCTGGCAGGTTATGAGCCATGCGACTCATCTGCTCGCGGTCGTGGTTACGCATCTGCTCTGCAAGAGATTTCATCGAAGCACCTCATAGGCCCAGTCAGTGTTGTTGAAGTCCAGATCCGGCTTGCCAGGCTCTTCGCCTGTCTGCTGCTTGTTGCGTTTGATATCGAGCTGAGTCCACTTGTCGCGCAGCGTTGCCGGGCACAGCACATTCCCCTTCCAGAACTTATCGTTACAGGCCCATTTGAACAGGGCGGCGATTTCGTAATGGGTGCGATCGTCACGCTCGCGCATCAGGCGGATGTCGTTAGCCCAGGATGCATAATTTGGTTTTTTGGCAGATGGTGAAATGCTTTGCACCATGGTGAACAGCCATTCAGCGCAGCGCAGGTCTTCAGAGTTACCCCACTTCGTGCCGCTCTGGATTGCCGCTTCAGGTTTCATGACAGGCGGTTTCTTTCCGAGCTTGTCAGAGGATTCGTCAGAATTCTCGGACGTAGAGTTATTTATATTCTTGTTATTACCTTCTTGTTCATGTTGTGCGGATGTATGTGCGGACCCATGTGCGCCATCATGTGCGGCTACCACCTTCAAAGCCGCGCCATTACTGGTATCGCAATGTGCGGATGTATGTGCGGCCTCATGTGCGGCTTTATGTGCGGGTAAATCGTCGTTTTTTTGAGCATATTCAGAGTAATTTGTGATGGTGATCACCCTGCCTTTTTGCTTCTCACCTTCGATGGTGATCATCCCCTCCCTGACGAAAACCGCCAGCATGCGCTCCACGGCATCGCGGCTTGTCGGGTTGCCCTTTCGATCGCATAACTGAAGGCCTAAATCAGCTGCTGTGACTACCAGTTGCCCGGGTTGAAGATGCCAGTCATGACCTTTGAAGCGGGCCATGAAGGGCTTTCTAGCGGCGTTAAGAAGCAAGTTTTCCCAGAGGGTTCTGAGGTAGACGTCTTTAGCCCATGCTTGCTTCAGCACGCTCCGGTACAACGGGATGTAGCCAGATTTCTGGTTTTCCATCCTGTTGCTCCTGAGTTGCCCCGGGGCGGTGCCCGGGAATTTGAGAATTTCTGCTGTATTCACTCTTCCTCCCAGCCGCTGTCACGCATTAAGGTTTTCTGCTCGCCGATGATGGCAAGCACCTCTTCAATCGCCGTAGAGGGCACTGTGAGGCGGTTATTTTCGATTTCCGCATCAACCAGCAACTCAGCCAGGCGACGGGAACGTGCCGGGGATAGCTGCGGGATGGCAGCGCTGCGGGTGAGTTTCCTTTTACCTGCTGCCTTGGCCTTGTCCATCTGACGGGCCGCTACGGTTGGTGCCTGAGCGCCATGCTCCCGGGAAAGGGCCACAGCAGTGGAGGCTGAAACCTCACCGGCTTTCACCATGTCGATCAGCTCATCGCCGCAGGAAAGGAGTTGCAGGTGGTGATCGACATCGCCTAACGAGCGCTTCACCATCTTCGCGATTTCAGCCGGGGTGCGGCCCTGATTGACCAGACGCTGGTAGGCCGCAGCACGCTCAAGCGGAGACAGAGCTTTGCCTTGGCTACTGGTGATCATGAAGGCGATGCGATCTGCTTCAGACCCGATAAAGTCTTTGCACTCGATACGGGCCACCTCCGTTCCAGCTGCTGTTGCAGCCAGCGCGCCGTAGTAGCGGTGGTGACCGTCGATGATCTTGATGCCCTGCTCAGTGACCTGAACTGCCAGGGGAGGAACAAACTCACCGGCAATAAACGCATCACGGAACTCTTCAACATGAAGTTGGTCAATTTCGCGAACGTTAAAGCCCGGTTCGACGTAGATTTCTGACAATGGAACCAGAAACGTTTTCTTCACAGTGGTCTCGGTGCCATTCTTGTCTTTCTGCTTGTAAAGCTGGGATAGTGAACTCATAATTACTCCTGAATAATTGTGTTGTTGACGTGACACAGTGTTTGGAAGGCCTTTGAAGTGACCGCTTCAAGGGCTTTCGCTTTTTTGGTAGTACCCATCACATAACTCCCGGCGCCATAGCGGCCAGACTTGTCACCACCGCAGCGATTGATTCAGTTGGCAGGAAGCGCAGCAGTGCTTCAGCAGCTTCTCTCACCTCTTTCTCAAGGCGTTGTATCGGCTGACCAAGTAACTTCGCCTGATGCGCTTCAGTGCACTCTTTCATGGCCTCGGCTATCAGTTCGGCCTCAGTCTTTGCGACCAGACCGAACTCTCTCGCCACTTTCTCGTTATCCCGCGCCATCACGTCGATAATGACGGGGATCAGTAGCATCAACCCCTTGTCGTTCTTCGGGCCCGGATCGTTAATCATCCGGAAGAAGTTCTGCTTCGTGTTGTGTTCAGAACCTGCCAGTAACAACCCCTTCCCGCCGCGCGCCAGCCACTCTTTCGCAACCAGCTGAGAAATGTGAACCTGAGACTGGCCCGGCGTAGCTTTTTGCCAGGCCTTAACTGCCTCCCGTATTCGAGTTAGCTTACGGTTATTACGCGGAACACTTTGATAAATCGAAATCAACGGACGTTGTTCAAGTCCGGTACTCTGTTGATACGCAAGTGAATGCATTGCTTTCCCTTTCGTGGTTAGGGCCGCCGGTTAGGCGGCAAAGATACCTGGATATAGAACTTCGCGAGGAAGTCCCGTTACTTCTTCGTACTTACGCATTTTTGTTACTGGAAGGCTGCCACCTCGCTTTTTGAGCATATTGATGGCCTGAGGCGTTACGCCGACCTTTTCAGCAAGCACCTTTTGAGAGCCGCCCACTGCATTAATGGCTTTCTCAAGCGGGGTGCTGGCGTTGGATTTTTTGTTGATCATGTTTTGCTCCGCTCATGTGTAATCAACACCATGTTAATTCATGATGTGGATTAAATCAACATTATGGTGATGGAAAAAATCCACATGTTGTTTACCATGCATGGAGCGGAGGGTTTTATGAGTAGCATTTCTGAAAGAATTAAATTTTTACTGGCAAGGGAAGGCTTGAAGCAGCGGGATTTGGCTGAGGCTTTGTCGACTAGCCCACAGACCGTCAACAACTGGATAAAAAGAGACGCGTTAAGTCGTGAGGCGGCGCAACAAATATCTGAAAAATTCGGTTATTCTCTTGACTGGTTATTAAATGGAGAGGGTTCTCCAAAGAAGGATCTGGAGAGCAACATCCCGCCGGAGTCCGAGTGGGGAGTTGTTGATGCATGGGATAAAGACACCCCGCTTCCTGTTGATGAGGTTGAAGTGCCATTTCTTAAGGATATTGAATTTGCGTGTGGTGATGGTCGAGTTCAGTGCGAAGACCACAATGGATTTAAGCTGAGATTCTCTAAGGCAACGCTCAGAAGGGTGGGTGCAAATAGTGATGGTTCTGGAGTGCTTTGCTTTCCCGCTTCTGGTGACAGCATGGAGCCCGTTATTCCTGACGGCGCAACGGTAGCAGTCGATACAGGCAACAAGCGGATTATTGACGGCGAACTCTATGCTATTAACCAGGGCGATTTAAAGCGCATAAAGCAGCTTTATCGAAAGCCTGGTGGAAAGCTATTAATACGAAGCATCAATCGCGATTATGACGATGAAGAGGCTGAAGAGTCCGATGTGGAGATAATCGGGTTTGTATTTTGGTATTCTGTTTTGCGATACAGAAGATAACAAAACCAATCATATTTCACTCAACTACATGTGATGTTAAGATGTTTCTGATTGCAATCAATGGAAATGAAACATGAAAAAAATAGCTCTTGCAGTGATTATTGCCACAGGCCTTGTTGGCTGCGCATCTTCTGGAAATCAGCAACTGAAAAACGAAACTGAAACCAGTGTTCAGACTAAAATTCAGGAAGGAAAAACCACCAAGGCAGAAGTTAAGTCCTACTTTGGATCACCTGATGCAGTGTCATACACTGATGGCGGCAATGAGATTTGGAAGTATGCCTTCGCCAAAGTTAAAGTTAACGGCACTACTTTCATACCGTTCTATGGGCTTTTCCATAACGGAACGAATGGCACCAAGAAAGAGCTGACCATCCTCTTCAAAGATGACAAGGTCCAGAAATACACCATGGCCGAATCAGCGATTAATACAAAATCAGGATGGGCTGATTAACAACCATCACTTTCAACGCCCGGCCTTAAGGTCGGGTGTCTTCACTTTAACGCTCTCCTGCCACTCCTTACGATCTCCGCAGCATCTCTGTTAATACCTTTCCCGATCACATTACCGGTCTCCTTTCGGTACTGCTCCAGCTTGTCGATGATGGCTTGCTGAGTTACAGGCAGATCCGCCAGCGATAACTCCATCACCGCGCGCCCGGCGGCATGAGCCATCATGTTCACCCTTTCCTCATCCAATTCCATTACCCAATCCCTTTTTGATGTTTTTTGCAGCATATCACTTGTACCACCAAAAAATAAATCAACATAAAAATCAACAAGAAACAATTAAATCAACAAAATAAATCCACAAGGTGTTGACCTATAAATCCACATGATGTTTAATTACTCCATCGAAACGAAACATCGACAGCTGAGCGAAGTTAGCCAGCGGCGGACAGTAAGTCGCCTGCTTTTTAACAACATGCAGATTTACAGCGTCAATGACCTGTTTAGACCCCTACACGAAAACGTGGCGTAGCACCGGGCGCGATCCGGCCGGTGTGAGGTTATCCCCGCGCGAGAGCGAGAACGGCGTGAGAATGGGCAACACTGGCAGTGAGTTGGCGCTGGCCAAAGAAAGGAATGCTTTGGGGTGAAGCGGCGTGGGAAATCGGTGACACGCACAGTGGCGACCCGTACACACTGAATCACGGGATTGGGTAGGAAGGTGGCCCACGATAGCGCGGATGAGCGGATCGGAACACATCGCCGGGGTAACGTCCGGCCTTCACCACCAAAGCATTTCAATGGGTCGAGTGGCCTGCGGTGAATAAACAAAGGGGTGATGATATGGGCAGGAAGTTCAAAGTTTACCTGGATTCTGGGGCGAACATCCACAGCTGCTACGAAACAGAGGTTGACCTGGATGACTTCGGTATCACGTCAGAAGAGTGGGATGACATGTCTGACGAAGAGCAGCAGGAAACCATGCGGGAAGTAGCGTGGGAGCGCATGGAGTGGGGCTACAACGAAATCAAATAGGTCGCTCCGGCGGCCTTTTTTACGCGGGTAACTACAGAGGGTAAGGGTATGGAAGAAAGGCGATTTTCAACCTGGAGTTTGGATAGCCGAAGCTCGCAAGAACATAAGCGCGACTGGCTTGATAGCAAAGTGGCATCTCTCATCAGGGCTGGTCACACCAAGAAGTTTGCCAGAACGAGAGCGAAGCAGCTCTACAGAGACTTATCACGATAGACCCGCTCCGGCGGGTTTTTTATCGGCCATACATAGGCAGATTTTCGAGTCTGCCCATTTATGACAACCGGCGGCCATCCACCGCCAAAATTGTTTGAATGTAGCGCATGCGCAGAAGTCTTGTATTAACTGTTCCGTTCGCCGCGATAAGGCCAAGAGGATTTATGACAGTCACCCACAACCGCAAGCAGTACACCGCCAAAAAGCTCAACGATAACGAGTGGCAACTGACGTCGGTATCGAACCCGCGTGAAAAGCTGGTGCTTAACCGCTGGCAGATGAAGCTGGCTGGCCTCCTGGAACAGGTTGAGGTGAAGGTATGATTGGAATGCACTACGGCACCGCATCAGTGCCACGTAGCGAGGTTTTACCGGGCACAATGCTGCAACACCACGGCAAAACTTATCGCGCCTCTGCGAACGTTGAGAAAGGCCTGTACGCCTTCAACATCTTCGAAAAAACCATCATCAAAAGTGATTCCGTCGTTGTGCTGCTGAATGAGCGCGGCGAGCCGATGGTTCACTGATACCTAACCCCCCAATTCAACCGTTCGGCCTGGCATTAAGCGGGCGGGATCTGCACATCCAAATTTCAGGAGAAACCATGAGCGAAGTAACGGACTTAACTGTCATCGAAATCAAGCCGGAGCAGGCACCGGTGCTGTATGTGGCAGGTGGACTTGATGCTTACCTTGAGCAAATCCGCCAGGCAGTAAACGAAGTGCCGGACCTGTCCACGAAGAAAGGCCGTGACCGTGTCGCCTCTCTGGCGGCGCAGGTGTCCCGCAGTAAGACGGCAATCGAAAAGCCGGGCCGTGAGTATCTGAAGCGACTGAAAGAGGCTGTCCGCCCTGCTGAGGCCGAAATTAAGCGGTTCGTTGATGCCTGCGACGAGCTGCGCGATGCAACCCGTCGCCCACTCACCGAATGGGAAGCCGAGCAGGAACGCATTAAGGCTGAGGAAGCCATGAACGCGCTGCACGCCGAAGCTCTGGAAATGAACATCAAGTTCGATCAGGAACTGGCTGCCAAGATCGAAGCAGACCATGAAATGGCCCTGCTGATGAACAAGGATATTGACCGCGACCGCGAAGAACAGCGACGCCTGGCGGAACAGGCTCAACGTGAACGTGACGAGCGGCTGAAGCAGGAAGCGGCAGAACAAGCACGCCGCGATGCCGAAGCGAAGCACAAAGCGGAGATTGAAGCCGCAGCGCGCCGTGAAGCTGAAGAGAAAGCACGTGCAGAGCTGGCTGAACGCCAGCGCGTCGAAGCGGAACAGCGTGCAGCTCGCGAGAAGCAGGAAGCGGAAGCCCGGGCGGAACGCGAAAAAGCCGCGGCAGTGGAAGCCGAGCGCCTTAAGGCAAAGCAGGCAGAAGAGAAACGCCTGGCAGAAGAGAAGCGAATCGCCGATGAGCAGGCAAAACGTGAAGCCGATGTGAAGCACCGCAAAACGGTCGGCACCAACATCGTTAACGCGCTCACCAGCAACACCAGCTTAACCCGCGAACAGGCTTTCGAAGTGTTTACCGCCCTGAAAGATGACCTGATCCCCTGCGCAAAAATTCATTACTGAGGCAACCATGAACGCATATCTCACTTACGACCGAATCGAAGAGCGGCGCTGGGTTGAGCAGCAGCTCGACGACGAGAAAGAGAAGTGGATCGACGACCGGGCACAGCAAATCATCGACATGATGCCAAAAGAGCCGTCCGGCCTCTTCCACTTCTCGGTCCCGATTGACTCCAGCCCATACGAAGGACTTCGCAGCGATAAAGTTGGCGAAGCCTACAACGATTTCATTTCGGCAGTTGCTTACGCCCAGGCGGAATACGACTGGGAACACCGTACCGGCTGCCCGTTTTAATTTTTAAGGGGATTAACGATGGCAAACGAATTAACAATCACAGCGACGTCACTTCAGGAGATAGGTGTCGATGTCTCCACCTGGAGCGCGCTGAAGAATAGCATCTACCCTGGCGCCAAAGACGAATCGGTAATGATGGCGCTTGACTACTGCCGCGCACGCCAGCTGGATCCGTTGCTAAAACCTGTCCACCTCGTTCCGATGTACGTCAAAGACTCGAAAACAGGTAAAGGCGACTGGCGCGACGTGGTCATGCCGGGAATCGGGCTTTACCGTATTCAGGCAGACCGTTCTGGCGATTATGCCGGTGCCCGCGAACCAGAGTTCGGGCCCGACGTAACTCAGACGCTTACTGGTGTCGAGGTGACCTTCCCTCAGTGGTGCAAATACACCGTCTACAAGCGCATGCCCAGTGGAGAGATCGTCGAGTTCAGCGCCAAAGAATACTGGATTGAGAACTATGCCACCGGCGGCCGCGACACCACGGCGCCGAACGCGATGTGGAAAAAGCGCCCATACGGACAGCTGGCGAAATGCGCAGAAGCCCAGGCGTTGCGTAAGGCTTGGCCTGAAATTGGACAGCAGCCTACCGCCGAAGAAATGGAAGGCAAATCACTGGACGTTGATATCCGTGACGTCACGCCGCGCAGCACAACGGAAGCACTTCCACCAGCAGCAAGCGAAGAAACGCTTCAGGCGATCACCGATCTCTTAACGACCCTGGATAAAGATTGGGAGCAAGACTTCCTCCCACTCTGCAGCGACATCTTCAAGCGACCAATTCTTGTGGCTTCAGACCTCACTGAGGAAGAGGCGCAGAAAGGGTTTGGCTTCCTTCAGAAAAGGGCTAAGGCGGCAGCATGACACCAGAAATTATCCTGGCCCGGACCGGTATTGACGTAACAACTATCCAACAGGGTGATGAGGCGTGGCACCGGCTGCGCCTCGGCGTTATCACCGCCTCTGAAGTGCACAACGTCATTTCCAAGCCGCGCTCCGGCACCAAATGGACGGGCATGAAGATGTCCTACTTCCACACCCTACTCGCCGAGGTATGCACCGGCGTCGCGTCAGAGGTTAACGCCAAAGCGCTGGCCTGGGGCAAGCAGTACGAGGAAGACGCCCGCACCCTCTTCGAGTTCACCACTGACGTGAAAGTTACGGAGTCTCCGATCCTGTTCCGTGACGAGAGCATGCGCACCGCGTGCTCCCCTGACGGCCTTTGCAGTAACAATTTCGGCCTCGAGTTGAAATGCCCGTTCACCTCCCGCGACTTCATGAAATTCCGCTTGGGTGGATTCGAAGCCATTAAGTCCGAGTACATGGCTCAGGTACAGTACAGCATGTGGGTGACCGGAAGAGACGCCTGGTTCTTTGCCAACTACGACCCGCGCATGAAACGCGAAGGTATTCACCACGTCGTCGTTGAGCGGGATCCGCAATACATGACCGATTTCAATGAAATGGTGCCGGAGTTTATCGAGAAGATGGACGAAGCGCTGGCGGAAATCGGCTTCACGTTCGGGGAGCAGTGGAAATGAAACGCACACCCTTCTACCGCAGGCCAGGTCGCACCGGGCAATTCTCCGGCCTTCGTGAGCGCGTTATCTGGATGATTCAGACGCGCGGCCGCCCGGTCACCGGTAGCGAAATAGCCGAGAAGTTTGGCGTAACGCTCATCGAGTTTAACCGGGTCGCCAACGGCATTACCCGCGGCTCCGGACAGATTGCGCAGATCGTTGAGTCGGAAAAGTGGATCAACGAGGACGGCATCTGCGACCGGGCATTCGACCTGGTCACGAAGCCAAAAGTCGTAACTCCGCAAGGTAAATCGCGGCTGTTCACCCGGCGTGCTATTGAGCAATCACAGGAAGGTAGACGGCAGGAGTGCATAGCGCGTGCCGCCCGCCGTCGCCGCCTCATTGCTCAGGGCCTCTACATCGACGAAATGGAGTCAGTGCTATGAAAGCGTGGTCTCTCGAAGAGCTGGCGCTGCTGTGGCGACACTCAAACGCTGAAGTCGCTGAGATTACCGGCCGCTGCATTGAAGAGGTAGGAGATAAGCGGCTGCAAACCAATATTGAGCGTAATGGCTGGGATGTTAACGATCCGGAGCGGGAGGATGTATGACCGATTACACCGGCAGCAACACGCCAGCGGATCAGCGCGACCTCTGGCGCACTCCACCAGCCATCTTCGCCTCCCTTGATGCTGAGTTCTGCTTCCAGCTGGATGCCGCCGCGGCGCCTCATAACGCACTGTGCCGGAAGTTCATCACCGCCGAGCAGAATACACTGGAGACTCCCTGGGCTGATTACCTGAATGTACCTGGCTACGTCTGGATGAACCCGCCATACAGCGACATCACACCGTTCGTTAAGAAGGCTGCTACCGAAAGCGCAAATCAGATCGGCACGGTCATGCTGGTTCCGGCAGACACATCTGTTGGCTGGTTTAAGGAGGCTATCCAGACCGCCAGCGAGGTTCGCTTCATCACCGCCGGGCGGCTGGCATTTATCAACCCGGTCACCGGTAAGCCAGTATCGGGCAATAGCAAAGGATCCATCCTGATTATTTGGCGGCCATACCCCCGCACGCATTGTGAGTTCACTACGGTTGAGCGAGATGTGTTGATGGAGTTTGGTACAAAGCTACTAGCTAGGCGGGAGGCTGCATGACCGAAGGTATTGATCAGCTTATTTATAACGACGAGTTTCCCGGGCTTGCGTACAACAAATTTACCGGCCAGTTCTTTGGAAGGAAAAGTGGAAACCCGATCGGCAGGATGCACAACAAGGGTTACTGGCGAATAGCTTGCGGCAAGAAGTGCTATCTCGCCCATCGGCTGGCTTGGTTCTTCTGTTATGGGGTTTGGCCCACAGAGATTGACCATATCGACAATAACAAGCTCAACAACTCCATCGGCAACCTACGTGAAGTCACCCACCAACTTAATCAATTAAATATGCCACTGCGCAGCAATAACACGAGCGGTGTGAAAGGGGTTAATTGGGATAAGCATCGTAAGCGGTGGCGCGCCAGGGTGATTATTAACGGCAAGTATTTCACTGCCGGACACTTCAAGGAAATTGCAGATGCTGAGGTGGCAATCAGGGCACTCCGCGAGCAAGTCCATGGAGAATTTGCAAATCATGGTGGCAAGTCATGACACCAGCAAATGAAAACGCCATCCGCGCCGCCTGCCGCCGCTGCACCGAGGAAATCCAGCAGGCCATGCGTAAGAAGCCAAAGCCAAACTGGAACGAAACGGTGCCACCCATCATCAACAAGCATCACAAGAAAATTGAAGCTCTGGGAGTTAGCCTCCTGGAGTTCGTCGTATACACAGGGAGGCTTAATCGCCGCTTCGGAGTTGAATAGTGAAAATATACATCGCCGGGCCAATGAGCGGCCTACCTGATTTTAACCGCGCAGCTTTCAACCATGCGCATTTTCATCTCTGGTCGAAAGGTCATATTGTTCTGAATCCCGCCCGTCTACCAGATGGATTAACCCAGGCCGAGTACATGGACATCTGCCTGTCTATGCTTCGCTGTGCTGATGCTATCTACATGCTTGAAGGCTGGGAGCACTCCGCTGGTGCCCGAGCGGAGAATGCGTTGGCCGAGAAGCTTGAAATGGAAATTATCTTCCAGGAAGAGGAACGCGCCGCATGAAGAGAGCCTCACCAGTTGATTTGAGGAAAAGCCTCGAAATCGCCAACAACCTCGCGCATATCGGGATTCGCTTCGTGCCGATCCCGGTGGCGACCGAGGAAGAATTCCAGACTCTGGCCGCCGAGTTATCGCGACGGCTTGAGCTGATGGCGGTCAAAGCAGAAAAGAATGATGGCGGTGCAGCATGAAGGCACTGATCACCAGGCCGCTTAGTCGGCCCTTTTTATTGCTGGCGTTCACCTTCAACCGAATTAACCGACAGTTCCGGAAGCATTGACCATGGACATTATCGATACAGCAGCAGAGATTGAAGAGCTTCAGCGTAACGCTGCCCTTTCCGCTCACCGCATCGACCGTAACGCCGTATCAGCTGAGCATTGCGCGGAATGCGGCGAGGATATCCCGGCTCCGCGGCGCGCTGCCGTTCCCGGATGCAAAACGTGTTCCAGCTGCCAGGAAGAGATCGAACTCAAGAATAAGCAGAGGGGGATGTGATGGATTACAGCAAGCTGAGTGACAAAGAAATTAATAAGTTGGTGGCATTCGCATTAGGCTGCAAAGAAGTCGTTCCTGATATTTTCATGAGCGATGAGCGCCGGTATGAATTCGAGAAGCCAAAGAATAAATCAGGTAACAAATTCTTCTTCGACCCGTGCAACAACGTAGCTGACGCATGGCCGATCATTGTTGGTCACAAGCTAAGCCTGATCAATGCGGACAACGAGTGGCTTTGCGTTCCTGATGATACCGCGGTTGATGGGACCACTGGCGACGATGTTCAGATGATTTATTCCGGCGATGGGCATGTTCACGCGAACCCACTTAGAGCAGCGATGGTCGTATTCCTTACTCTACAGGAGTCAGCCAATGTTCAGGATAATCCAGCCTAATACCTGGTATGCCGATCCCCACGGTGCGCCCTGCAAAATCCTCCGCGCTACCCACGAAGTCATACACTACATCCGCAACGGTCGCACCTGCATCGCCAGCATGGGCCGCTTTCAACATGAATTCGAGCCGCTGACCAAAGCACAGGCCGAGCGGATCGCCGAAGAAATCGAAACAGCAGAACACTTAAAGCGCCTCCGCGCTATGCGGGCGGCATGAGGAGAGATTATGAAGGAATTACGTTTTTACGGCGCAAGCGATGACCTATTTGAATGTGAAGGTGCCATTCGAGAGGAGATCGGCTGTTACAGCCACCCAGGCATTTATCACCTGAAATCAGCTGAAGGCGAAATGCAAGTCATCGCCACTTACACCGACAGCTTCTGTTGGTCCATCGGCATCTGTCAGATTGATGAAGATGTGCCAATCCCACAATGGGAAACATCGTTCAGCACTCACGAGAAGGGATATAGCGTTGTCCTTACTATTCAGGTCCCAGATGACACCGTTCTGGTGCAGGAAGACGACTGACGCAACTGATAGCCAGTTATGAGCTGGCTATTGGGTGCGAAAGCACTGCCTCACATCCCTTGATGTTATTGCCGCCTACGGGCGGCTTCTTTTTGCCTGGAGAAAACCATGAGCGACATTATTCAGTTGGTACCGAATAAATGGGTCACAGAGGAACTTTTAACTGCGACAACCGGCATGTCAAAGCACATGATTCAGCATGCCCGCCGGTCTACCTGGATGGAGGGAAAGCATTATCGCCATGTTGCCCCTGATATGGCACCTAAGCAAAACAGCCCAATCATGTATAACCGCGATGAGATAAACCACTGGATCGAGCACCAAAGCCCAGCGAAACGCCGGAGAATATCTGCTTAAATGTCCTTTGGCACATCAAACGAGGAATGATTATGGCAGCATACCCAACAGGCGTAGAGGTTCATGGCGAATCGTTACGCATATGGTTCATATATCAGGGGAAGCGTGTCAGGGAAAATCTCGGCGTTCCTGACACGCCAAAAAACAGGAAAATGGCAGGCGAACTTCGGGCTTCAGTCTGCTTTGCGATAAAGACAGGCACATTCAATTATGCCTCGCAATTCCCTGATTCATCGAACGCAGAGAAATTCAGCACTGTCAGAAAGCAAATCTCACTACTTGAACTGAAATCGAAATGGCTTGGGCTTAAAGAGATGGAGCTTAGCCTCGGGACATTGAGGCGTTACGATTGCCACCTCACAACCACTATCGAAACAATTGGTGAGCACAGGTATATCGGCAGCCTGAACACTGAAGATATCCTTAGTGCCAGGAAGGAGCTACTGAACGGCTGGCAGAAGACCAGACATGGCCTAAATCATCCACCCAAAAAGGGAAGAAGCGTTCCTACAGTCAATAGCTATATGGCATGCCTTGGCGGGATGCTGAGCTTTGCTTTCAAAAGTGGCTACCTGAAAACCGATCTGATGGCAGGTATTACCCCTCTCGCAAAAGAAAGACCCATTCCAGATCCTCTTACTTCTGATGAGTATCAGAGAGTGGTTGCGGCCTGCCCAACGCTACAGTTTCAGAATATGGTTATCTTTGCGGTAAATACAGGCGTCAGGCATGGCGAACTAAGCGCGTTATCCTGGGAGGATGTGGATACTGTCAACTGGACTGTTACAGTGTCACGTAACTATTCCCTGAAGGGAAACTTCACCCTGCCAAAAACCAACGCCGGGATTCGAACAATACAGCTGACCCAGCCAGCAATTGATGCACTCAAGGCGCAAATGCCACTGACCAGAATGATGGCATCCCACAAGGTAAGCGTCAGCCTACGGGAATACAAAAAAAAGAGAACCGATGAATGCACCTTTATATTCTCGCCGTCCATTACTTCAATGAACGGTAAGAAGACGATGTGCTACGTCCCCGGATCCATTAATTCAGCCTGGCGCACTGCCCTGCGTCGTGCAGGCGTCCGACAAAGACGGTCTTATGAAACCAGGAACACATATGCGTGCTGGGCACTGGTCGCCGGAGCGAACCCAAATTTCGTTGCGCACCAGATGGGCCATTCGTCAGCGCAAATGCTATTCACGGTTTACGGTAAATGGATGACCGAGAATAACCATGACCAGGTGGGCATTTTGAACGCATCATTTACTCAAAATGCCCCACTGATGCCCCATAGAAAAACCGCATAACCTTAATTATCTGATTTAACAAATTAATATCACTTCAATCATGATTCATCTGGATGAGCAAGGTCGGCTCTTTTGCCTTTAGCTTCCTGCCGGTAATGTTCTGTATCGCCATTCCTCTGGGTCTGGCGCGCGAAAACAAAGGCGTGGCGGCGTTTGCGGGCTTCGTTGGCTATGCGGTCATGAACCTTGCGGTTAACTTCTGGCTGACCGCCAAAGGGATCCTGCCCACGACCGACGCGGCGGTACTGAAAGCCAATAACATTCAGAGCGTGATTGGAATTCAGTCCATCGATACCGGGATCCTTGGAGCCGTGATCGCGGGAGTGATCATCTGGATGCTGCACGAGCGCTTTCATAACATCCGCCTGCCCGATGCGCTGGCCTTCTTCGGCGGCACCCGCTTTGTGCCAATCATTACGCTGGTTGTGATGGGTCTGTTTGGTCTGATCATCCCTCTGATTTGGCCGGTTTTTGCCATGGGGATCACCGGTATTGGCCGCATTATCAACGGCGCGGGTGATTTCGGCCCGATGATTTTCGGTACGGGTGAACGTCTGCTGCTGCCATTTGGTTTACAGCATATCCTGGTTGCCCTGATCCGCTTTACTGAAGCAGGCGGCACTATGGACGTTTGCGGTCATTCCGTTAGCGGCGCGCTGACCATCTTCCAGGCCCAGCTGAGCTGCCCGACCACGCACGGCTTCTCTGAAAGTGCGACGCGTTTCCTCTCTCAGGGGAAAATGCCTGCCTTCCTCGGCGGCCTGCCGGGCGCTGCGCTGGCGATGTACCACTGCGCCCGCCCGGAAAATCGTCATAAAATTAAAGGCCTGCTGATCTCCGGCGTTATTGCCTGCGTGGTGGGCGGTACGACAGAACCTATCGAGTTCCTGTTCCTGTTCGTGGCACCGGTGTTATACCTCATCCACGCCGTACTGACAGGCCTGGGCTTCACCGTGATGGCTGTGCTCGGTGTAACCATCGGTAACACTGACGGTAACGTGATTGACTTCGTGGTATTCGGTATCCTGCACGGCCTGTCCACCAAGTGGTACCTGGTGCCGGTTGTGGCCGCCATCTGGTTCGCGGTTTACTACGGGATCTTCCGCTTCGCCATCACCCGCTTTAACCTGAAAACGCCTGGCCGCGATACCGATACGGCCACCAGCGTTGAACAGGCAGTGGCCGGTACCGTTGGGAAATCCGGATATAACACGCCGGCTATTCTGGCGGCGCTGGGCGGTGCGGATAACATTACCTCTCTGGATAACTGCATCACCCGCCTGCGTTTGTCGGTGGCGGACATGTCCAAAGTGGATACCAACGCACTTAAAGCTAACCGGGCTATCGGCGTGGTACAGTTAAATCAACACAATTTGCAGGTCGTCATTGGCCCGCAGGTACAGTCAGTGAAGGATGAGCTGGCAACCCTGATGCGAACCGTCGAAGCCTGATGCCTCGCCCCCCTCGTCATGAGGGGGTTTTACTTTACGGAGCACCGTCATGTTTGATTTTTCTACCGTCGTGGATCGACACGGCACCTGGTGTACCCAGTGGGATTATGTCGCTGACCGTTTTGGGGCTGCCGACCTGCTGCCCTTCACCATCTCTGATATGGATTTCGCCACCGCTCCCTGTATTACCGATGCGCTGCACCAGCGCATCAACCACGGCGTGTTTGGCTACAGCCGCTGGAAAAATGACGAATTTCTGGCTGCCGTGGCGCACTGGTTCCGGCAACGCTTTAACAGTCAGATTGATACCGAAACCGTAGTGTATGGGCCGTCGGTCATTTATATGGTCTCGGAGCTGATCCGCATATGGTCCGCGCCTGGCGACGGCGTGGTGGTTCATACCCCGGCTTACGATGCCTTTTATAAAGCCATTGAAGGCAACCAGCGTACCGTTGTTTCCGTGCCGATGCAGAAAACGGCGCGTGGCTGGGACGGCAATATGGCCGCGCTGGAAGCGGCGCTGGCAAAACCGGAAAACACGGTTCTGCTGCTGTGTAGCCCGCAAAATCCGACCGGCAAAGTCTGGACGCGGGAAGAGCTGGCCACTATTGCAACGCTTTGCAGCCGTCATGATGTGGCGGTAATCAGCGACGAAATTCATATGGACATGGTATGGGGCACGCATCGCCATACCCCGTGGAATGAGGTTGCACGCGGTAAATGGGCGCTGCTGACCTCCGGTTCCAAAAGCTTCAATATTCCGGCACTGACGGGCGCCTGGGGGCTTATCGCCGATGACGACAGCCGTAACGCCTATCTGAATGCATTAAAAGGGCGGGACGGACTCTCTTCCCCTTCCGTGCTGGCGCTGACCGCGCACATTGCTGCTTACCGGCAGGGCGAACCCTGGCTGGACGCGCTGCGGACCTATCTCGAAGAAAACCTGCGCTACATTGCTGACGAACTGAATGCTGCATTTCCGACACTCAACTGGCAACCGCCAGAGGCCACCTATCTGGCCTGGATTGATCTCAGCCCACTCGGTATTGATGACAATACGCTGCAAAACGTGCTGATTGAACAGCAAAAAGTGGCCATCATGCCGGGATATACTTATGGGGATGAAGGTAAAGGCTATGTGCGACTGAACGCTGGCTGTCCTCGCAGTAAGCTCGAACAGGGCGTTAAGCGCCTTATTGCGGGTATCAACACTCTGCTGTAAATAATTTGCGCAACGGAATATTCCCTTGCGCAAATAGCTTTTTCCCCCGTTTTGTTTTTATAATATGGCGCACTTTAACCAGCAAAGAGTGCGACCATGATTGATACACGCCTGCCTTTAACTGATATTCACCGCCACCTCGACGGGAACATTCGTGCCCAAACTATTCTCGATCTTGGTCGCCAGTTCAATTTAACGCTCCCTGCCGAAACGCTTGAAACCCTGATCCCCCATGTCCAGGTGACGTCGAACGAGCCGGATCTGGTAAGTTTTCTGAGCAAACTTGACTGGGGCGTGAAGATGCTGGCCTCGCTCGATGCCTGTCGCCGTGTCGCCTTTGAAAACATCGAAGATGCCGCTCGCAACGGCCTGCACTATGTCGAACTGCGTTTCTCTCCGGGCTATATGGCGATGACCCACAGTCTCCCCGTAGCGGGCGTGGTTGAAGCGGTCATTGAGGGCGTGCGTGAAGGTTGCAAAACCTTTGACGTTCAGGCGCGTTTGATCGGCATTATGAGCCGTACCTTCGGTGAAGCGGCCTGTCTTCAGGAGCTGGAAGCGTTACTGGCGCATCGCGACCAGATCACCGCCATCGACCTGGCCGGTGATGAGTTGGGCTTCCCGGGCAGCCTGTTCCTGTCTCATTTCAACCGCGCACGTGATGCAGGATGGCATATTACCGTTCATGCTGGCGAAGCCGCGGGGCCGGAAAGCATCTGGCAGGCCATTCGTGAACTGGGTGCGGAACGTATTGGTCACGGTGTGAAAGCCATTGAAGATCGCGCGCTGATGGATTTCCTCGCCGAACAACGTATTGGAATCGAATCCTGCCTGACCTCCAATATTCAGACCAGTACAGTGGCGTCGCTGGCGCAACACCCACTGAAAACCTTCCTTGAACACGGGGTGCTGGCTTCACTGAACACGGACGATCCGGCGGTTCAGGGCGTGGATATTATTCACGAATACAACATCGCCGCGCCGCAGGCCGGGCTGAGCCGCGAGCAGATCCGTCAGGCGCAAATCAACGGGCTGGAGATCGCCTTCCTGACGCCTGAAGAGAAACAGGCGCTGCGCGATAAAGTTGCTCAGTAGTCCTCTTTTCTGCCGGGTGGCGCTGCGCTTACCCGGCCTACGAAAGCGTTTGGCACTTATGCCAGACAGAGCGTTGCGCGATGTTTGGCGGATTCGATCCCCAGCTCGATGAGCTCCATAATCTGGATTGCCTGGCTCGCCGGAACCGGATTTTCACCTGAACCGTTCAGCGCGTCACGAATTGCGGCGTAATACGCCGGATAGTTCCCAGGCTGGGTCAACACCGTCTCTTCAACCAGTACCTCACCCTCCGCACGCGTCACCACCCCGTCCCGCATGTCGTAGCCCCAGTCCTCCTGCGGTAAGCGTTCGCCATTTTTGAGGCGCTCTTCCTGCGGATCCAGGCCGAACTTCGCATAGCTGCCGCGCGCCCCGTGAAGGATATAGCGGGCCGATTCCGCCGCCGCAAGCATTGTCCCGTGCAGCACAATGCGCCGCTGCGGATAACTCAAAACGGCGTGGAAATAGTCGGTGGTCTGCGCCCCCGGCCTGAGCTGCGCTAAATCGACCGTCATGCTTACAGGCAGACCAAACAGATGAACGGCCTGATCGAGAAGATGCGGCGCTAAGTCATACCAGATGCCGCTGCCCGGTCCCGCCTGCTCGCGCCAGCGATCTCGCACCTGCGGACGATAACGATCGAAGTGAGACTCAAAAAAAGCAATTTCGCCCAACGTGCCTTCGTTTATCAGCGCTTTGATCGTCAGGAAATCACTATCCCAGCGCCGGTTGTGAAAGACCGACAATAACCGACCCAGGCTTCGCGCCAGCGCATCCAGCTCGCGCGCCTGTGACAACGTCACGGTAAAAGGCTTATCGACAACGACATGTTTGCCAGCCTCCAGCGCCGCTTTCGCCAGGGGGAAATGGGTGTCGTTAGGGGTGGGAATGACAATAAGGTCAATATTAGGATCGTTAAACAGATGCTTAGGCTCCGTTACCACCGGCACGGCTGGCCAGTCGGCATGGACTTTGGTTTCATCGCTGCTTGTGATAGCCGCCAGTTCCATTCCCGGCGTGCCGGCAACCAGCGGCGCATGAAAGGTTTTGCTTGCGTACCCGTAGCCAATAAGACCGACGCGGATGTTTTCACTCATCGTATGCCCCCTCGCTGTGCGCTTATTTATCACTGGCCTTGTGCTTAACGCACAGATTAATAATGTGCCCTGTGAGTTAAAATAGCATCTCGCGAAGGCTTTTTTTGTTACCTCGCATTAAAGTGTGTATATGGGGCCCGGGAATCGTTCCCAAAGCGCTTGCTCTGTCGAAAAGGCCGCTGTAACATTTGTAATCTGTATTTATGGATAAATTACAAACACAAAATATGTCATCAATAATTAATCGAATCATTGAATTAGCGGGATGGATTGTCCTTGGCGTTTCAGTCGTGTTGCTCGGCATTGCCAGCCATATCGATAACTACCAGCCGCCGGAGCCTGTTACTGTTGCTCAACAAAAGTAAGCCACATCGTCATAAAGCGTGACACATTACGTCATGGAACGTATTGCCAGCCGTAATGAACGGGGTTACCCTTCTCTTCCAGGCATCTGCTGATGCCTGAATCTTCGCAAAGAAAACTCCTAATTTCGTCGCGTTACCCGAGTGGACAGTTTACGTCTTTATTAATCCGTTTATTATTCGAACGCATTACCTTTATGGGTATTACCCTTTTATATGGAAACTTATTAATATGACAGTTCAGGACTATTTATTAAAATTTCGCAAGATCAATTCCCTCGAAAGCCTGGAAAAACTGTTTGACCATCTGAACTACACGCTGTCGGATAATCAGGACATCATCAATATGTACCGCGCGGCTGACCATCGTCGCGCCGAACTCGTCTCTGGCGGTCGTCTGTTCAACGTGGGGGAAGTACCTAAATCTGTCTGGCGTTACGTTGTATAAGAAAGTAGCCTTCGGCGTGAAATGTTATATACTTTCCGCCCTGCAAATTTCTGTATAACATTTCGCGCAGACTATGGGAGAGCGTATGACCGCATTGCCTGGAGAGAGAATTGGGGGCTGGTTAATCGCCCCGCTGGCATGGCTGCTGGTGGCTTTATTAAGCGCTTCGCTGGCGCTGTTGCTTTACACCACTGCACTGGTTACTCCTCATGCTATCCAGACACTGATGTCTCAGAGCGCGCTCAATATTGCGACGTGGTTTGTGTCGTTCGTTTTCGCAATCGCGATGTGGTACTACACGCTTTGGCTGACCATCGCCTTCTTCAAACGCCGCAAAAGCGTGCCGAAACATTACATTATCTGGCTGCTGGTCTCCGTGCTGCTCGCCGTCAAAGCGTTCGCTTTTTCGCCAGTTTCTGACACACTGGCGGTTCGCCAGCTACTCTTTCCGTTGCTTGCAACGGCGCTTCTGGTGCCCTATTTCAAGCGGTCGACGCGTGTTAAGAAAACCTTCGTTAACCCGTAATAACCTTACAGTTAACCTGTTGTGGCCTGTTGTCGTTTATCCGATAATAGGCGGCTCTTTTATTTCAGGCTAAATAATGACCGATTACTTACTGCTCTTTGTCGGAACTGTGCTGGTTAATAACTTCGTACTGGTGAAGTTCCTTGGCCTGTGCCCGTTTATGGGGGTCTCCAAAAAGCTGGAGACGGCAATGGGCATGGGGCTGGCCACCACCTTCGTGATGACGATGGCCTCCATTTGCGCATGGCTGATTGATACCTGGATCCTGATCCCGCTGGACATGCTCTACCTGCGCACCTTGTCCTTTATTCTGGTCATTGCGGTGGTGGTGCAATTTACCGAAATGGTAGTGCGTAAAACCAGCCCTGCCCTGTATCGCCTGTTGGGTATTTTTCTGCCCCTCATCACCACCAACTGTGCTGTGCTGGGCGTGGCGCTGCTCAACATCAACCTTGGGCATAATTTCATGCAGTCGGCGCTGTACGGTTTTTCCGCGGCGGTCGGTTTCTCTTTTGTTATGGTCCTGTTCGCGTCGATTCGCGAGCGTCTGGCAGCGGCGGATATTCCCGCGCCGTTTCGCGGTAACGCCATCGCTCTGGTGACCGCAGGTTTAATGTCTCTGGCCTTTATGGGCTTTAGTGGTCTGGTGAAGTTGTAATGAGTGCTATCTGGATTGCCATCGCGTCCATCAGCGTACTGGGACTCGTCTTTGGCATCATTCTGGGTTATGCCTCCCGCCGGTTTGCGGTAGAGGACGATCCGGTGGTAGAAAAAATTGATGAGCTTTTGCCGCAGAGCCAGTGTGGGCAGTGCGGCTACCCTGGCTGCCGTCCTTACGCTGAGGCTGTGGGCGTGCAGGGAGAAAAGATCAACCGCTGCGCGCCGGGTGGCGAAGCGGTCATGCTTAAAATAGCTGCCCTGCTGAACGTCGATCCGCAGCCTGTCGACGGCGATGAACAGGCGCAGGAGCCCGTTCGTGCCCTTGCTGTTATCGACGAAGCCAACTGCATCGGCTGCACCAAATGTATTCAGGCGTGCCCTGTCGACGCCATTGTAGGCGCAACCCGCGCCATGCACACCGTTGTGGCGGACCTGTGCACCGGCTGTAACCTCTGCGTGGCCCCCTGCCCGACGCAGTGTATAGAACTCCGCCCGGTTGAAACGACGACCGAAAGCTGGAAATGGGATCTTCAGACCATTCCGGTTCGCAATATTCCTGTGGAACAACATGCTTAAGTTATTTTCTGCTTTCAGAAAAGAGAAGATCTGGGACTTCGACGGCGGTATCCATCCCCCGGAAATGAAAACCCAGTCAAACGGTACGCCGCTGCGTCAAATTCCGCTGGCGACCCGCTACGTGATGCCATTGAAACAGCACATCGGCGCGGAAGGCGAGCTGTGCGTGAAAGAAGGCGATACCGTCCTTCGCGGCCAGCCGCTGACCTTTGGTCGTGGACGTATGTTGCCGATACATGCCCCGACTTCGGGCAAGGTGGTGGCTGTTGCCCCCCATACCGTTGCCCATCCCTCGGCGTTGTCTGAGCTGAGCGTCATCATTGAAGCCGACGGGGAAGATCTCTGGATCGATCGTGACGGCTGGAGCGACTACCGTTCCCGCAGCCGTGAAGCGCTGATTGAACGCATTCATCAGTTTGGTGTAGCAGGTCTTGGAGGCGCTGGCTTCCCGACCGGCGCCAAACTTCACGGCGGCGGCGATAAAATCGAAACGCTGATTATTAACGCCGCCGAGTGCGAACCGTACATCACCGCCGATGATCGTCTGATGCAGGACTGTGCCGCGCAGGTGGTGGAAGGTATTCGCATTCTTGCGCATATCCTGCAACCCCGCGAAGTGCTGATCGGTATTGAGGACAACAAACCGCAGGCCATTTCGATGCTACGTGCGGTACTGGCGGACAGCCATGATATCGCCCTGCGCGTGATCCCGACCAAATACCCATCCGGCGGGGCGAAGCAGCTGACGCAGATCCTGACCGGAAAACAGGTTCCCCACGGGGGCCGTTCGTCCGATATCGGCGTGCTGATGCAAAACGTGGGTACTGCCTACGCGGTGAAACGTGCGGTGATTGACGGCGAGCCATTGACCGAACGCGTCGTCACGCTGACCGGCGAGTCCGTCTCCCGTCCCGGCAACGTCTGGGCGCGTCTGGGTACGCCGGTGCATCATCTGCTGGAACAGGCTGGCTTCTGCCCGGGGAGCGAGCAGATGGTCATTATGGGCGGCCCGCTGATGGGCTTTACCCTGCCGTGGCTGGATGTGCCAGTGGTGAAGATTACCAACTGCCTGCTCGCCCCTTCCCCAACGGAGATGGGCGGAACGCAGGAAGAGAAAGGTTGTATACGCTGTAGCGCCTGCGCGGATGCGTGTCCGGCAGACTTGCTACCGCAGCAGTTGTACTGGTACAGCAAAGGCCAGCTGCACGATAAAGCCCAGGCGCATAACCTGGCTGACTGTATTGAATGCGGTGCCTGTGCCTGGGTCTGCCCAAGCAATATTCCGCTGGTGCAGTACTTCCGTCAGGAGAAAGCCGAAATCTACGCTATCTCCATGGAAGAAAAACGTGCCGCTGAAGCGAAGGCTCGCTTTGAAGCGCGCCAGGCGCGACTGGAGCGCGAGAAACAAGCCCGTCAGGAACGCCATAAGCAGGCTGCCGTGCAGCCTGCGGCGAAAGATCAGGATGCGATTAACGCTGCCCTCGCCCGTGTGCGGGAGAAGAACGCGACTGCCGCTCAGCCGGTAGCGATCGTGTCTGGCCAAAAGCCGGACAATAGCGAAGCGATTGCCGCCCGCGAAGCGCGTAAAGCCGAAGCGCGCGCACGTCAGGCGGAGAAGGCGCAAAACGCCAAACCGGAAGCCAACACAGACCCGCGTAAAGCGGCGGTGGAAGCGGCTATCGCCAGGGCAAAAGCCCGTAAAGCCGGTCAGCAGACAGTGGTGGTTGAACAGGAAGCGACCGATCCGCGCAAGGCGGCCGTTGAAGCCGCTATCGCCCGCGCCAAAGCACGTAAAGCGGCACAACTTCAGCCTGCCGAAGAGAGTGAAGCGCCTGTCGACCCACGTAAAGCCGCCGTTGAAGCGGCCATCGCCCGTGCCAAAGCACGAAAAGCGGCACAGCAGGACGAACGGCCTGCGGCCGCCAACGACGATCCACGCAAAGCCGCAGTCGCCGCCGCGATTGCGCGTGTTCAGGCAAAGAAAGCCGCGCAGCAAGCCGTTAACGAGGATTAAATGGTTTTCAGAATTGCAAGTTCCCCTTATACCCATAACCAGCGCCAGACATCGCGTATTATGATGCTGGTGTGCCTGGCCGCGTTGCCAGGTATTGCCGTACAGTGTTGGTTTTTCGGCTGGGGTACGCTTTTCCAGTTAGTTCTGGGTTGCGCCAGTGCCGTCGCAGCGGAAGCAGCGATCCTGAAGCTGCGCAAAATGGAGGTGACTCGCATCCTGAGCGATAACTCCGCCCTGTTGACCGGCCTGTTGCTGGCCATCAGCATTCCCCCGTTCGCCCCGTGGTGGATGGTAGTATTGGGAACGGTATTTGCGGTGATCATCGCCAAGCAGCTGTACGGTGGGCTGGGCCATAACCCGTTTAACCCGGCAATGATTGGTTACGTGGTGCTACTGATCTCCTTCCCGGTACAGATGACCAGCTGGCTGCCGCCGCATGAGATCGCCGCCACGGTGCCCGGCTTTATGGATGCCCTGAACGTTATCTTTACTGGCCACACCGCGATGGGCGCGGATATGAACGCGCTTCGCATGGGCGTGGATGGCATCAGCCAGGCCACCCCGCTCGATACCTTCAAAACCTCCCTGCGTGCCGGCCACAGCGTCGAGCAGGTGATGAAATCGTCTATTTACAGCGGCGTACTGGCGGGTGCGGGCTGGCAGTGGGTCAATCTGGCCTACCTGTTGGGCGGTGCCTTCCTGCTGCAACAAAAAGCGATCCGCTGGCATATTCCGGTGAGCTTCCTGGTGACGCTGGCCGTCTGTTCAACACTCGGCTGGGTCATCTCACCTGAGTCACTGGCCAGCCCGCAGCTCCATCTGCTCTCCGGCGCGACCATGCTCGGGGCATTCTTTATTCTGACCGATCCGGTCACCGCCTCTACCACCAACCGAGGTCGTCTGATTTTCGGCGCGCTGGCGGGCTTGCTGGTCTGGCTTATTCGCAGCTTTGGTGGCTATCCGGACGGCGTGGCATTTGCCGTACTGCTGGCTAACATCACCGTTCCGCTCATCGACTACTACACGCGTCCACGCGTGTACGGTCATCGCTAAGGGTTACGCCATGCTAAAGACTATGCAAAAACACGGCGTCACGCTGGCGATCTTCGCCGCCGCCCTCACCGGGCTGACCGCGCTGGTAAATGAACTGACGAAAAGCACCATTGAAGAGCAGGCAATGAAGCAGCAAAAGGCGTTGTTCGATCAGGTGATCCCATCAGACTTCTATGATAATAACATGCAAAAAAGCTGCTTTGTCGTGCAGGCCCCGCAGCTCGGTAAAGGAAGCCACCGCGTTTATATTGCCCGTAAGGGCGAGAACCCGGTGGGTGCCATCATGGAAGCCACCGCGCCGGACGGTTACTCTGGCGCAATTCAGCTGCTGGTAGGCAGCGATTTTTCCGGCACTGTGCTGGGTACGCGCGTGACGGAACATCACGAAACGCCGGGCCTTGGCGACAAAATTGAAACACGCCTGAGCGACTGGATTTTACACTTTGCCGGTAAGATGATTCATGGCGAGGACGATCCTGCTTTCGCGGTGAAAAAAGATGGCGGTGAGTTTGACCAGTTCACGGGCGCCACGATTACGCCCCGCGCGGTCGTCAACGCCGTCAAACGCGCCGGTCTGTATGCCGAAACGCTGCCCGCGCAGATCAATCATCTTTCCGCCTGTGAGGAGTGACCATGAGCCAGATTAAAGAGGTTATCGTCCAGGGACTCTGGAAGAACAACTCGGCATTGGTACAGCTGTTGGGATTGTGCCCGCTGCTGGCGGTGACGTCTACCGCCACCAACGCGCTCGGGCTGGGGCTGGCGACCACGCTGGTGCTGACCCTGACCAACTTCTCCATTTCTGTTTTGCGCCGCTGGACGCCATCGGAAATCCGTATTCCGATTTATGTCATGATCATTGCATCGGTGGTCAGCGTCGTGCAAATGCTAATTAACGCCTACGCATTTGGCCTGTACCAGTCGCTTGGGATCTTCATTCCGCTTATCGTGACTAACTGTATTGTCGTGGGACGCGCTGAAGCCTTCGCGGTGAAAAACAACCCGGCAATTTCCGCGCTGGATGGGTTTTCCATCGGCATGGGCGCGACTGCCGCCATGTTCGTCCTCGGCTCTCTGCGTGAAATTCTGGGCAACGGTACGCTCTTCGACGGTGCGGACGCGCTGCTTGGCGGCTGGGCGAAATCGCTGCGTATCGAGGTGTTCCATACGGACACCCCATTCCTGCTGGCCATGCTACCGCCAGGCGCCTTCATTGGCCTTGGGATGATGCTGGCGTTAAAATACCTGATTGATGAAAAACGTAAACGCCGCGCCGCTGAACGCAGCGTACAGGAAGGGATCCCCGAGAAAGCAGTATGAATAAAGAGAAACGCATTGCGATCCTGACGCGCCTGCGCGATGAGAATCCTCATCCAACGACAGAGCTGAATTTTAACTCGCCGTTTGAACTGTTGATCGCGGTGCTGCTCTCTGCGCAGGCCACTGACGTGAGCGTCAACAAAGCCACGGCCCTGCTCTACCCTGTCGCCAATACGCCGCAGGCCATGCTGGAGCTGGGGGTTGAAGGGGTAAAATCCTATATCAAGACCATCGGCCTGTTTAACAGTAAGGCCGAAAACGTCATTAAGACCTGCCGGATCCTGCTTGAGCAGCACGGCGGTGAAGTCCCGGAAGATCGCGCAGCGCTGGAAGCGTTGCCAGGCGTCGGGCGTAAAACGGCAAATGTCGTGCTCAACACGGCTTTTGGCTGGCCGACGATCGCCGTGGACACTCACATCTTCCGCGTTTCTAATCGCACCCGGTTCGCGCCGGGTAAAAACGTGGAAGAGGTGGAAGAAAAGCTATTAAAAGTGGTCCCTGCGGAATTTAAGGTGGATTGCCATCACTGGCTAATCCTTCACGGGCGCTATACCTGTATTGCACGTAAGCCACGCTGCGGCTCCTGCATTATCGAAGATCTCTGTGAATACAAAGAAAAAGTCTATCCCTGAAGGTACATCCACTTGTTACTGTTCAAGCCCTTAGATTAAACAAGGGCTCTGATATCTTCTCCCTTGGCCGTAATTTTCCCTCTCATTGTCCATAAAGTGTTGTCGATTCTGCGGATATTTAACACTCAAACAGGTTAATAGTTTTTTCATCACCAAAAATTTCTATACATCTGTGATCGCGATCACTCTGATAACTTGATGTTGGATTTTTGTTGTTAAAACCCTCTCCACGCCTTTGCCAGACAAGATCTCATCCATTACTCACCGCATATAAGACCAGTCATTTTTCAGAATATGGGCTATATCACTGCCTTTCACCCAAAATAGCAGAACATATCGCCATACAGCCATTCACCAGGGTCATTTACAGTGAAAAAAACCACCAATTCTCAACGGATGAAATTTAACGCTGCATAACATTTGAGTGAACCGATGATTATACCGCCACAGTTATATGTAACAGATTATTACAAACGTATTGCCAGATGGGGCTGGATAGTGAACATTACCCGCCGTTTCCCCTCCCAATATAACTATAAAGCGGATGGACTACGGTCATCACGCTATGAACACCCCCGTTAATATGGGATGTAAAAAAAGAGGTATATGTGTCTACTGCAAACAATAAACCAACAGATGAGAGCGTAAGTCTTAACGCTTTCAAACAGCCTAAAGCGTTCTATCTCATTTTCTCTATCGAATTATGGGAGCGTTTTGGCTACTACGGCCTGCAAGGGATTATGGCCGTTTACCTGGTTAAGCAACTGGGTATGTCCGAAGCCGATTCCATCACGCTGTTCTCGTCCTTCAGCGCTCTGGTCTATGGCCTGGTCGCCATCGGCGGCTGGTTAGGCGATAAAGTTCTCGGTACGAAACGTGTCATTATGCTGGGCGCCGTGGTTCTGGCGATTGGCTATGGTCTGGTTGCATGGTCCGGGCACGATGCGGGCGTGGTATACATGGGCATGGCTACCATCGCGGTAGGTAACGGCCTCTTTAAGGCTAACCCTTCCTCCCTGCTTTCTACCTGCTACAACAAAGATGATCCGCGTCTGGACGGTGCATTTACCATGTACTACATGTCCATCAACATCGGTTCATTCTTCTCTATGCTGGCAACCCCATGGCTGGCCGCGAAATTCGGCTGGAGCGTAGCGTTTGCGCTGAGCTTCGTGGGTATGCTGATCACCGTTGTGAACTTCCTGTTCTGTCGCAGCTGGGTTAAAGATTATGGTTCTAAACCAGACTTCGAACCCGTGCATATGGGCAAACTGCTGGCAACCATCGTCGGCATTGTGATCCTGGCCGCTGTCGCGACCTGGCTGCTGCACAACCAGGGTATTGCACGTGCAGTACTGGCCGTGGTTGCGCTGGGTATCGTGATTATCTTCGCTAAAGAAGCCTTCGCGATGCAGGGTGCGGCACGTCGTAAGATGATTGTGGCGTTCATCCTGATGCTGGAAGCGATTATCTTCTTCGTCCTGTACAGCCAGATGCCGACGTCCCTGAACTTCTTCGCAATCCGCAACGTTGAGCACTCCATCCTGGGTATCGCGTTCGAGCCGGAGCAGTATCAGGCACTGATACCCGTTCTGGATCATGATTGGTAGCCCGATTCTGGCCGCTATCTATAACAAGATGGGCGACCGTCTGCCGATGCCGCACAAGTTCGCTATCGGTATGGTGCTGTGCTCTGGCGCATTCCTGGTGCTGCCGCTGGGGACGAAATTCGCGACCGACGCGGGTATCGTGTCTGTTAACTGGCTGATCCTGAGCTATGCGCTGCAATCCATCGGTGAACTGATGATCTCCGGTCTTGGCCTGGCGATGGTTGCACAGCTGGTCCCTCAGCGTCTGATGGGCTTCATCATGGGTAGCTGGTTCCTGACGACCGCTGGCGCAGCCATCATTGCAGGTAAGATTGCGAACCTGATGGCGGTACCGGACAACGTTACCGACCCGCTGGTCTCCCTGAACGTCTACGGCACCGTGTTCATGCAAATTGGTATCGCGACAGCCGTAATTGCCGTGCTGATGCTGCTCACCGCACCAAAACTCAATCGTATGACGCAGGACGACGACAAATCCGCTAAAGCGATCAACACCGCGAACGCGTAATGTCATCGGGAAACGACTGAACAGAAGCCGCTAATTGATTAGCGGCTTTTTTTTTATCTGAACGCGCACTAACATAGCGGGAACCTCAGCAAAAAGGAGTTACCGATGAAACTGTTCTATAAACCGGGCGCCTGCTCTCTTGCTTCGCATATCACCCTTCGCGAGAGCGGTAAGGATTTCACGCTGGACGGCGTTGACCTGATGAAAAAGCGCCTGGAAAACGGGGGTGACTTTTTTGCGATTAACCCAAAAGGGCAGGTTCCGGCCCTGCTGCTGGATGATGGTACGCTGCTGACCGAAGGCGTGGCGATAATGCAGTACCTGGCCGACAACGTGCCTGATCGTCAGCTGCTGGCACCAACAGGCAGTATCTCTCGCTATAAAACCCTTGAGTGGCTTAACTACATCGCGACCGAGCTGCACAAAGGCTTTACGCCGCTGTTCCGCCCGGATACTCCGGAAGAGTACAAACCGACCGTACGTGCGTTACTTGAGAAAAAGATGCAGTACATTAATGAATCACTGAAAGACGATCAGTGGATCTGCGGTGCGCGTTTCACCATTGCTGATGCGTATCTGTTTACCGTTCTGCGCTGGGCGCGCGCGGTGAAGCTGAACCTGGAAGGATTAGATCATATTGCGTCGTATATGGAACGCGTAGCGGCACGCCCTGCGGTTGCAGCGGCGCTGAAGGCAGAAGGGTTGAATTAATCCGAGCGCGCTGTATTGCCGGGTGGCGCTGCGCTTACCCGGCCTACACTATCCCTGCTCTTACAATTGGGTTGCGCTGAAATAATGCTCGGGCTTCGCGATGCGATCCTGCGCCGCGACCACCTGGAGCTCATATTCCTGCATCGTCTTCGTCGCAATCATGATTTCATAAACGGCTGCGGTTACGTGCTCCAGCGCATCGCGCAGGCTCGCGCCCTGCAATAGCTTCACCAGCAGCAAACCACTGGTCACATCCCCGACCCCGACAGGCTGACGTGTACCGAAATCCACCAGCGGTCGACTGATGTGCCAGGCTTCATCCTTCGTCACCAACAGCATTTCAAAACGGTCCTGGCTCAACCCTGCGCGTGCCAGGTGCTTAACCAGCACAATCTCTGGCCCCTGGGCGAGGAGCTCGCGAGAGGCGCGTACAGCCTCTTCTACGCTGTTGACCGGATGCTCGCACAGGATCTCAAGTTCAATCAGATTTGGCGCAATAATATCGCTGGCGGGCAATGCATGACGGACATGAAACTCCGCAACGCCCGGCGCGACGATGCAGCCTTTTTCCGGATGCCCCATCACCGGATCGCAGAAATATTTCGCCGCGGGGTTTGCCGCTTTCACCTGGCGCACAATGCCGAGGATATGTTCCCCCTGCTCCGCCGAACCCAGATAACCGCTCAGTACGGCATCGCAGCGTTTAAGCTGGTCGATATCCGCAATCCCCTGAACGATCTCCGTCAGATGCGATGGCGGCATCACGCAGCCGGTCCATTTGCCGTATTGCGTGTGGTTTGAAAACTGAACGGTATTGAGGGGCCAGACGTTGGCCCCGAGGCGGCGCATCGGGAATTCCGCAGCGCTGTTGCCAGCATGTCCAAAAACAACGTGGGACTGAATGGCGAGGATGTTCTTCATGTTGTACTTACCAAACCCTGTCAAAACAAAAGGGGCGTGGTTTCCCACGCCCCTGCGTACTTTTAATTACTTCCAGCAGACCAGGCAGTAATTTTTCTTACCGCGACGCAGCAGCGTGTAGCGACCATAGAGACGGTCGTTCTCGGTAAAGGTGTATTCCGGATCGGCCTGTTTTTCGCCATTAATGGTGATCGCGTTAGAGGCGATGGTTTTACGCGCCTGACCGCGAGACGGCTGGAGCTCGGAGTCCACCAGCGCCTGCATCAGATCGGCGCCTTTTTCCATCTCCACCATCGGCACGCCATCCTGAGCAAGCTGTTCGAAGTCCGCTTCGCTTAAATCGCTCAGGGTCCCGTTGAACAGGCTCGCCGTAATGCGTTTCGCCGCTGCCAGACCTTCTTCACCGTGAACCAGTTTAGTCACTTCGTCGGCCAGCACATACTGGGCGCGCGGTGCTTTACCGCTGTTCTTGTCTTCTTCTTCCAGCGCATTGATTTCTTCGATATCCATAAAGGTGAAGAATTTCAGGAAGCGATAAACGTCGGCATCCGCCGTGTTGATCCAGAACTGGTAGAATTTGTACGGGCTGGTTTTCTTCGGATCCAGCCATACTGCGCCGCCTTCGGTTTTACCAAACTTGGTACCGTCTGCTTTGGTGATCAGCGGCACGGTCAGACCAAACACCTGATTCTGGTGAAGACGACGGGTCAGATCGATACCGGAGGTGATGTTACCCCACTGGTCAGAACCGCCAATTTGCAGCGACACGCCGTGCAGCTTGTTCAGGCAGGCGAAGTCATACCCCTGCAACAGGTTGTAGGAGAACTCGGTGAAAGAGATACCCTGATCGTCACGGTTAAGACGCTGCTTGACCGCTTCTTTGTTAATCATCTTGTTAACAGAGAAGTGTTTGCCGATGTCACGCAGGAACGTCAGCACGTTCATGCCACCAAACCAGTCGTAGTTGTTCGCCGCAATCGCAGCGTTGTCACCACAGTTGAAATCCAGGAACGGTGCAACCTGTTTACAGATCTTATCCACCCACTCCTGCACGGTGTCTTCGGTATTCAGCTTACGCTCAGCGGCTTTGAAACTTGGGTCGCCAATCAGACCAGTCGCACCGCCAACCAGGGCAACAGGCTTATGACCCGCCATCTGGAAGCGTTTCAGGCATAACAATGGAACAAGATGCCCCAAATGCAAGCTGTCAGCGGTGGGATCGAAGCCGCAATAGAGCGCGATCGGGCCTTGCGCCAGTCGCTCTGCTAACGCTTCCTCGTCCGTCACCTGGGCCACCAGGCCCCGCTCTTGCAATTGTTTAATCAAGTTACTGCTTGCCATCAAATTCTCCATGTATAAACGACTGCACCTTTGCCGGTACACGACTTTTCGCCTGATGCGAAAGGACCATAGAATAAAGCGCCAGCGCGGTGTGCGCTAGCGCTTAAATCAACAAATTTTGGGGATTACGGTGCCAGTCGGTCTATTTTCCAGCCACTGTTGTCGCGCTGGTATAAAAAGCGGTCGTGCAGGCGGTGCTCACCGCCCTGCCAGAATTCCATCTGCTCAATGGGGATGCGGAACCCGCCCCAGAAACTCGGCAGCGGCACTTCACCCTGCTGAAACTTCTGTTTGAGTTCGAGGAATTTACTTTCAAGTACGCCGCGGGCCGAGATTCGGCTGGACTGTTTAGAAACCCAGGCGCCAATCTGACTGTCGCGCGGTCGGCTGTGGAAATATTTCACCACTTCGAGCGTAGAGAGGCGCTCTGCCTTGCCGGTAACCATCACCTGGCGCTCAAGCATATGCCACGGGAAGAGCAGGCTAATACGCGGATTATTTTCCAGGTGATGCGCTTTACGACTGCCAAGGTTGGTGTAGAACACCAGCCCTTTCTCGTCATAATGCTTAAGAAGAACGATGCGTTGATACGGCTGACCGTTTTCATCAACCGTGGCAACGACCATAGCCGTCGGGTCGGCCAGTTTCGCTTCGCAGGCCTGTTTCAGCCAGCGTTCAAAAAGCACCAGCGGTTCGGCGGGAAGATCCTGGCGGCGCAGACCGCCTTTGGTGTATTCACGGCGCAGATGCGCAATTTGCTGTAGTTCGTCGTTATCTGACATGGCGTTAGCTGAAAGTGAGATTGGGTGGCGCTATTGTGCGCGTCCCCTTCAAAAATCTCAACGCTTCGGATTTTCCAGCTGACAATTGTTCAGCACAATGCGGTCTCGCTTATAGACGGTGGCGCTGTCACCTTTTGACCAGAAGACGTAGATCCCATCCGTGTAACGCGCCCCGGAGGCGGACATCCCCTGCTTCAGCGTCAACAACTTATTGTCATAAACAAAGCTGGCTTCCTGGCGAGTGTTGTTCAGCTTCACCGTCAGCGGTTTTTCATCACAACGATATTCCAGCGTATCGGTTTGCATACGCTCAACGAACTGGTTATAGACGCTGCATCCGGTCATAAGAAAAGGTACAGCAATGAGAAGAAGTTTTTTCATGGGCAGATTCCGAAGACTATCCTGGTCCTGGAGGGCCTAACCGCCCTCCTGTTTTTCCCTATTTTACGGGTTATGCCTCCCGCTGAATTTCAGTTAACTCTGATTATGGCGCGGATTTGCCGGGAAAATAGCACCGAGGACGCTCGCCTCCCGCGCACCGGTTACGGAGGGTAAATTCCCGGGCAGACCGGCAACCGTACGCCAGGCAAGCCAGGCGAAGGCCAGCGCTTCCATGTCGTCTTCGCTGATCCCGGCTTCGTCAGTGGTCGTGACTTCGGTGCCCGGCAGCAGGGCGGCGAGGCGTGCCATCAGGAGCGGGTTGCGGCTTCCGCCTCCGCATACCAGCAGACGCTCGCACCCGCCGCTGAGCAACACCTGTTCAGAAATCGACACGGCGGTAAGCTCAGTCAGCGTAGCCTGCACATCCTGAGGCGCAAGGCCGGGGAAGCGTGCCAGATGACGTTCAAGCCAGCCGTAGTTGAAATACTCTCGCCCCGTGCTTTTCGGCGCGGGCAGGGCAAAGAATGGATCGCTTAACAGGGCTTGCAGCAAGGGAAGGATCACTTTCCCCTGGCTGGCCCACTGCGCGTCTTTGTCGTAGGGTTTACCGTTCTGACGCCAGATCCAGGCATCCATCAGCATATTACCGGGCCCGGTATCGTATCCACGCACGGGCTGCCCGGGAATGAGCATTGACAGGTTGGCAATCCCGCCAATGTTCAGAACCATTCTGCGCTCCACCGGGTGCGCCAGCAGCGCCTGATGAAATGCCGGAACCAGCGGCGCCCCCTGCCCGCCGAGGGCCATATCGCGACGACGGAAATCCCCCACCACCGTCACGCCGGTTTTTGCCACAATCTGGTTATTATCGCCAATTTGCATCGTGTGCGGCGCCTCGCCGACAGGTTCATGCCAGACGGTCTGCCCATGGCAGCCTATTGCCACGACATCCTGCGGATGAAGTCTTTCTTGCTGCATCAGGGCCAGTACCGCATCAGCAAACAGCGCCCCCAGACGCACATCCAGTTGGCCCAGTTGGGAAAGCGTCAGCTGTTGCCCCTGGCAGATGCTCAGGATCTCTTCTTTTAACGAGACCGGAATAGGCCAGGTCAGGCTTGCCTGCTGCGCCACCATGTTTTCATCAATGGCGGCCAGAACGACATCCACACCGTCAAGACTGGTACCAGACATCACACCGATATAGCGACCCGATTTCATGCGCTTTCCTTACGTTACATGGGCTAAGTGCAACCACTCCATCATAAATAACGCTGCTTTGCTATCCGGTGATAATATTTTTTAACAATCTCAGACCTGTAGCACAGACGGTTTTTGTTTATGTCCCGTTAAGCCCCGTTCAGGTAAAATTTATCTATTCGGCATGCAAAGATATGAACTGTGGTCAGGAATGCCATATAATTTAGCCATAACGGATGCCCCAACCGGGCGTTTTTTGGTGAACAGGAGAGTCAAATGATTTTACGTGTACTGGGCGTTTCGCTGATTGGTTTAACACTGGCGGGTTGTGTGAACGACAATTCACTCTCCGGCGACGTATATAGTGCTTCTGAAGCTAAACAGGTACAGAACGTGACCTACGGTACTATCGTTAATGCCCGTCCTGTTCAGATTCAGGGTGGTGATGACACGAACGTCGTGGGCGCAATCGGTGGTGCTGTGCTGGGTGGTTTCCTGGGTAACACCATTGGTGGCGGCACCGGTCGCTCTCTGGCTACCGCAGCAGGCGCAGTTGCAGGCGGCGTAGCGGGTCAGGGCGTTCAGGGTGCGATGAACAAAACTCAGGGCGTTGAGCTGGAAATCCGTAAAGACGATGGCAGCACCATTATGGTTGTGCAGAAACAGGGTAATACTCGCTTTTCTGCAGGCCAGCGTGTTGTACTGGCAAGCAACGGTAGCCAGGTCACCGTCTCCCCGCGTTAATATCCCGACGGATGCGGTCCTTTCGGGCCGCATCCATTTACAAAAACTATCATTTTAAAAAATGTATTTATAAAAATACATTCACACGGCGTATAATTAATTCCCTCTGATATTGTTCCTGCGCAAAGTATTTTTTATTTCCCTCCTTTAGACTCGTCTGATTCTCTTTTTCCTCTTTTTAATTTTTTAACATTCTATGCTTGCGAACTGTCGATTTGTAATGAACCGCTTTGTGGCCTTTGCACTTGGGTGCATTTTTATCATTGCCGTGTTACAAGGTTGTTTTATAAAACTTGTTGAATGGGTTCCTTCATTCTCTCCGCTATTTTTCCCTACGCTCACTATTTTTCTTCTGGTATTCCATCTGTTTATCGCCTGTTTTATGGCAATGAAATACTGGTGTGATAAAAAACGGCTATATCTCGTTCCGATTGCGTCAGCCTTTGCCGGTTCAGCACTGCTGATGGTGGGTACGCTATCCAGTTTTCCAGGCTGGCTGGATCTCTATCAGTTCAACGAGGCGAACTACAATGACGCGATGATCTTTTATATGTTCCGACACCTCTTAATGGCGGTGCTCATGATGGCCTCAGCCTTACTTTATACGCTTCGCGTTTCCCCCCTTTCACGAAGCACCCACATCGGTATTGTTGTCGGATCGGCTCTCTTTACGGGCTGCATGCTTTGGCTGGCGTGGTTCTATTCCAGCCATTCCACGACGTTAACCCTGGATCTTGTGGATAATGAAACCCGGCAGTTCATGATTCTCTGGAGCCAGACCATCAACATCATTTTGGTCATTCTTTGGGTTGTCACATTAATCACCCTGATGGTCGTGACCCGGATAAGAAATTTGTTCTGGGCGGGCGGCAATTTTTTATGCGTCTGTTATGTCGTCACGCTGTTAATGCTGTTGTTAGGTGGATACGTAGAAGATGTATCATGGTACCGCGCCCGGTTATTCGAAACTGTCGCGACATTAATGATTATTTTCATTTTGCTTTCCGACGTCTTTAATTTGTATCGTGACTCGCACGTCAAATACCAGCAGTCATATCAAAATTCAATCCGCGACCCGCTTACCCGTCTTTATAATCGCAGCTATTTTTATGATTCATTAAACTATGCCCTCAGCTCTGCAACGGAGGCACACCCGGTATCGGTGGTGGTAAGCGACCTTGACCGTTTCAAACGTATCAACGACTGTTACGGGCATTTGCAGGGCGATAAGGTATTACAGTTCGTCTCTAATCTGCTGACGGATTCCGTGCGCCCCCAGGATATCGCGGCCCGAATCGGTGGTGAAGAGTTTGTGTTGATGCTGACAAATACCCCTTCAGACGCCGCGCGGCAGGTGGCCGAGCGCATTCGCCTCAAGCTGAGCGGGTTTGATAAAGCCAGCAGCGGCGGTCATCTGCCGGAACCCATTACCATCAGCATGGGCGTATTCACCGCAACCTCGCCGGAAACCAGTGCGGAAACCTGCGTGGAGAGCGCGGATAAAGCCATGTATGAGGCAAAAGAGACAGGGCGCAACCGGGTGGTGGTGTTCAGATAATAAGAAAGGCCTTGATTTCGCAAGGCCTTTACGTTCGGTCAGTCGCGAGACTGCAGATCGTGGATGTTCTGCTCAAGACGGGCGATGAGTCCTATCAGCATCTCCAGCTCAGCGGGGGAAATACCTTCAAGGATCTCCCCACGCGTTTTACTGATGACAGCTTCCATCTCAGTAATAATCGGGGCCGCTTTTTCCGTCAATTTGATCCGCTTGGCGCGACGGTCGCTGGCGCAGGTTTGTCGGGAGATAAGTCCCTTCTCTTCCAGTTGGTCAAGAGTGCGCACCAGTGACGGCTGCTCAATGCCAATCGCTTTTGCCAGTTGGATCTGTGACTGGTCGGGCGGGAGCTGATGAATGTTATGCAGCGTAACCCAGTGCGTCTGCGTGAGTTCCAGAGGTTTCAGGCGATGGTCAATCAGAGCACGCCAGATGCGTACCAACCTTGCCAGATCAGAACCTAATGGCGATTCCAATTTCATCTCCTTATAATTAGCTTGCTAAGTGATTATAGTGATTTTAGAATAGTTTGCAGTATTTGTATTGCCAAAACAAATGCAATCACGGTATTCATCATTCCTGAAAGGATGATTTACACTGAACGGTAATGCGCCATCGCATTGAAATATGCCATTGTGGCCCTCACCCCACTGCAAAGGATCACTGCTTGTGACGTTCTTTTCCCTCTCCGCAGGGTTGCCCCTCCAGGATCTGATTGTCGGCGCATCGGTCTACTTTCCGCCACTGTTTAAAGCCGTGATGGTCGGTTTTGTGATCTGGCTCATTGCGCATCGTCTGCTGCGCGACTGGATGTATTCCGGTGAAATCTGGCACCCGATGTTAATGGATCTCTCCCTGTTTACCCTTTCCGTCTGTCTTGGCCTTGCCGCGTTAACCTTGTGGTGAGAATAGCATTGAAAACGTTAAAATATTTTTCCACTCTTTTCGTTTTAGCGCTGGCGCTTATGGCCGGCTGGTGGCTCTGGAATTATTACATGCAGTCGCCCTGGACGCGTGACGGCAAGATCCGCGCAGAACAGGTCAGCATCACGCCACAGGTGTCCGGCAGTATCAGCGCGCTGCTGGTGAAGGACAACCAGTTCGTTCATGCGGGCGATGTGTTATTCCGCATCGATGAGACCCCTTTCCACATTGCGGTGCTCAATGCCCAGGCGCAGCTCGCAAAAGCTCAATCAGATCTGGCAAAAGCCAATAACGAAGCCGAACGTCGCCGACATCTGTCGAGGAATTACATCTCTGCGGAAGATCTCGATACCGCCAATATCAATGTAAAAGCCATGCAGGCCAGCCTGAAGGTTGCAGAGGCAACGCTGAAACAGGCCGAGTGGCAACTGACCCAGACCGTTGTCAAAGCTCCGGTGGATGGATGGATCACGAGCCTGTCGACTCGTGTGGGGGATTACGCCACCACAGGCCAGCCGGTCTTTGCCCTGGTAGATAGCCACTCTTTCTATGTTGTAGGTTATTTTGAAGAGACCAAGCTGCGGCATATCCGCGAGGGTGCGCCTGCCCGGATCACGCTTTACAGCGGTGCAGAAACGTTACAGGGTCACGTTAGTAGCATAGGTCGGGCGATTTACGATCAGAGCGTGGAAACCGATTCTGGTCTGGTGCCTGACATCAAACCCAACGTACCGTGGGTGCGTCTGGCTCAGCGGGTGCCTGTTCGCGTCGAGTTAGAGCAACTGCCGAAAGACATTACTCTGGTCTCTGGCACAACCTGCACCGTCGCCATCGGATCGCGATGATGAACCTGGGAGCTTTCTCCTGGCGCAATACGCCGTGGATAAAAGCGACACGGCCGCAGTGGCGTTACGCGCTGCGTAACGGCATCGCCATGTGCCTTGCGCTTACGGTTGCCTATTATCTGAATCTTGATGAGCCTTACTGGGCGATGACCTCTGCGGCGGTCGTCAGCTTCCCTACCGTCGGGGGCGTTATCAGTAAAAGCCTCGGGCGCGTGGCGGGTAGCCTGCTGGGTGCGACCGCTGCACTGCTTCTTGCCGGCCATACCCTGAACGATCCCTGGCTCTTTCTGTTAAGCATGTCGGCATGGCTGGGGCTGTGCACCTGGGCCTGCGCCCATTTTACCAACAACGTTGCGTACGCGTTTCAACTGGCAGGTTACACCGCAGCCATTATCGCCTTTCCGGTCGTCAACGTGCTGGATACCACCGAGCTATGGGATATCGCCCAGGCACGCGTATGTGAAGTGATGGTCGGCATTCTGTGCGGCGGCGTCATGATGATGATCCTGCCCAGCACCTCGGATGGCACTACGCTTATCACCGCCCTTAAAACGATGCACGCGCGTTTGCTGGAACATGCCAGCCTGCTCTGGCAGCCTGATAGCAGCGATAACATCCGTCTAGCACACGAAAAGGTCATCGGCCAGATCCTGACCATGAATCTGCTGCGCATCCAGGCTTTCTGGAGCCACTACCGTTTTCGTCGCCAGAACACGCTCCTGAACTATTTACTACACCAGCAATTGCGGATGACGAGTGCGATCTCAAGCCTTCGCCGGATGTTGCTGAACTGGCCTGCGCCGCCAGCCCATACCCGGGAAGTTATCGAGGCGCTGCTCGCCGCCCTTGCGCGTCCGGATGCCGATATCTATACCGTGGCCCGTATTATCGCGCCGCTCACCCCAACGGATGAATATGATTACCGGCACCGCGCCTTCTGGCAGCGTCTGAACTATTTCTGCCGCCTGTATCTGCGCAGCAGCCGCTGGTTAAAAGCCGTCGAAAATGCCACGCCCGTCACCGAATTTTCCGTTCCCGGTAGCCCAGCTCTGGCACGCCATACCGACGCAATGGAGGCGCTGTGGAGCGGTTTTCGTACGTTTTGCGCGTTGACGGCCGTGGGCGCATGGGCCATCACCACGCAATGGGATGCGGGCAGTGCAGCCCTGACGCTTGCGGCAATCAGCTGCGTGCTCTATTCCGTCGCAGCTTCCCCGTTTAATTCCCTGACGCTTCTGCTGCGTACGCTGGTACTGCTGTCGCTGTTCAGCTTCGTGGTGAAATTTGGTTTGATGGTGCAGATAACCGACCTCTGGCAATTTCTGCTGTTTCTCTTCCCGCTATTAACCACCATGCAGTTGCTCAAACTGCAAATGCCAAAACTGGCCGGTCTGTGGGGGCAGTTGATTGTTTTTATGGGCTCATTTATCTCTGTAACGAATCCTCCGGTTTACGATTACGCTGATTTTCTCAACGATAACCTGGCGAAGATCCTCGGCGTGGGGCTGGCGTGGCTGGCTTTCGCCGTGCTACGCCCGGGCTCAGATGCGCGTAAAAGCCGCAGGCATATTCGTGAGCTGCGCAGGGGTTTTGTCGATCAACTGAGTCGCAGCCCGCATCTGCGTGAAAGCGAGTATGAATCGCTGGTTTACCATCATGTCAGCCAGCTGAACAACAGCCAGGATTCCCTCTCCCGTCGCTGGCTACTGCGCTGGGGCGTGGTGCTGCTGAACTGTTCGCACGTGGTGTGGCAGCTGCGTGCCTGGGAGACGCGTTCCGACCCGCTTTCGCAGGTCCGCGATAATTGTATTTCCATGCTCCGCGATGTGATGAGCGAGCGCGGAGTTCAGCAACGCCCCCTGAGCGTCACGCTCGCCGAGCTTCAGCGTATTTGCGACGCTCTGGCGCACCACCATCAGCCTGCGGCCCGCGATCTGGCGTCCATTATCTGGCGGCTGCACTGCTCCCTGTCACAGCTTGAACAGGCGCCGCCACCCGGAACAATTGGCGATCAGATCACCCCGCAGGCATAGCGCGCCCCGCCGCCGCCAAGCGGTTTAGGTTGATCGGACATGTTATCGCCGCCCACATGGACCATCAGCGCCTTGCCTTTGACCTCGTCAATCTTTTTCAGCCGGGGCGCAACAACCGGATCGGTGGCTTTACCGTCGTTATTCACCACCAGCACCGGCAGATCGCCGAGGTGCCCCATACCTTCCGGGCCTTCATGCTTACCAGAGTTGTGCGGATCCAGATGCCCCCCAGCGGCCTCAGCGGCTGAAGGTTTCCCCTCTTTCATTGCAGGTTGACAGCTGCCTTTGGCATGAACGTGAAAACCATGTTCACCGGGTGGAAGGGCCTTGAGATCGGGAGCAAATTCCAGCCCTTTATCGGTTTCGGTGATTTTCACCGTCCCGATGGACTGGCCTACTCCCTGAGAAGTGACGAGATTCATTTCAACTTCTTCGCTGGCTGCCTGCGCTCCTGCGCAAACAACCAGCGTGACCACTGCCAGAGCAAAACGCTTCATATGACCTCCACGGGTTATTTTTTGCACCTTAAGTCTATACCAGAGGCGCAGATTTCACCGGAAAGTCAGACTCCACGCACTCAGGGTACGTCGTAGCCCAGAGCCGCCTTGCGGATGCGGAACCACTGCTGACGCGACATATCCAGCTCTTCAGCCACCAGCGCAGCGCGTACGCGCTCAATTTTGCCGGAGCCGATAATTGGCAGCGGTTTAGACGGCAGGCGCAGGATCCAGGCGTAAACCACCTGCTCGATGCTTTCCGTATTCAGTTCGCGGGCCACGGTTTCAAGCTCGTTACGCAGCGGCTGGAAGGCCTCATCGTTAAACAGGCGACCGCCGCCGAGACAAGACCAGGCCATCGGACGAATGCGTAACTGTTGCAGCTGATCGAGCGTTCCGTCCAGCAGCAGCGGCTGGTGAACAGGCGAAATCTCCACCTGATTCGTCGCCAGCGTAAACGGCAGGCGAGACTGCAATAGCGCAAACTGTGCCGGGGTGAAGTTAGACACGCCAAAATGACGCACTTTGCCGCTCTGGTGTAGCGTCAGGAACGCTTCCGCAACCTCATCAGCATCCATCAATGGATCGGGACGGTGGATCAGCAGCAGGTCGATACGATCGGTGGCCAGGTTGACCAGTGACTGCTCAGCGCTTTTAACAATATGCGCGCTGTCAGTGATGTAATGCCCAAGTGCATGCTCCGGTTTTGCTGTGGTGGCAATACCGCATTTGGTCACAATCTCCATACGTTCACGCAGCGCTGGCGCACGCTTCAGCGCTTCGCCAAAAGCGGCCTCGCACTGATAGCCACCATAAATATCAGCGTGATCGACGGTGGTGATCCCGAGATCGAGATGCTCTTCTATAAAGTCCGCCAGCTGGACCGGAGACATATTCCACTCCATAAGGCGCCAGTAGCCCATAACGAATCGGGAGAATTCCGGGCCCTGCGGGGCAAGGGTAATACGCTGAACCATAACATTTTCCTCAAGGAAGTCATGTCACCAGTATACGCAATTACCCTGCTAAAACAGTGAAGGTTGCTGAGGTTCTTCGGTTTCAACCGCTTTGTTTGCACGAATTTTGCGCAGCAGACGTTGTCGGCAGAGCCGTAAGACCTCCTGCTTTTGCGCGTCGCTGAAATTTTGCCAGTTAAAACGTTCATCGCGTGTGCGCATGCAGCCACGGCAGTATCCTCGTTCATCAACCTGGCAAATACCCCGGCACGGGCTCTGGACAGGGAAAAATTCCAGTTGCTCTGCCACACCTACCTCCAGAACGTCATTATTCCCTACAGTGAAGACCCTAAATGGCCTGCATGCAAGGAGTGTCCGTCACAAACAGGGCATTAAGGTTTCGCTAATCTTCCCTTCTTATACTCGCCGCATTGATATAACGAATGGTCTGGTCATCATGTGGCTCACTAAAAAGTTACACTGTAACGATACGAAATTTACCCTCGCCTGTGCGCTTTTCTTCACCGTGTTCAATGCGCTGTTTATCCAGCGCAGCTGGTCAATTATCGCACCTGCCCGTCTGCATGACATGCTTTTTGCCGCCAGTGTGCCGCTGGTTCTGTTCTGCGGCTGGGTCATTGTTTTTAGCCTGCTGAATATTCCCTTTATTCGCAAGCCGCTCATGATTGCCCTGACCATAGGATGCGCCGCCGCGACCTGGTTTATGTACACCTATGGCGCGGTTATCGATCAAAACATGATTGTGAACGTGTTTGAGACTAACTCCCAGGAAGCGACAGCCCTGGTAACGCCGCAGCTGATCCTGTGGCTGGCCGTCGCGGGTCTGGTCCCTTCCGTCATCTTAGCCCTGACGCGCATTCGAACCGGAAAATGGTGGTATGCCCTGCTAACACGTTTCGCCGCTATACTGGGTGCGCTGCTGGTGATCATTCTCGTCGCGGCAGTGTTCTATAAAGACTATGCTTCGCTGTTCCGCAATAACAAAAGCATCGTCAAAATGGTCACTCCGGCGAACTACGTGAGCGCCGTTGTGAAGTACAGCAAAATGCGCTGGTTTGCCGGCGACCAGACGCTGGTCCGCATTGGCGAGGATGCCCATAAAGGGGCGCTGATTTCCGGCCAACGTAAGAAAACCGTGCTGGTTCTGGTGGTGGGTGAAGCCTCCCGCGCTGCAAACTATTCGTTAAATGGTTACCCCCGTGAAACCAACCCCGAGCTGAAAAAGCGGGATGTCATCAACTTCCCACAGGCCTCCTCCTGTGGCACGGAAACCGCCGTTTCCGTCCCCTGCATGTTCTCCGGCATGACGCGAAAAAAATATGACGCGGACCTCGCCCATCATCAGGAAGGACTGCTCGATGTGCTTAACCACGCCGGGTTCAACCTGCTGTGGCGCGACAATGACGGCGGGTGTAAAGGTGCCTGCGACCGCGTGCCGCACACGGATATGACCCAGTGGAAACTGGAACAGTTCTGTAAGGACAAATCCTGTATCGACGACGTCAACCTGTACCGCCTGGACAACGTGCTGGACGGAATAAAGCAGGATACCGTACTGGTTATACACCTGATGGGCAGCCACGGTCCGGCTTATTACAACCGTTACCCGGACCGCTTCCGGAAATTCACCCCAACCTGCGATACCAATGAAATTCAGGATTGCGATCATCAGTCGCTGATCAATACCTATGACAACTCGATTCTGTATACCGATAGCGTGCTCAGCCGAACCATCGACGCGCTAAAAGCCCGGAAGGCCAGTATGAACACAGCGCTCATTTACCTCTCCGATCACGGCGAATCGCTGGGCGAAAGCGGAATTTACCTGCACGGTACGCCGTATATGCTGGCCCCGGAGCAGCAAACGCATATTCCGTTTATGTTCTGGCTCTCCCCGGACTATGCGAAAAACTTCGGCGTAAACACGGATTGCCTGCGTAACCATGCTGCAAAAGAGGCAGTTTCACAGGACAATTTGTTTGCCACGGTTCTGGGTATGATGGACGTGAAATCAGTGGTTTATCAGCCGCAGCTGGATATTTTGTCGCAATGTCGTCGCTAAGCGGGCTTGCATTAGACCGAACGGTCTATTAGAGTAAGAGCATGAGCAGACATACAGAACACGATACACGAGAACATTTGCTGGCTACCGGCGAGCGCCTTTGCATGCATCGCGGGTTTACCGGTATGGGGCTGAGCGAGTTATTAAAAACCGCTGAAGTGCCTAAGGGATCGTTTTATCACTATTTTCGATCCAAAGAGGCGTTTGGCGTAGCCATGCTGGAGCGGCACTACGCCAGCTACCATCAGCGCCTGGCAGCCCACTTCGCCAGCGGCGAAGGTGACTACCGGGATCGTGTTCTGAACTACTATCAGGAAACGCTGACGCAGTTCTGTCAGCAGGGCATCATCAGCGGGTGCCTGACGGTAAAACTGTCTGCCGAAGTGTGCGATCTCTCCGAAGATATGCGCACCGCCATGGATAAAGGGGCCAGCGGCGTAATCGCTCTGCTGGCTCAGGCGCTGGAAAAAGGCCGCGATGAAACAACGCTCTCCTTCTCCGGCGATCCGCTCACGCAGGCACAGGTGCTCTATTCCCTCTGGTTAGGCGCCAACCTGCAGGCAAAAATGTCTCGCAGCGCCGTGCCGCTCGAAAGCGCGCTGGCGCATGTGAAAAACTGTATTACCGCGCCTGGCGTGTAGCCGGCGTTTTTATTTACCCTTTTACTAGTCGACTGGTCTACTCAGGAGCCATTATGTCCGCTGAAAAGCTATTTACCCCACTGAAAGTGGGTGCCGTTACTGCCCCAAACCGCGTGTTTATGGCCCCACTTACCCGTCTGCGCAGCATCGAGCCGGGAGATATCCCAACGCCATTGATGGGTGAGTATTACCGTCAGCGCGCCAGCTCGGGCCTGATTATTTCCGAAGCCACGCAGATTTCTGCCCAGGCTAAAGGCTACGCCGGTGCGCCGGGTCTGCACAGCCCGGAACAGATCGCCGCGTGGAAAAAAATCACCGCAGGCGTTCATGCTGAAGATGGCCGTATTGCGGTTCAGCTGTGGCACACCGGTCGTATCTCGCACAGCAGCATCCAACCTGGCGGTCAGGCGCCCGTTTCTGCCTCTGCCCTGAATGCGAATACCCGCACTTCCCTGCGCGATGAAAACGGTAATGCTATTCGCGTCGACACCACCACGCCACGCGCGCTTGAGCTGGACGAGATCCCGGGTATCGTGAATGATTTCCGTCAGGCCGTCGCCAACGCCCGTGAAGCGGGCTTCGACCTGGTTGAGCTGCACTCTGCGCACGGCTACCTGCTGCACCAGTTCCTGTCACCGTCTTCCAATCAGCGTACCGACCAGTACGGCGGCAGCGTTGAAAACCGCGCGCGTCTGGTGCTTGAAGTGGTAGATGCCGTGTGTAATGAGTGGAGCGCAGATCGCATTGGTATTCGAGTTTCCCCAATTGGTACCTTCCAGAACGTCGACAACGGTCCGAACGAAGAAGCGGATGCGCTGTATCTGATTGAAGAGCTGGCTAAACGCGGTATCGCGTATCTGCACATGTCCGAGCCGGACTGGGCAGGCGGCAAGCCCTACAGCGAAGCCTTCCGCCAGAAAGTTCGCGAGCGCTTCCACGGCGTGATTATCGGGGCGGGCGCTTATACGGCAGAGAAAGCCGAGGCTCTGATCGGTAAAGGTCTGATCGACGCCGTGGCCTTTGGCCGTGATTACATTGCTAACCCGGATCTGGTTGCCCGTTTGCAGAAGAAAGCCGAACTGAACCCGCAGCGCCCTGAAAGCTTCTATGGCGGCGGCGCGGAAGGTTATACCGACTACCCTTCACTGTAATCCCGCTTTGTACATTGATAGCGGCGACCTTTCGCCGCTATACTAAAACATCGTTTCTGTTCAAAAAGATAATCCATTCCACTGGTTAATGAGGAAATTATGCGCCTACTTCACACCATGTTGCGCGTTGGCGACCTGCAACGTTCCATCGATTTCTACACTAACGTTCTGGGCATGAAGCTGCTGCGCACCAGCGAAAATCCGGAATATAAATACTCTCTGGCGTTTGTCGGTTACGGCCCGGAATCTGAAGAAGCGGTCATCGAGCTGACCTACAACTGGGGCGTGGACAGCTACGAGCTGGGTACGGCTTACGGCCACATCGCGCTGGAAGTGGACAATGCGGCTGAAGCCTGCGAACGTATCCGCAGCAATGGCGGTAACGTCACCCGTGAAGCCGGTCCGGTTAAAGGCGGCACCACCGTGATTGCGTTTGTTGAAGATCCGGACGGGTATAAAATCGAACTGATCGAAGCTAAAGACGCTGGTCGCGGTCTGGGCAATTGATCCCGCAGGGCGCACTATGCGCCCGTTGTTTTGCTGCATCCCCTCTCAAAATTTGCCATAATGCGCACTGCTTTTTCCCCCTTGTAAGAGACCCTGATGTCCGATAACGCTCAATTTACCGGTCTGTGCGACCGTTTTCGTGGTTTTTATCCCGTTGTCATTGATGTAGAAACAGCCGGATTTAACGCTAAAACCGATGCGCTGCTTGAGATTGCCGCCATCACGCTGAAGATGGATGAACAGGGCTGGCTTGTACCGGACACCACGCTGCATTTCCACGTTGAACCCTTTGAAGGGGCAAATTTACAGCCAGAGGCGCTGGCCTTTAACGGTATCGATCCGACAAACCCGCTGCGCGGGGCGGTAAGCGAATACGAGGCGCTGCACGCCATTTTCAAAATGGTGCGCAAAGGCATGAAAGAGAATGACTGTAGCCGCGCCATCATGGTGGCCCACAACGCTACGTTCGATCACAGCTTCACCATGGCTGCCGCCGAGCGCGCCTCGCTAAAGCGTAATCCATTCCATCCGTTTGTGACCTTCGACACCGCCGCGCTGAGCGGCCTGGCGCTGGGGCAAACCGTGCTCTCTAAAGCCTGCATCACGGCGGGTATTGCGTTTGACGGCACCCAGGCGCATTCCGCGTTATACGATACCGAGCGTACGGCGGAGCTGTTCTGTGAGATCGTCAACCGCTGGAAACGTCTGGGTGGCTGGCCGCTGCCGATGGGCGGCGAGGCCGATCTTCAATCGTAGACTGGGTAATCAACAGCCCCACAGGACAAAAAAAAGCGACCAACATAATGTGGTCGCTTTTTTATATCCGCAGAAAACTTATTCTGCGTCCGGCTCTTCGGTTTTATACTTCGCCGCAGTCTCTTTGATCAGCTGTTGCAGTTCGCCGCGCTGATACATTTCAATCAGAATATCACAGCCGCCAACAAGTTCACCGTCAACCCACAGCTGTGGGAAGGTCGGCCAGTTTGCGTATTTTGGCAGCTCAGCGCGGATGTCCGGGTTTTGCAGGATATCAACGTAAGCAAAACGCTCACCACAGGCGGACAGCGCCTGAACCGCTTGCGCGGAGAAGCCGCAGCTTGGCAGCTTCGGAGAACCTTTCATGTACAGGAGAATCGGGTTTTCAGCGATCTGGCGCTGAATTTTTTCAATAGTGGTGCTCATGTCTTGCTTCCTTTAACTTCTGTTACGGCATCAGTCTGACATTGTAGCGGGTCAGGCCGACATCGGAAAATAACATTTTTGTCACGTCTCATTATTTTATCCGCTATCGCGTAAAGTTGCATTGATAATGACGTTTAAGGCTGCGCGCCGTGCGGTTTTGCTTAAGGAGCGAACAAGAGTGCGACAGAATGGTGAATTTTTTTGCACTTGCTAACGAAACACATTTTTTGAATGAAAAATGCTATTAACTTATTCCGATTTTATGGATTAGAATCGACTGGTTTTGTAAATCTCATGCGGGTATGTATTTTGGCTCGCACTTATCAGGGGACTGCCCAGTGGCGCGGATAACTAAAATCTCGATGACGCTCTGTGCTTTACTGTTTACCACACTCTCATTTACGCCAGCGGCGAACGCCTCCGAACAGGCGCGGCATTCTGCTGTACAAAAAACGCATCTGGCAAAAACCACAGAACGTAAGAAAAAAACCACCAGCAAAACAGTAAAGAAGAAAACCACCGCTCACACCAAAAAGACCGCCTCCAGTAAAACCAAAACTCTCCGTTCCGGCACGCACAAAACCACTCGCACGACCGCCAGCCTGGTGAATGATAAATGCACCGTGCGCAAAGGCCATAAAACGAAATGCGCAAAAGTGACGAAGCTGGCTGACGTGCATAAAGCGCGTATGCAGAAAGCGCAAAAAACGGCGATGAATAAACTGATGGGGCAAATAGGTAAACCATATCGCTGGGGTGGCACCTCTCCGCGCACCGGTTTTGACTGTAGTGGGCTGGTTTATTATGCCTATAAAGATCTGGTGAAGTTTCGCATTCCACGCACCGCCAATGAGATGTACCATCTGCGCGACGCCGCGCCTGTAAACCGTGGCGAACTGCAAAATGGCGACCTGGTGTTCTTCCGCACCCAGGGACGCGGCACGGCCGATCACGTTGGGGTGTATGTGGGTAACGGTAAATTTATCCAGTCACCGCGCAGCGGTCAGGACATTCAGATCACCTCCCTCAGTGAAGATTACTGGGTGCGCCACTATGTGGGTGCGCGCCGAGTGATGACGCCAAAAACCATTCGCTAGACCCTGCCCTGCCGCCTCCGTGGCGGGGTAAGTTCCTCTTTTGCATACCCTTTCAATTTGCTATTCTGTCCTTGTTGTCTGTAGGGTTATTGGCAACGTATAAAACTATAAGGAGAGTAGCAATGTCGTTCGAATTACCTGCACTACCGTATGCAAAAGACGCCCTGGCTCCGCACATTTCCGCGGAAACCCTGGAGTATCATTACGGCAAGCATCACCAGACCTATGTCACCAACCTGAATAACCTGATCAAGGGCACCGATTTTGAAGGCAAAACGCTGGAAGAGATTGTGCGCAGTTCAGACGGTGGCGTATTCAACAACGCCGCTCAGGTGTGGAACCACACCTTCTACTGGCACTGCCTGGCTCCAAATGCAGGCGGAGAACCTACCGGTGAGCTGGCCGCAGCGATTAACGCCGCGTTCGGCAGATTCGCGGAATTCAAAGCGAAATTTACTGACGCAGCCGTTAAAAACTTTGGCTCCGGCTGGACCTGGCTGGTAAAAGAGGCTGATGGCAAACTGGCTATCGTTTCCACCACTAATGCGGGTACCCCTCTGACCACCAGCGCAACGCCGCTGATGACCGTGGACGTATGGGAACACGCCTATTACATTGATTACCGTAATGCGCGCCCGAACTACCTGGAACATTTCTGGGCACTGGTTAACTGGGAATTTGTTGCGAAGAACTTCGCCGCATAAGGGACACGCAGAAGGGGCAACCCTTCTGCGTTTTTATTTATTCCGCCGTACACACCGCTTCTGGCTGTTTACGCCCGGACATCAACACCAGCAGCAAGCCGAGTGCGGCAATGATCGCCCCCATCACCGGCACAAAGCTGTAACCCAAACCACTGGAGATCACCGCCCCGCCCGCTGCGGCCCCCAACGCATTGCCCAGGTTAAACGCACCGATATTCACGGACGAAGAAAGCCCCGGTGCTTCGTGCGCAACGCGCATTACACGCATCTGCAACGGTGGCACCACGGCAAAGGTTGCGGCGCCCCACACCACCATGGCAATCGCGGTGCCCACTTCGTTTCGCGCCAGCCACGGGATCGCCACCATGATGACAATCAGCAGCGTTAAAAAACCTTTCAGCGTCCCGCTGACGGAGCGGTCGGCAAATTTCCCGCCGAGATAGTTGCCAATCGAGAACCCGACACCAATCAGCACCAGCATCGCGGTAACAAAGAGTGGCGTTGCGTGGGTTATGTCGTGCAGCACCGGGGAGATATAGGTGTAGAGCGTAAACATCGCCCCTGCCCCCAGCACCGTGGTGAGCAGCGCGGACAACACCTGAGGACGCATCAGCACCGCCAGCTCTTTACGTACTTCCGGACGTTCTCCCGCACTTCCTTTCGGCAGCGAGAAGAACAGCGCGACCATCGCGACCACGCCCAGTCCGGCGGTTGCGAGGAAAGACATACGCCAGCCGATGGCTTCTCCGAGCCAGGTGGCAGCGGGAACGCCACCGATATTAGCGATAGTGAGGCCCATAAACATAGTGGCTACCGCGCTGGCCTGCTTATGTTTTGGCACTACGCTTGCGGCAACAACCGAGCCCAGCCCGAAGAAAGCGCCGTGGTTCAGGCTGGTCAGAATACGGGAAAGCATCAGCGTGGTGTAATCCGGCGAAATCGCGGAAAGCACATTTCCGAGAGTAAAAATTGCCATCAGGAAAATCAGCGCATTGCGTCGCGCGCGGTGCGAAAGCAGCAGCGTCATCAGCGGTGCGCCCACCATCACGCCGATCGCATAGGCGCTAATCAACATACCGGCCGCAGGGATAGAGACGTCCACACCCCGGGCGATAACAGGCAATAACCCCATCGGGGAGAATTCAGTGGTGCCAATCCCAAAGGCGCCAATCGCCAGGGCCAGCAGGGGAAAATTGATTTTCATGAAAAGACTCCGGATACCGTGCCGTTACCCGGCACAGACTAAGAAGGCAAAAGCATGACATTAATCACAAAAAATGAGAAGTTAACATTTTGGCAAAAGATTTTTGCCGGAGAGGTAACAATAGCGGCAAGGGAGGGAGAAGACTCTCCCTCCACCTAAATCAGTGCAGCGCAGCGGTTAAACCACCCGCAACAATCAGGGCAAGAACAACAATGGTGGTAAACAGCGAAAACTTCAGATCGGTACTCATCAATTTTTCTCCTTTTATTCACCCTACGAAAAGTGAGCTTGCTCATTTTTACACAGTTCAGGTCAAAAATCTTCCAGGATTTAAACGGATATCCACTTTACCTCTTCCCCTTTTCATCAAGATAGGACAAAATTCCACGCTAAATTTATTAGCGTACCGGCCACTGACCCCCTCCTGACGTCCTGTGTCGTTTTCCCGGCGTGTCGCAACTCATGTTTGCGTAATAAGGGTGAGAGAAGGCAAACGTTTACCTTCATTTTTTTCAGGAGCTTAGGATATGGTCTGGAGTGACATTTAATGGCAACAATTAAAGACGTAGCAAAACGCGCAAACGTTTCCACTACAACCGTATCACATGTTATTAACAAAACGCGTTTCGTCGCAGAAGAGACGCGTAATGCCGTTTGGGCGGCAATCAAAGAACTGCACTACTCGCCAAGTGCGGTCGCCCGTAGCCTGAAGGTTAATCACACCAAATCGATTGGCCTGCTGGCCACCAGCAGTGAAGCGGCTTACTTTGCTGAAATCATCGAAGCCGTTGAAAAAAACTGCTTTCAGAAAGGCTATACCCTGATTCTGGGCAACGCGTGGAACAACATTGAAAAACAGCGCGCTTACCTGTCGATGATGGCGCAAAAGCGCGTCGACGGCCTGCTGGTCATGTGTTCTGAATACCCTGAGTCGGTGCTTTCCATGCTGGAAGAGTATCGCCACATTCCGATGGTAGTGATGGACTGGGGCGAGGCGCGCGCAGACTTCACCGACTCTGTTATTGATAACGCCTTTGAAGGCGGCTACATGGCCGGGCGTTATCTGGTAGAACGCGGGCATCGTGAAATTGGCGTGATCCCGGGCCCGCTGGAGCGTAACACCGGTGCTGGCCGTCTGGCCGGTTTCATGAAAGCGATGGAAGAGGCGCTGATTACCGTGCCAGAAAACTGGATTGTCCAGGGCGATTTCGAGCCGGAGTCGGGCTATCGCGCCATGCAGCAGATCGTCTCCCAGCCGCATCGCCCTACCGCTGTGTTCTGCGGCGGCGATATCATGGCAATGGGCGCGCTCTGCGCGGCGGATGAACTCGGCCTGCGCGTTCCGCAGGACATCTCGGTGATCGGCTATGATAACGTTCGCAACGCCCGTTTCTTTACCCCGGCGCTGACCACCATTCACCAGCCGAAAGATTCGCTGGGTGAAACGGCCTTCAATATGCTGATGGACAGGATCGTCAACAAGCGAGAACAGTCCCAGTCCATTGAGGTCCACCCGCGCCTGATTGAACGCCGTTCCGTTGCCGACGGTCCGTTCCGCGACTACCGACGTTAATCTCTTTACGGGGCCAGCTACGCTGGTCCCCGCAACCACTCCCGGTTAAGCGTTTCGCTGTCTCCCAGATAATCCAGTAGCCAGGCCATGGCGGGCGAGACGTCGTTTTGCTGCCACGTCAGACAGCATGCAGCATCCGGGAAAGGATTTTCCAGCGTCAGAGCCACCCACTCTCCCGCGTCGATGCGCGGGCGCGCAAAATGCACCGGCACCATGCCAACGCACAGCCCCGCGCTCAGACAGGTGGCTGACGACTCCCAGTCCGGCGCAACCACGCGGCGCTGATTATCCAGCAGCCAGGTAATGCGCTTGGGCAGCGAGCGGGAGGTATCTTCCAGCACCAGCGAGGGCCAGTTGCGTAAGGTGTCATCACTCAGCGGCCCGTCCAGCGCCGCCAGCGGGTGATCGCGCGCGACCACGCAGGTCCAGCTCAGCATGCCCATGTCGCGAAACGCGTAGCGCCCGCCAACCGGGATCGCCTGGGTTGCACCAATCGCCATCTCCGCCCTGCCGTCCGCCAGCGCATCCCATACGCCGTTGAACACTTCCTGCGACACACGCAGTTCGACGTCGGAAAAATGACGATAGAAATCGACGATCATCTGCCGGGTCCGCTCCGGCTTAACGATGTTATCCACCGCGATAGCGAGATGCCCGCGCCAGCCGTTGGCGATCTGCTGGCACTGCTCACGGGTGATCTGCATTTTTTTGATAACAGACCGGCCTTCCTTCAAAAACCACGCGCCGGCAGGCGTGAGCTCCACGTCGCGATGACGCCGCTCGAACAGCGGGACCGCCAGCCACGCTTCCAGCTGGCGCACCGTATAGCTGATAGCCGAGGGAACGCGGTGCAACTCCTGGGCGGCACCAGTAAAGCTGCCGTTACGCGCCACCGCATCAACCACTTCAAGGGAATAATCTGACCACATCTTTAGCCTGCAAATTTTTTGAATGCACCCGCCAAATATTAGCGTTTCACAAGCCGCTTTGCACTCCCTACACTCTGCGCCAACGTACACCTGCCTCCTCAGGAGAAAAAACAGTGCAACCCAGGAAAGGATTTTTAGTCTGGCTCGGCGGCTTAAGCGTGCTGGGCTTTTTGGCGACCGACATGTATCTGCCCGCCTTCGCCGCGATGCAGGAAGATTTGCAAACTCCTGCCGCCGCCATCAGCGCCAGTTTGAGTTTATTCCTTGCAGGTTTTGCTTTTGCGCAACTACTCTGGGGACCGCTCTCTGATCGTTTTGGCCGTAAGCCCGTTCTGTTGCTGGGACTGGCGATTTTTGCCGTAGGCTGTCTGGGCATGCTGTGGGTCCGCGATGCCGCCTGGTTACTGGTGTTGCGCTTTATTCAGGCGGTCGGCGTCTGTGCCGCAGCGGTCACCTGGCAGGCGCTGGTGACCGATTACTACCCCGCCTCACGCACTAACCGCATTTTCGCCACCATCATGCCGCTGGTCGGCCTGTCTCCGGCGCTCGCTCCGCTGCTGGGCAGCTGGATCCTGGCGCATTTCGACTGGCAGGCCATTTTCGCCACGCTCTTTGCGATCACGCTGGTCCTGATGCTGCCCGCGTTCGGGCTTAAACCTGCGCATAAAAAAGAGACGCATCCGGACGCGAAGCCCATCACCTTTACCTCTTTACTGCGGTCGAAAGCCTATCGCGGTAACGTGCTGATTTATGCCGCCTGCTCTGCCAGCTTCTTTGCCTGGCTGACCGGTTCGCCGTTCATTTTGCATGACATGGGCTACAGCCCGGCGGCTATCGGCCTGAGCTATGTACCACAGACCATCGCCTTCCTGGTGGGTGGCTATGGCTGTCGCGCCGCGCTGCAAAAATGGGAAGGCCAGCAGATGCTGCCCTGGCTGCTGGTGCTGTATGCGCTAAGCGTGATTGCGACCTGGGCTGTCGGCTTTATTCCCGGCGCCGGGCTTGCAGAAATTTTGATTCCGTTCTGCGTCATGGCGATCGCTAACGGGGCCATTTACCCTATTGTTGTAGCCCAGGCGCTGCGTCCATTCCCTCAGGCGACAGGCCGCGCTGCCGCGCTGCAAAATACCCTGCAACTTGGCCTGTGCTTCCTGGCAAGTCTCGTGGTCTCTGCATTGATTGCAACCCCGCTGCTCACCACCACCAGCGTGATGCTGGTCACCGTTGTGCTGGCAGGATTGGGTTATCGCATGCAGTCCTCCGCCCATCGCGAGCAGAGTGAAAACGCGCAGACAGAAACGTCGCACGCCTGATTACGCGGGAAACTATGTTAAAAACCAGTGATTAGGTTGCTAACAATTTTCTGTTGAATCACCAAATTTTGCGGCCTATACTGAATTTGGTTCGATTAAATACGATAAATATTAAGTGTTAACGGGAGCCGGAGCGCTCCCGTTTTACCATGGAAGGCATTTCGGCAAGGGTTATCTCCCTTCCTCTGTTCTACGTCGGATATTAGCCTCGCGGGCATTTACCGTGAGATTTCTCACAAACCAAAAAAGCGTCTACGCTGTTTTAAGGTTCTGATCACAGCAAGGTGATGGAGAAGCTATGAGTTCATCGTGTATAGAAGAAGTCAGCGTTCCGGACGATAACTGGTCCCGGATCGTCAGTGAACTGTTGGGACGTGCGGGCATTACGATTAATGGCTCATCCCCCTCCGACCCCCAGATTAAACATCCCGATTTTTTCAAACGCGTGTTACAGGAGGGATCGTTAGGGCTGGGTGAAAGCTATATGGACGGCTGGTGGGAGTGTGAGCGGCTGGATATGTTCTTCTCCAGCGTTTTACGCGCCGGTCTTGAAAATCAGCTCCCTCGTCATTTCAAAGATACGTTACGTATCGCTTCCGCCCGCCTGTTCAATCTGCAAAGTAAAAAGCGCGCGTGGATCGTCGGTAAAGAGCATTATGACCTGGGCAACGATCTTTTCAGCCGTATGCTCGACCCGTTAATGCAGTATTCCTGCGGATACTGGAAAAAAGCGACAACCCTGGAAGAGGCGCAGCAGGATAAGCTACAGCTGATTTGCGATAAGTTGCAGTTGCAGCCCGGCATGCGCGTGCTGGACATCGGCTGTGGTTGGGGCGGCCTTGCCTGGTTTATGGCGAAACATTACGGTGTCAGCGTAGTCGGCGTCACGATTTCAGCTGAACAGCAGAAGATGGCACAGGAACGGTGTCTGGGTCTGGATGTCGATATTCGGCTTCAGGATTACCGCGACCTGAATGAGCAGTTCGATCGGATTGTTTCCGTGGGTATGTTCGAGCACGTGGGGCCAAAGAACTACAAGACTTATTTCGACGTCGCCGACCATAACCTGAAGCCTGACGGAATTTTCCTGCTACACACCATCGGCTCTAAACGCACCGATAACAATGTGGATCCCTGGATCAACAAATATATCTTCCCGAATGGTTGTTTACCCTCTGTTCGCCAGATTGCGAACGCCAGCGAACCGCATTTTATTGTGGAAGACTGGCATAACTTCGGCGCAGATTACGACACCACGCTGATGGCCTGGCATGAACGTTTCCAGGCTGCATGGCCTGAAATCGCCGACAACTATTCGGAACGATTCAAACGGATGTTCAGCTATTATCTTAATGCCTGCGCGGGTGCGTTCCGCGCGCGGGATATACAGCTGTGGCAGGTGGTGTTTAGTCGTGGGATTGAGCACGGCCTGCGCGTGGCCCGCTGAAAAATAACCCCGGGTAACCGGGGTTATTTTTTTTTATTCTTCTTCCACGGCCTTTATTATCGCCGCCTCTTTCGCCGCCAGCACGCGCTCAACGGTATCCACGACCGCCTGGGTCTGCGGATCAATTTCGATATTTACGCGCTGCCCCAGTTTTTTTGCGCCAAGCGTAGTACGTTGCAGCGTTTCAGGAATTAAATGCACGCAAAAACGCGTTGGCGTCACTTCACCGACGGTCAGACTAATCCCATCGATGCCAATAAATCCTTTATAAAGGATGTATTTCATTAATGACGGATCCTGCACCTTAAACCAGATTTGACGGTTATTTTCCGAGGTCACGATTTTCGCCACTTCTGCGGTGGTCATAATATGGCCCGACATCAGATGCCCGCCAATCTCATCGCTGAATTTCGCCGCGCGTTCAACGTTGACGGTATCCCCCACCACCAGCTCACCCAGGTTAGTGATGCGCAGCGTCTCTTTCATTAAATCAAAGCTTATCTGGTTACCGTTAATTTCGGTCACCGTCAGGCAGCAGCCGTTATGCGCTATCGACGCCCCGGTTTCAATGCCGTCGAGCATATATTCAGGCAGCTCAACTACGTGAGTGCGGAAATTCGGTTTTTCATCAATGGACACCACTTTGGCAGTGCCCTGCACAATACCAGTAAACATGCTTACAGCTCCTGTTCATTCCGAACGGCGATGACACCGTATAATCCCACCACAATAACAGTTGAAAAAACAGGTTGCCAGTGATGCGCAATTTCTGGCGATTTTTTCACTAGATAATTAGTTAAACCCCGCTACAATAGCTGGCATCCCTCTGTTTTTTCTTCTTGCTGCCAGTAACGGCGGCCTTTTTAGTCTCTCAAATAACTACAATACAAAGGTGTTCACGTGCAGAAGTATATGATCGAAGCGCGTCAGTTATTGGCACTGGCCATACCGGTGATCGTCGCTCAGGTAGCCCAAACCGCAATGGGATTTGTGGATACGGTAATGGCCGGTGGTTACAGCGCCACCGATATGGCCGCCGTGGCGATCGGAACCTCAATCTGGCTCCCGGCCATTCTGTTTGGTCACGGCCTGCTGCTGGCGCTGACGCCCGTTATCGCGCAGCTTAACGGCTCCGGTCGACGCGACCGCGTAGCCCATCAGGTGCGCCAGGGCTTCTGGCTGGCCGGGGGTGTCTCCGTCCTGATTATGATCGTCCTGTGGAACGCCGGGTATATTATTCGCGCCATGCATAATATCGACCCGGCGCTGGCAGATAAAGCAGTCGGTTATCTGCGCGCCCTGCTCTGGGGCGCGCCCGGTTATCTCTTCTTCCAGGTGGCTCGTAACCAGTGTGAAGGGCTGGCAAAAACCAAGCCGGGCATGGTGATGGGCTTTATCGGCTTGCTGGTGAACATTCCCGTGAACTACATCTTCATCTACGGTCATTTTGGCATGCCGGAACTCGGCGGCGTGGGTTGTGGCGTGGCGACGGCTGCGGTGTACTGGGTGATGTTCGGCTGTATGCTCACCTACGTTAAACATGCGCGATCCATGCGCGACATTCGTAACGACACCGCCTTTAGCACGCCTGACTGGTCGATGATGAGCCGCCTTACCCAACTGGGTCTGCCCATTGCGCTGGCGCTGTTCTTTGAAGTGACGCTGTTTGCCGTTGTCGCCCTGCTAGTCTCGCCGTTAGGGATTATTGACGTGGCAGGCCACCAGATCGCCCTGAACTTCAGCTCTTTGATGTTCGTCCTGCCGATGTCCCTGGCTGCTGCGGTGACGATTCGCGTGGGCTTCCGTCTGGGGCAAGGCTCGACGCTGGATGCGCAAACGGCAGCCCGCACCGGGCTGGGCGTCGGCGTCTGCATGGCAGTCTGTACCGCGCTCTTTACCGTGCTGTTGCGTGAGCAAATTGCCCTGCTCTATAACGACAACCCGGAAGTAGTGACCCTGGCCTCGCATTTGATGCTGCTTGCGGCCATTTACCAGATCTCTGACTCCATCCAGGTAATTGGCAGCGGCGTGCTGCGTGGGTATAAAGATACGCGTTCCATCTTCTTTATCACCTTTATCGCTTACTGGGTTCTGGGCCTGCCGAGTGGGTATATTCTGGCGCTCACGGATCTGGTGGTGGATCGCATGGGGCCAGCCGGATTCTGGATGGGCTTTATCATCGGCTTAACGTCTGCAGCCATTATGATGATGCTGCGCATGCGCTTCCTGCAACGTCAGTCGTCTGCGGTCATTTTGCAACGCGCTGCGCGTTAATGACACAGTAGCCGCCGGCTGGCGGCTACTTTCTCTTCACTTTGCGCGGTAATGAAGCAATCGCGTGAAATCAGAGAGAAAAATGCATTTTCCCTCTTGCCACCTTGGTGCTGTGCCGCTAATATTCGTCCCCGTTGTCACCGACAACACAATGCGTTCATAGCTCAGTTGGTTAGAGCACCACCTTGACATGGTGGGGGTCGTTGGTTCGAGTCCAATTGAACGCACCATTCTGCGTCCGTAGCTCAGTTGGTTAGAGCACCACCTTGACATGGTGGGGGTCGGTGGTTCGAGTCCACTCGGACGCACCATTTCAGTCCTGAAATGGTGCAAAAATCCTCTTCTGAACGTCTTAATTTTTCCCTTCATTGAATGACTTAACCTTTCTCCTGCTACGCTTATTCTATGGTTCAGAAACGCAGGAACGCTTTCGATGAAAAAAATCGCCATTATCGGCTCAGGCCCAACAGGGATTTACACCTTTTACTCACTTCTTAACAACGCAGCACCGCTGTCGGTCACCGTGTTCGAAAAAGCAGACCAACCCGGCGTAGGGATGCCCTACAGCGACGAGGATAACTCCCGGCTGATGCTGGCGAATATCGCCAGTATCGAAATCCCGCCCATTTTTATCACCTACCTCGACTGGCTCAAACAGCAGAGTGAAGCCCATCTTGCCCGCTATAACGTCGACAAAGACAGACTGAATGACCGGCAGTTTCTGCCGCGTATTCTGCTGGGTGAATATTTTCACGACCGTTTTCTCGCCGTCGTTGCCGAGGCGAAAAAGGCTGGGTTTCATATCGAGGTTCACCCCAACGCAGAAGTCACTGATATTAAGGCTGATGCAGACGGCGTGGCCCTGTCAGTGAACGATGCCCCTTTCTCAAGGCGGTTTGATCTTGCAGTGGTCGCCACCGGTCACGTCTGGCCTGATGAAGATGAATCCACCCGCGACTATTTCCCAAGCCCATGGTCGGGGCTGATGGACGCGGATATCCGAGCCTGTGAGGTGGGGATTATGGGTACCTCCCTCAGCGGACTGGACGCTGCTATGGCGGTAGTAATGCAGCATGGTCGGTTTAGCGGGAAGCAGTTCGTTGTCAATAAAGGTAGTGAGGGGCTAAACATCACGCTGATGTCCCGCTCGGGCGTTCTCCCGGAGGCCGACTTTTACTGCCCTATCCCTTATGAACCGCTGTCGGTGTTAACGGAGTCTGTGGCAGAAAGCGAAATTGCCAAAGGCCCTGACGGGCTGCTTGACCGCATCTTTGCGCTGATGGTGAAAGAGCTTGAGCTGGCCGATCCGCGCTGGTGCCAGGCGATAGCGATCGGCACGCTGAATGCTGACACGCTTCGTGATGTCTGGTTTGAGGATCGTAAAAAGCATGGTCCTTTCACCTGGGCCGAAGCGAATCTGAAAGAAGTGGAGCGCAACAAGTGCGAGAAACGCACCGTTGCCTGGCGCTATACCGTGCTTCGTCTGCATGAAGTAGTTCAGGCCATTGTCCCTTCACTCAATGAACGTGACAGAGAACGGTTTAAATCCGGGCTGGAGCGTGTGTTTATTGATAACTATGCCGCCATTCCACCGCAGTCTATCCGCCGGTTACTGGCACTGCGCGAGGCAGGGATCATTAGCGTAGTCGCACTCGGTGATGATTACGACCTGGATATCGGCAGCGATCAGACCGTCATCACCACGAAAGAAAAGCGTTATCGCTTCGACGTCTTTATCGATGCCCGCGGGCAGAAACCGCTCAAAAATAAGGATATTCCCTTCCCGACGCTGCGCAAACAGCTTGAGGAAACGGGGGATGAGATACCGGACGTGGGGGAAGACTACACGTTGCTGTCACCTGCGTCTCTGCGCGGACGTATCGCTTTTGGGGCGATCCCCTGGCTGATGCACGATCATCCGTTTGTTCAGGGTTTGTCTGAGTGCGCTGAAATTGGTAAAGCGATGGCGAAAGCGGCGGGGAATCCTGCATCTGGCGTGCGACGGAAGTTACCTTACACGGAGTTTTAACAGGGCTTCCCTGCCCTGCGGTGTCGGATTACTCGAAGAAGACTTCCGGGTTTTCCGACAACGACACGAAGGATTTAGTGTTCTTGTCCAGGGCAAGGATTTTGCCGCTTTCGATGTCATACACCCAGCCGTGCAGGCGAATGGCGTTGTTGCGCAGGCCTACCGCCACCGACGGATGGGTCTTGATGTTGCTCAGCTGAGCAAAGACGTTCTCCTGCACCATCGCATTCACTTTATCGATTGGCTGATCCCAGGTTTTCTTCTCAACCACCGCTTTTGCCGCATCAGAATAGCGCAGCCAGTGGGAAACGGCTGGCATCGGCTCCAGATCGGCGTTGTCAGCAATCGCCTTCATCGCGCCGCAGTTGGAGTGGCCGCAAATAACAATATCGGTCACGCCAAGGGCCACTACCGCGTATTCGATGGTTGCAGAGACACCGCCAGGCTCCGGCCCGAACGGTGGCACAATGTTGCCCGCGTTTCGAATGACAAAGAGCTGTCCTGGCTCCTGCTGCGTGACCAGTTCCGGAACCAGACGGCTGTCGGAGCAGGAGATAAACAGCGCTTTGGGATTCTGACTGGACGCTAAACTACGAAAAAGCTCTTTACGTTGCGGGAAAATCTCTTTTTGAAAGCTGAGAAAACCTTCAATGATATGTTGCATAGCCATTTCTCTTTTATCTGTTTTAGTTTAGGTATGATCGCGATCACACTCGTAAAATTTAACCACCGTGCCTTAGCGGAGACAAGCAATATATTTCTGGCCCGACCGCTGCACAATCTCATCTGCGTTCGCCGGGATGTTTTGCCCTTCAAAGGCCCCGTACAGTCGCTGGTACGTTTTCCCGGTCAGTCGACCGATCACCGCCTCAACGGTGCGGGCAGGCAGCGGCAGCATATTCGGATAACTCCACATAAACGACACGGCGTCCTTACCAGGCGTAACCTGCAAAATATCACCGGCCAGCAGCACGCCGTCGCCTGACTGCCAGTGCAGCACCGTGCCGCCTGCAAAATGCCCGCCCAGACGCAGCAGCGTCACCGACGGCATAATCTCCAGGGCGTCCTCCTCCCAGAAGCGTATCGCCGGACTGTCACGCATCACCCACTGCCGATCGCTGGCGTGCAGATAGATCGGCGCGTTAAACGCGGCGGCCCACTCCTGCATGGTGGTGTAGTAATGTGGGTGCGAAATCGCGATCGCGCTGATGCCCCCGAGCGCGTCAACTAACGCTCTGGTCGCCAGGTCAAGATTGGCGATGCAGTCCCACAGAACATTGCCCTGCGGCGTACTCAGCAGAAGCGCCCGCTGGTTGATGGCAAAAGCGGGAACGGTTTTGATGCTGAACAGCTGCGGCTCCAGCTGTTGCCATTTGTTGGTGTGCGTGGTCGTAAGGCTGTCGAAGTCCGTCCATGCCTGGCCCGTCACCGGGACATACTGGCGCTCATCGTCGCAAATCGGGCAGTTTTTGGGCTGTTCATCGTAAGCGGTACCGCAGGTTTTACAGAGTGTAATCATCGGCTTTCCTCAGCAATAAAGCACTGAGTATGGCAGGGATTATCCATATGTGCTGAGGGGTGCCTGGCCCGCTTTTTTTGACTTATACTGTGCCAGTATCAAAAACTGAATAACGCAGGTGGCACATGGAAATTGATCTCGATAACTTAGTCTTTAACGGGCTGGATGAAGCAGAAGAGCGCAACGCGGAACGTCTCGACGATGCGGATAAAAAAGCCCAGGCGATTGTCGCCGATGACGACTGCGGCGATGCCTGCAAGATCTGAATACAGAGCACCGGCCATGCCGGTGCTTTTTTTATGAATTACTGTCCGGCCCCGTTAATGGCCGCCTGGGCACAGGCTTCATCAAGATGACCGCCCGGCGCACCGCCGATGCCAATCGCCCCAATCACCTCATCGCCCTCTTTTACCGGTAAACCACCCGCCAGCAGCAGGAAGCCGGGAACATCACGCATATTCTGCGCGCCCGCGTTAGTCTGTGCAGCTTCCATTACCTTGCCTGACGCGTTTTTCGTACTCAGCGCGGTATATGCCTTCATTTCGCTGGCTTTTACCGTATGTGGACCAGCGTTATCCGTGCGCTGCACCGCCTTAACTACCCCTGCGCGGTCAACCACGGTCACCGTAACCTGATAGTTCTTTGCCATACAGGCCTTAACAGCAGACGTTGCCAGCGCGTTAGCCTGTGCCAGAGAGAGGCTTTTCTGATTCAGCGCATCCGCCCGTGCAGCCAGGCTTACGCTACCTGCAACCAGCGCTGCCACCATCAATACTTTTTTCATTGCACTTCCTCGAGTGTTGGGAGACAACCCGAGATTACTGAAGCGCGCGTTTACGCGTAATTCGGTTGATTACGCACTTCACCTGGTAGTTATACGGATTGCAATTTGTCATAATCCCGGCTCGCCTGAACCAGGCTGCTGACGCCAAGCTTGGCAAACGCCGCCGCGCGGTGCGCTTCCACGGTCCTCGGGGAGAGGTTAAGACGCGCAGCCGCCTCTTTATTGCTGCATCCTTCCATCAGCACGGTCAACACCTCGTGCTCCCGCGCGGTTAGCTGTTCGAATCGCGCTTTAATCCGCGAGATATCCTGCCAGGCGGCAGATCGCCGCAGGCTCTCTTCGAAAGCCATGCCAACCGTTTCGATAAGCCTGTCGGCATCCAGGGGTTTGGTGAAGAACTCAAACACGCCGTTGCGAAACGCGCGACGGCAGGCGTCGACCGTTCCGTGCCCGGTCATGATAACGACTGGCAGCAGCGGCCAGGGCCATTCACCCTCTTCCAGCCAGGCAAGCCCGCTCTTGCCCGGCATGCGCATATCCAGAAGCAGACAGCCGACAAGCGCCGTTTCGCCGCCGTGCGCCAGCGTAAAGGCATCGACGCTCTCGAATGCCTTAACCTGCCAGCCCATTCCGGAGAGTAAAAACGTCAATGATTCCCTGATGGACTCATCGTCATCAATGAGCCAGACCACCTTATCCATGCTTTGTCTCCTTACCTTCTGCGAGCTGCAACCGGATCTGCGCCCCACCCTGCGGGGCGTTGCCCAGGGCAATCGAGCCGGTCATGCGGGTTATTAGCGTTTCGGTTAACGTCATCCCCAGCCCCGTTCCGCCGGGGCATCCGCTAAAGAAGGGCATAAAAGCGTTTTGCAGGGCCTCCGGGCTAAATCCCGGCCCGCCGTCAGTAAGCGTGACCAGAATGCCCTTCTCGTTTTTCTGGCTGTCGATTCGCACCCAGCCGTGCGTGCTCTCCTGCTGAGCCTGAATCGCATTGCTGAGCAGGTTGTGCAGTATCTGCTCCAGCCAGAGCCTGTCTGCCAGCACGGTCGTGGCGTCCGCTGCAAACGCGTGGATGACCGCGATACGGTTCGATTTGCGCTCGTGCTCCAGCAGGCTCTCAACCTGCTGCCAGCACTGCACCAGATCGGTTTCGCGCAGAGTCACCTTCTCCTGTACCACATGCTCGCGAAAGCGCGTCAGCAGGGCGCTGATGCGTTGCGTTTGCAGCAGCGCGGCCGCAAGCGCCTGCGGCACGGCCTGCGGATTAGCCTCGAGCTGTCGCTGCGCCCCCTGGATCCAGGTTTGCACGGCGGTAAGAGGCTGGTTAATTTCATGGACAATGCCCGCGGTGATCTCCCCCAGCGTGTTAAGCCTGGCATGCTGATAATAGCGGGCGCGCTGCTCGGCCTGCTGCCGCTGTTTGCGCTGCCAGAGCACGCTTCCCACGCCCGCAATCGCTCCCCCCCACGTCAGAAAGAGCAGCAGGTAAGGCAGCAGGGAAACGCTGAACCAGTCAGGCTCTGCCTCGGCTGTAAGAACGAAGGGCTGGGTATGCTGCGGGAAAGCGCGCTGCCAGCGCCAGAAAGCGCCGGAGGATGGCGGACCATCGCCGTTCGTGACGTTAAGATGCAGCTGCGCAAAGCTATGGCGCGCGGGAATCAGCGCGCTTAGATCGACCAGCACGCGTATCTGCCGCCAGGGATTATATAACCAGTACTGCACCCCGCGAAACGGCTCCACACGCGGGGCGTCCAGCGCACGCCCCGCGGTTTTTTCCAGGGCCAGGACAGAAGGAAACTTTTTGCGTAACGCGGTAATATCTTCATCGCCGCTCAGAAGCGGAAGCACCGATTCGTTTTGCGTCAGCACCGCGCCGATCGCCGAATAGCGTGCCGTAAACTCGCGATCGCGCTCCCAGTACTGGCGACGTATCTGTTCCGCATAAAGCAGCATACCGCTTATCAGGCAGACCGCCACCCATGCAGCGATGCTGCGCTTTATCATCTTATTTAAGCTCATAGCGTTAACGGGCGCAGTCATTCAGGCTGTCGACATTACCAGTTAACGCTGTTGAGAACAAAAAAACGCGGGCGTTATCAGATCTCCGGCGTTTTGCTAAACCCGGTCAGCATCAGGATCAGGCTTTGTTGAGATGACCCCGTCTCAAACTGATAGTGGTTTCCCTGACGATCGCCGCCGATATACCACGAAATTTCGGTTTTCCCTTCTGCCAGCGCCTTGCGCACCGCTTTATCCACGTCCACCATCCGGTATTCGCGGGAGTGGTTCAGGTAAAGCACCGCATCTGAGCGATAGTTGCAGCGCGGCCGTGAATGCCAGCTCACGGTGGCCGGATCCCAGTCGTTGCTCGCCGGATAGAAGAAGATTTGATCCGCGCCGTTGGTTTCCACTTTCCCGCCATAAATTCTCACGCGGTATTTAAACTGGGCAGGATCCTGTCCGGCAGGCAGCGGAGGAATGTTGAACTTCACCAGCGACAATGTTTCGCTGTTTTTCATCCTTCCGCCGTTCTTCCAGTTGTCCTGCACCAGTAAGACCTGGGGATCGGGTTGTGAAAGTGCGGGTTCCATGCTGCTGAGCCAGACGTTGGCCTTCGCTTTTGAATAACCATACGGCACGGTGGTGCCGCAATCCATTCCGCGGTTCATGCACAGGTCGGTCATAAAGCGCGCGGCATCTTCCGTCCAGCCGTTCATGAAGTCAGCATGCGCCGTATACAGGCTCCCCCATCGCTCTTCACGTTCACTGCCATGCATGGTGGGGTCGAGGGAAAGCTGGACTTTACTGGTATCCAGAGAGCTAATTGTCGGAAGCACGTACGCAATATTCATGTTCACCGTCGGGATCTTCACCGGGAAGGCGGACGGACACTGTCCTTTCGTATCGTAGGTGGCGTTAGCCAGGCCGTGGGCGGGCTTCAGGTTGACCCCGTCCCAGCAGTTCGGGAACTGAATGCCGATATTAAACTGCACGGCATCCTTCGCCTTGCGTAAACCGCAGACTTCACCCGTTCTGGTGGTGTAGCCCTTGCCGTTGGCGCATAAAAAGGTGATATGTGGATTTGGCGCGGTGCCGTGATGATCGCCCGCCAGCAGCGACAGCCCCGCCGGGAACGGGTGCAGTGGCCAGGCGTCAACGTTCGATGCCTGATAATAGGTTTTTTTGATAGGCGGGTTTGACCACCGTTCCGTCCGGTAATTTTAGCGACGGAGCCCAGTAGGCCGAGCTGTCTGCTTTGTTATCGCAGGTGGTCTTTTCCTGGGTACGCAGCGATTCATGGCTGGAGTAAGCATCCGTTTGCACGTTACCAAAAAAATCGTGCAGCATGGCCTCGTTGGGCATGCCGTACATCATAATGGCATCATCGCCGAGGGTATGGGAATAACTGCATACAACATGCGCCTGTGGACCAGCGTGTGCCGCCTGCATGGCAAGCAATAGCACGGTGGCAGAAAGCGCGGGGGTTAATACTGTCCGTTTCATTATCATCTCCATCTGAGAAAGGAGATAGTGGTAACAAAACGGCTATCGTTTACCGAGGATTAGCCAGGGCATTTTTCCCTTCATTCTCACTTTACACGCATCACGCACAGCTCATTCCAGTACATTTCGCGCGTCCGGCGAAGTTCAGCGTGACGTTTTAACATAGAACCACTCCGGGTCGATGTTGGCTACGTCCACGCCATAGAGGCTGGCGACAGGCAGTATTGACTCAAGAACACGTTGCGCGCTGTTCTTCGCATTCGCTGGTCGGGGCGCAAAAAACCGCCGTAACGTGCTTATCCATTTTTTCATCGTCATTACCCTTCTCGCTTAACCTGGACTCAGTTAAACACGCCTTCATCATGAAGAGGAAATAACAATAATGACTGTTGATATGCGGGATCTGAAAAACTCGCGAGACGCTTCGTCCTAACCGGCCAGCGCTTTAACCACCGTTTCCATCGCTTTGGTGGTCAACTCACTGCGCTTAACGCGCTGGTTCGCCAGCGCGGTACGTAGTACCCCGGCAATCACGATATGCTTGGGCTCCTGCCCTAAGTCACGCATCTCCAGAACGACCTTGCCTACCACCCGACACATCTCCTGGTACAGCGCTTCGTCTTTGGTCACATTGCCCATTGCCATCACTCCGTTGCCCTAAACCGTCAGCTTAAATCATTCGTCGGCTGGATACAAAAAAGAAGCCCGGCGTGTTGTTCGCCGGGCTTCGTCTGGAAAATCAGGCGATTAGTTGTTTACCGGGATGACCGCGCCTTTGTATTTGGTGCGGATCCAGTCCTGAATCTCTTTGGAGTGCAGCACGTTCACCAGCGCGACGATATCCTTCTTCTTCTCATCACCGCGATGAACGGTAATGATGTTGGCGTACGGGTTATTCTCACCGCTTTCAACCGCAATTGGATCGTGGACCGGATCCAGACCGGCATCAATTGCGTAGTTGGCGTTGATCACCACCGCAGCACCTTCGTCGTTGTTGTACATCTGCGGCAGCAGAGATGCCTCGACGTTAGGGGTGAATTGCAGCTTTTTCGGGTTCTCCACAATATCGCTGATGCGCGCGGTCACTTTATCGATGCCTGGCTTCAGCTTGATCACGCCCTCTTTTTCGAAGATGGAGAGAATACGCCCTTCCTCGGAAACCGCATCACGCATGATGATTTTGCCGCCTTCCGGCAGATCCTTCAGCGATTTGTATTTTTTTGAATAGATACCGATCGGCTCAATGTGGATTGCGCCTGCACTGACAAAATCATAATCCTTATCGCCCGCATGGTCTTTAAGCACACTGTTCAGGTAAGGGATGTGCTGGAAATAGTTGGCATCAATGTCATGCCCTGCCAGCGCCGTGTTTGGCAGAATGTAGTCCTGGAACGGTTTAATCTCCAGATCGATCCCCTGCTTTGCCAGAATCGGCTTAGCCTGCTCCAGAATTTCCGCGTGCGGGGTGTTGGACGCCCCCACGGTGAGCGTGTCCGCCCAGGAGGCAAAGCTCAGGGCGCTCAGGGTGGCTGCGGCGATCAGTGTCAGTGTCTTTTTCATGATGTGGTTCCTGTGTGTATTTATTAGCGTTTATCTAACAGTGAAGTAATGGCATCGCCGCAGAACTGGATAATGAACACGATGATCAGAATGGTCACCGTTGCCACCAGCGTGACGTCACCATGGTTGCGCTGGAAACCCTCCAGATAAGCCAGATTTCCCAAACCGCCGGCACCTATCACCCCCGCCATTGCGCTGTAGCTCACCAGCGCAATCAGCGTCACCGTCATACCTGAAACCAGTGCGGGTGAAGATTCCGGCAGTAAAACCCGAAACACTAACGTGCTCAGCCGCGCGCCCATCGAACGCGTGGCTTCAATTACCCCTTTATCCACTTCCCGCAGGGCAATCTCGACCAGACGGGCGTAGAACGGCGCGGCGCCCACAATCAGGGCGGGCAGCGCAGCGTTAGCGCCGAGAATGGTCCCCACAACGGTCTTGGTGAACGGGATCAGCAGAACAATGAGAATGATGAACGGAATCGAGCGGAACACGTTCACCACAATCGACATCACGCTGTAGACCGTGCGGTTGTGGAATAACCCGCCGCGGGCGGTTAAAAACAGCGCCAGACCGAGCGCGATCCCCAGAACAAACGTCGCCACGCCGGAAAGCGCGGTCATGTAGAGCGTCTCCTGGGTTGCAGCCCAAAGTTGATCCCACTTCAGGTGCGGAAAGAGTTCTTCAGCCATGCTTGATTACCTCGCCTTCAATATCGCTTTGCTTCAGGTCGGCGAGGATATTGTTCAGTTGTTCATCCGATGCCACCACGTGCACCCAGAGCTGCCCGAAAACACCGTGGGCGGTTTGCGTCATTTTGCCGTGCAGGATGTTAAACGGCAGGCCGTAGCGCAGGGTCAGTTCACCGACGATCGGCCTGTGCGTGCTGTGCCCGGTGAAGGTGAGCTTGATGACCGCGCCCTCCAGCTCATTTGCCAGTTCGGTATTGAAGGTCTCTTCCTCCGCGTACTGGCTCACCTGGCGGACAAACTGCCGGGTGATCGGCTGCTGAGGATGCGTAAACACGCTGAGTACCTCCCCCTCTTCCACCACCTTGCCGTTCTCCATTACCGCCACGCGGTCACAGATTTTGCGCACCACGTGCATCTCATGCGTAATGAGTACGATGGTCAGGTTAAAACGACGGTTAATGTCCAGGAGCAGATCGAGGATCTGATCGGTGGTCTGCGGATCCAGCGCCGAGGTGGCTTCGTCACACAGCAGTACGTCCGGATGATTGGCCAGCGCGCGGGCAATGCCCACACGCTGTTTTTGCCCGCCGCTCAGCTGCGACGGGTAGGCATTCTCGCGCCCCTTCAGGCCGACCAGCTCCACCAGCTCGGCAACGCGAGCCTGAATTTGCGCTTTTGGCACACCGGCAATTTGCATTGAAAAGGCGATGTTTTCCTTCACCGTGCGCGACCAGAGCAGATTAAAGTGCTGGAACACCATGCTGATTTTCAGGCGTGCCTGACGCAGCGCTTCTCCTTTCGCGGCGGAGATATCCTGACCGTTAATGGTGACGCTGCCGGCGCTGGGCTTTTCCAGACCGTTCAGCAGACGGATAAGCGTACTTTTCCCGGCCCCGCTGTAACCAATGATCCCGTAAATCTGTCCCTGCTCTATCGTCAAGTTGACGTTATCAACGGCTGTCAGCGCCAGCTTCCCGTTGTCAAAAACCTTCGAAATATTACTGAGTACGATCATTCTTATTCGTTATCCGTTACGCATATAGCGGTTTAGCAGTATGGATGTCCAAAAGATAGTAAACAGCCGTTATCAGCTTTTAAATGACCAAAAAAGAATTTCTTATAATGCGGCGGAATAAGCAGCGAACTGGCGGGTGAAAAGCATTTAGATGAATATCTGCAATAATTATCTGCCTTTTGCATATCAGGTCTCATTCATCCGACGAAATTGGTTAATTTTTCAGCACTATGTACTGATATAGCCATCCTCACATCCGGGCACCTTTACGTCTTGCTGTCTTTCAATCCAAAAACATAAGGATTATTCCTTTCTGTTCTAAAACCCAGTGAAACGTTCTTTATTGAGAAAATTTCATGGTCCTATCATCCGGTCATCACCTCTTCACAGGACATGACCATGACGCTTTACCACTCCGTCACCGAACTAATTGGCCATACGCCACTCATCCAGCTGCACAAGCTGGATACCGGCCCCTGCTCGCTGTTTCTGAAGCTGGAAAATCAGAATCCAGGCGGCTCGATTAAAGACCGCGTCGCGCTGTCGATGATTAACGAAGCCGAGCGTATGGGGCAGCTACGGCCCGGCGGCACCATTATTGAAGCCACGGCGGGGAACACCGGCCTGGGGCTGGCGTTGATTGCGGCGCAAAAGGGATACTCGCTGATCCTGGTTGTGCCGGACAAAATGAGCCGCGAGAAGATTTTCCACCTGCGCGCGTTAGGAGCGCAGGTCGTGCTGACCCGTTCAGATGTGAATAAAGGGCATCCGGCCTACTACCAGGATTATGCCCGGCGGCTGGCGAACGAACTGCCAGGCGCGTTTTATATCGACCAGTTCAATAACGCGGCCAATCCGCTGGCGCACCGCACCACTACCGCACCGGAACTGTTTGAACAGCTTGACGGCCATATCGATGCCATCGTCGTCGGCGTGGGGTCCGGCGGTACGCTGGGTGGCTTACAGGCGTGGTTTGCAGAACATTCGCCGCAGACGGAATTTGTGCTTGCCGATCCGGCCGGGTCGGTGCTGGCGGACCAGGTTGAGACCGGACGCCATCACGATGCCGGATCGTGGCTGGTTGAAGGGATTGGCGAAGACTTTATCCCTCCGCTGGCGCACATCGAAGGGGTTAACCGCGCCTGGCGCATTACCGATCGCGAGGCGTTCACCACCGCCCGCGATCTGCTAAAAACGGAAGGGATCCTGGCAGGCTCCTCCACCGGCACGCTGCTGGCGGCGGCGCTGAAATATTGCCAGGCGCAGACTACGCCAAAACGTGTGGTCACCTTCGCCTGCGACAGCGGCAATAAATACCTCTCGAAGATGTTCAACGACGACTGGATGCGCCAGCAGGGGTTGATTTCGCGTCCGCAGGCAGGTGATCTCTCGGACTATATTGCCCTGCGCCACGATGAAGGCGCGACGGTGACTGCCGCCCCGGACGACACGCTTTCCACCGTGCTGGCCCGCATGCGCCTGTACGACATCTCCCAGCTGCCGGTGCTCGATAACAACAAGGTCGTCGGCATCATCGACGAGTGGGACCTGCTGCGACACATTGAGGGAGATGCCGATCGCTTCTCTCTCCCCGTGACGGCGGCCATGACGCGTCAGGTCGAATATCTGGATAAGCAGGCCCCGGAGAGCGCCCTGTACACCATCTTTGACCGTGGCCTGGTGGCGATTATTTATGACGAAGACCGCTTTCTGGGTCTGATCACACGCAGTGACGTACTCACCACCTGGCGTAACCGCCTGACGAAATAAAAGGAGCAAAAGATGAAAAACCTGGCCACCCTCAGCGTTCACAGCGGTGAGTATCACGACACGCACGGCGCCGTGATGCCGCCAATTTACGCCACGTCGACGTTTGCGCAACCGGCACCGGGTGAACATACCGGCTACGAATACTCCCGGAGCGGCAACCCAACCCGCCATGCGCTGGAGACCGCCATCTCCGAACTGGAAGGCGGCACGCGCGGGTACGCCTTCGCGTCAGGGCTGGCGGCCATTTCCACCGTGCTCGAACTGCTGGATAAAGACAGCCATATCGTTGCCATTGACGACGTGTATGGCGGTACGTATCGCCTGATCGAAAACGTGCGCAAGCGCAGCACCGGGTTACAGGTGAGCTGGGTTAAGCCGGACGATGTAGCCGGACTTGAGGCCGCCATTCGCCCGGACACCCGCATGATCTGGGTGGAAACGCCGACGAACCCGCTGCTGAAACTGGCCGACCTGGAGGCCATCGCAGACATTGCCCGGCGCCATAATGCGATCAGCGTGGCGGATAATACCTTCGCCTCCCCGGTCATTCACCGGCCGCTGGAGGCGGGGTTCGACATTGTGGTTCACTCCGCCACCAAATATCTCAACGGTCATTCAGACGTGGTTGCCGGGCTGGCTGTTGTCGGGGCAAATAAGGATCTCACGGAGCGTCTGGGCTATCTGCAAAACGCGGTTGGCGGCGTTCTGGATCCGTTCAGCAGCTTCCTGACGCTACGGGGGATTCGCACCCTCTCCCTGCGCGTTGAGAAGCACAGTGCCAACGCGCTGGAGATTGCGCAATGGCTGGAGCAGCATCCGCAGATAGAGAGCGTGCTCTATCCCGGGCTGGAGTCACACCCCCAGTATGCGCTTGCCCGCAGACAAATGGCTTTGCCGGGAGGCATGATCTCTGTCGTGATAAAAGGCGATGCGCAACGCGCGACAGAGGTGATTCGTCATCTTGCGCTCTTTACCCTGGCGGAAAGCCTGGGCGGGGTGGAGAGTCTGGTGAGCCAGCCCTACAGCATGACCCACGCCTCCATTCCACTGGCGCAGCGTCTTGCAAACGGCATTGTGCCGCAGCTGATACGCCTGTCGGTGGGGATTGAGGATGCGAAGGATCTGATCGCCGACCTTCAACAGGCGCTGGAAAAGTGAGCAAAAAACGGCGGGCGTTGCGCCTGCCGTCATAAGATGACATTAGGCCTTAACGCCTTGATAACAAACTTATGTGAATCTGCACAGAATGTTTTTGAAACGCTGTTTCCATTTTCCTTTTTACTGTGAATCAGCGTATAATGCGCGCCAAATCCCTGGTGAATGGTTTCAGCGCTTGGAATACAAAAAACAACGTACAACTTCTCCTCTCCTTCGTTGGGCTGGCACTCAGGCACACTTTCTTCTGCACGCTCATTTGATGTCACCTATTCTTAGTGCGTGTCATATACTCTTTCGCAACACAGGTTTGACTCCGCGGCGGTGCGCCCCCGGAGCGAGATTTCCATATCCTTCCCAACTTAAAGACTAAGACTGTCATGAAAAAGACGAAAATTGTTTGTACTATCGGCCCGAAAACCGAATCCGAAGAGATGCTGAGCAAAATGCTGGATGCCGGCATGAACGTGATGCGTCTGAACTTCTCCCACGGCGACTATGCTGAACACGGTCAGCGTATTCAGAACTTGCGCAACGTGATGAGCAAGACCGGGAAAAAAGCGGCAATTCTGCTCGACACCAAAGGTCCTGAAATCCGCACCATCAAACTGGAAGGCGGTAACGACGTTTCCCTGAAAGCGGGCCAGACCTTCACCTTCACCACCGACAAATCCGTTGTAGGTAATAACGAAATCGTTGCCGTGACCTACGAAGGCTTCACCAGCGATCTGTCCGTTGGCAACACCGTGCTGGTAGATGACGGCCTGATCGGCATGGAAGTTACGGCGATCGAAGGTAACAAGGTTATCTGTAAAGTGCTGAACAACGGCGATCTGGGCGAAAACAAAGGCGTTAACCTGCCGGGTGTGTCCATTGCTCTGCCAGCGCTGGCTGAAAAAGACAAACAAGACCTGATCTTCGGCTGCGAACAAGGCGTGGACTTCGTTGCTGCCTCCTTTATCCGTAAACGTTCTGACGTGGTTGAGATCCGTGAGCACCTGAAAGCGCACGGCGGCGAGAACATTCAGATCATCTCCAAGATCGAAAACCAGGAAGGCCTGAACAACTTCGACGAAATCCTCGAAGCTTCTGACGGTATCATGGTAGCGCGTGGCGACCTGGGCGTTGAAATCCCGGTTGAAGAAGTGATCTTCGCGCAGAAGATGATGATCGAGAAATGTGTTCGCGCGCGTAAAGTGGTTATCACCGCAACGCAGATGCTGGACTCCATGATCAAAAACCCACGCCCTACCCGCGCTGAAGCAGGCGACGTAGCAAACGCCATCCTCGACGGTACCGATGCCGTTATGCTGTCTGGCGAATCTGCAAAAGGGAAATACCCTCTGGAAGCGGTCGGCATCATGGCGACCATCTGTGAGCGTACCGACCGCGTGATGAAAAGCCGTCTGGATTACAACAACGACAGCCGTAAACTGCGCATCACCGAAGCCGTGTGCCGTGGTGCGGTAGAAACCGCTGAGAAACTGGAAGCCCCACTGATTGTCGTGGCGACCCAGGGCGGTAAATCTGCGCGTGCCGTCCGTAAATACTTCCCGGATGCGACCATTCTGGCGCTGACCACCAACGAAACTACCGCGCGTCAGCTGGTGCTGAGCAAAGGTGTGATCCCACACCTGGTGAAAGAGATTGCCTCTACCGATGATTTCTATCGTCTGGGTAAAGAAGTGGCTCTGGAACTGGTTGATTGTGGCCTGGCTCAGAAAGGCGACGTGGTGGTTATGGTTTCTGGTGCACTGGTACCAAGCGGTACAACCAACACTGCATCTGTCCACGTACTGTAATATTTCACGAACAAATTATTGTTTTGTTAAAAAGCGTCCTTCGGGGCGCTTTTTTTATTCCCGCCATTAACCAGAACTATTCAAAAAGCAAATCGGGTTTTTCTATTTAATCGCGATTTATCTAAGATGAATCCGATGAAAAATGCCTTTTTTAACATAGCTTTTTCGTCAAAATTGCCGATTTCGTTGCTTCTTTGAGCGAACGATCAAAAATAGGCGTAATCCCATCAAAAAAATATTCTCAACCCAAAAAACTTTGTGTAATACTTGTAACGCTACATGGAGATTAACTCAATCTAGAGGGTATTAATAATGAATCGTACTAAACTGGTACTGGGCGCGGTAATCCTGGGTTCTACTCTGCTGGCAGGTTGCTCCAGCAACGCTAAAATCGATCAGCTGTCTTCTGATGTTCAGACTCTGAACGCTAAAGTTGACCAGCTGAGCAACGACGTGAACGCAATGCGTTCCGACGTTCAGGCTGCTAAAGACGACGCAGCTCGCGCTAACCAGCGTCTGGACAACCAGGCTACTAAATACCGTAAGTAATAGTACCTGTTAATAAAATGGCGCACATTGTGCGCCATTTTTTTTGCCTTCGTCAAACCTCTACTGAAGCGCTTTCTCTCCCTCGCCTTCCGTCACCGCCGCTGAGACACGACTGTTCTGAACCGACAGGACAGAATTGCTGGCTGACGAACCATTGCCTGCTGAAACGGCAACCGGGATCCCGGCTCTGCGCGCCAGAGCTTTGTCGATTAGCGTTTTATCGCTACCTGATTCCGCTGCGAAGGCAGTAAACGCCGCCGAGTGCGTGAACGGCACCGTCTGTGGGTTTTCGCCCTCAGCCTGCGCCAGCGGCCTGTGCACCTCGATATAACGTTTGCCGTCCGGCTCGACGGAGAACTTAACCGGCTCATTGATAATCTGCACCCGCGTGCCGACGCGCACTTGTTCAAACAACGCTTTGATATCCGGCGCGTTCATTCGCATACAGCCCGAGCTGACCCGCAGCCCTACGCTGTCCGGCGCGCTGGTGCCATGAATAAGATATTCCCCATTCCCGATGCCCAGACGCAGCGCAAAGCGCCCCAGCGGGTTATTTGGCCCTGCGGGTACCACAGGCGGCAGTTTAATGCCCTGCGCCAGTGAGCGCGCTCTGATGCCCGCTGTGGGGGTCCAGGTAGGGTTAGGGATTTTCTGACTCACACGGGTGGTGCTTACCGGTGTTTCCAGCCCAAGCTGACCAATACCCAGCGGATAGACCTGCACGATATTTTCGCCAGGCGGATAGAAGTAAAGACGCAGCTCCGCCAGATTCACCACAATGCCCTCACGCTCGGTGTCCGGGAGCAGCATCTGGGAAGGAATGGTAATGACCGTTCCTGGCGCAGGGTTTACAGGTGCAATGGTATTATTGGTTTCAAGGATAAGCTGTGCGGCGGTATTAAACCGACGAGCGATAGCCTGGAGCTTATTGTCGCCTTCCTGAATGGTGTATGTCTGATTTTGCCCAATCAGGCGGCTGCCTGCGGACGGTAAAGGATAATCAACCGCCCTGGCTGAATTAACAGCACTGAGCGAACCAAGGAGTAATAGAGTTATTAGAGACGCGCGCTTCATGCTGAGATTCCTTATTCACTGACCAAACGTCAGAAAGCTGAAAAACCAGCGAGGTGGAAACCACCCCGCGAAACAGAATGAATGCTGTTCTGTCAGTTTAGCTAAGGATTGCGGCTTTGGCGCGTATGGCGCGGATCATCGCTTCCAGTCCCTGGGAGCGGGACGGGGTGAGGTGTTGGGTTAAGGCCATTTTTTCAAACCACGGGCGAACGTCAAAGGCGACAATATCCTGCGCCGACATCTGGTGATAAAGAATAAATACGACGGCAATAAGCCCCTTCACAATGGCCGCATCGCTGTCACCCTGTAAATCGATTACGCCATCATCCGTCTGCTGCATCTGGATCCAGACCTGGCTCTGGCAGCCCTGAATGATGTTGTCCGGGTTATGCGCCTCTTCGCTGAGCGGCGGCAGGCGCTGACCTAGCTCGATAATATAAAGGTATTTCTCTTCCCAGTTTGCGCAACGCCCAAAGTTACGCAGCAATTTATCTCTGTCCGGCAAATCTGCCATCTCTCGCCTCTCCGTTAGCCAAGCAGCTGGTGAATACGTTTTAGTCCCGCCACCAGTCTGTCGACCTCTTCCGTTGTGTTGTACATCACCAGCGATGCGCGGCACATGGCCGGTACCTGATAATACGCCATCAGTGGCATCGCGCAGTGATGCCCGGTACGTACGGCGACGCCGTAATTATCCAGGAAACTGCCCACATCATAAGCGTGATGCTTGCCGAGGTTGAAGGCTATCACACCCAGACGGTCAGCAGGGCCATATAAGGTCAGATCCGGGACGCCGGCAAGCTCCTGCAAGGCATATTGCATCAGCAGCTGTTCGTACTCCTGAATCGCCGCCAGCCCCGTTTCAGAGACGTAGCTAATGGCCGCGCCCAGCCCGATGATCCCGCCCGTGTTTGGCGTGCCCGCCTCGAAGCGCCAGGGCGCCCGGGCGTAGGTTGTGCCTTCCGTCAGGCTGACGGTGGCAATCATTGACCCGCCCCCTTCCCACGGCGGCATGGCCTGGAGAATATCCTCCTTCACATACAACACGCCGATGCCCGTCGGACCATACAGCTTGTGCCCGGAGAAGACGTAGAAATCGCAGTCCAGGGTCTGAACGTCAACCGCATGGTGCATCACCGCCTGGGCACCATCAATCAACACTTTCGCACCGGCCTGATGGGCTTTGTCGACGATCAGCGCCACCGGATTTTCCGTCCCCAGCACGTTTGAAACGTGGGTCACCGCTACCAGCCGCGTTCTGTCGTCAAGCAGGGCGTCCAGCTGTTCAAGCTGAAGCGTACCGTCTTCGTTTAGCGGGATCACCCGCAGTTGCGCCCCCACACGCTCACAGAGCATCTGCCAGGGCACGATGTTAGCGTGGTGCTCCATCTGGGTGATGATGATGTTATCCCCCGCGTGCACCTGCGCATTGCCCCAGCTGTTAGCCACCAGGTTGATCCCTTCGGTGGTGCCACGCACGAACACCAGCTCTTCCGGCGAACGCGCGTTGAGAAACGCCGCAACCTGCGTGCGCACGTTTTCCATGCGCTGGGTCGCCTCGGCGCTCAGAGTGTGGATCCCGCGATGGACCGCAGCATAACCGTGGCGGTAAAACTCGGCTTCCGCATCCACCACCTGATTCGGTTTTTGCGCGCTGGCCGCACTGTCGAGATAGGCCAGCGGCAGACCGTTCACTTCACGGGTCAGTACCGGAAAATCTGCCCGGACTTTCTCTACGGGAAATGTCATGCTTCGCCTCCAGGCAGCCGCTGACCGATACGGGCCAGCACCTGCTGTTTAAGTCCGCCATCGGGCAGCGCTTCCGTCAGCTCAGCCGCAAAGGCGTAAATAATCATCTTTTGCGCGGCCTGCTGGTCTATCCCGCGAGAGCGCAGGTAGAACATCTGCTCATCGTCAATACGCCCGACCGTTGCGCCGTGGCTGCATTTCACGTCGTCCGCATAAATTTCCAGCTGTGGTTTGGTGTCCACCTCTGCCAGACGTCCCAGCAAAAGGTTGTTGTTGGTCATCTGCCCGTCAGTTTTGATGGCGTGCTGCGCCACATTGATCAGGCCGTTAAACACCGCACGTCCTTTGTCGCTGACGATGGTTTTGTGCAGCTGACGGCTGTTGCAGTAGCCTTTGTTATGCTCAAGCCAGGTGCGCGTGTCGCACACTTCTGACTTCACCGGCATCGCCAGGCTGTTAATACGCAGCGTAGTGTTCTCACCGTTCAGCTGGGTGCTGGTATTGTGGCGCAGCACCGCGCCGCCAAGCAGGAAGCTGTGGCTGTAAGCCGCGGCATCCTGGCCCAGCAGAATATCGTTGTGGGCGAAGTGGTGACTGAGCGGATTCTCAAACGCCAGCTTGATATGGTGCAGCTGGGCGTTGGCCGCCACGTTCATCGTCAGACGCGAGCCGGTAAAATGGCGGGTGTCGTTCAGACTAACGTAATGTTCAATTACCGTCGCTTCTGCCCCTTCTGCCAGCTCGAGATGGTGGCGATAGTGGGCGGTGTTGATCTCGCCGCCCTCAACACCCTGGGTGATATGCATCAGCAGCAGCGGTTTCGCCGGGCGCTGGTTACGCTTAACGTGAATATGGGTGACAGACTTAGACAGGCTCTCTGTGAGGTGCAGAAAGACGTCAGGCTGGACCGGAGCACTCAACGACTGGCGCTCGTCGTTAATGGCGATATCGAACCCGCTCTCCTGTACGCTGTCGCTGAGTTCCTCACGAAACTGCCCGTCTACAAACACCAGACGCACGGCATCCACGCTCAGCGCCAGCACATCGCGCTGGCCGGGGCTAACCTGCGCCAGACGGGTGACAAACTCGCCGTTCAGCAGGCCGTCCAGCGGGGTATATTTCCAGTTCTCATGCTTACGCGTCGGTAAACCGAGACGCAGCATCTGCTGGAGATGGTGCTGAGCCTGTTCAGAGCGCGCTCCACCCTGGGCTTCAAACAGTCGGTGCCACTGCTGGAGTGCATTACTGCTGTTCGGTAAGCCAGCCATAACCCTGCTCCTCCAGTTGTTTAACCAGCGTAAAGTCACCGGATTTCACAATGCGCCCCTGATAAAGCACGTGGACATAGTCCGGTTTGATGTAGTCCAGAATACGCTGGTAGTGAGTCACGATAATAAATGAGCGGTTACCGTCACGCAGAGAGTTTACGCCGTCGGCAACGATCTTCAGGGCATCAATATCCAGCCCTGAATCGGTTTCATCGAGAATGCACAGCTCCGGCTCAAGAACCGCCATTTGCAGAATATCGTTACGTTTTTTCTCACCGCCAGAAAAACCCACGTTCACCGAGCGGGTGAGCAGATCTTCGGGCATTTTCAGCAGCTTGATTTTCTCTTCCATCAGATCCTGGAAGTCAAAGCGATCCAGCGCCTCAAGTCCGCGATACTTGCGCACCGCGTTCAGCGCGGTTTGCAGGAAGAACTGGTTGCTGACGCCCGGGATTTCCACCGGATACTGGAAGGCCATAAAGATGCCCTCACCGGCACGCTCTTCAGGCGACATCTCCAGCAGATCCTTGCCGTTAAACTCAACGGAGCCGCTGGTGACCTCATAATCTTCGCGTCCTGCCAGCGTCGCTGAAAGCGTACTTTTCCCGGAGCCGTTTGGCCCCATGATGGCGTGAACTTCACCCGGTTTGACGTCAAAATTGAGCCCACGAAGGATCTCTTTCTCTTCCACGCTAACCTGTAAATCTTTAATGCTTAACATGTGCTTTCCTTAACCGACGCTGTGTTCAAGACTAATGGCGAGGAGTTTCTGGGCTTCAACGGCAAATTCCAGCGGCAGTTCAGAGAACACGTCCTTACAGAAGCCGTTAACAATCATTGAAATCGCATCTTCTTCACTGATCCCGCGTTGCAGGCAGTAGAACAGCTGATCTTCACCAATACGTGACGTAGTCGCCTCATGCTCGAGCTGGGCGCTGTTATTGCGGCATTCGACATAGGGGAAGGTATGCGCCCCGCAGTCCGCACCAATCAACATGGAGTCGCACTGGGTAAAGTTACGTGCGTTGGTGGCTGTCGGCATGATTTTCACCAGCCCGCGATAGCTGTTCTGGCTGTGACCGGCAGAGATCCCTTTGGAGATGATGGTCGATTTGGTGTTTTTACCGATGTGGATCATCTTGGTGCCGGTATCGGCCTGCTGATGACCGCTGGTCAGCGCCACGGAGTAAAACTCACCGATGGAGTTGTCGCCGCGCAGAATACAGCTCGGGTATTTCCAGGTAATGGCAGAGCCGGTTTCTGACTGCGTCCAGGACATCTTACTGTTTTCACCTTCGCACAGCGCACGCTTGGTGACGAAGTTCAGAATACCACCGGTGTTGCCATCGCCCGGGAACCAGTTCTGTACCGTAGAGTATTTCACTTCCGCGTCTTTATGGATGATCACCTCTACCACCGCCGCGTGCAGCTGGTAGCTGTCGCGCACCGGCGCCGAACAGCCTTCGATATAGCTGACGTAGCTGCCTTCATCGGCCACCAGGATGGTGCGTTCAAACTGGCCGGTTTTTTCCGCGTTGATGCGGAAATAGGTCGAGAGCTCCATCGGGCAGCGCACACCTTTAGGCACGTAGATAAAGGTGCCGTCTGACGCCACCGCCGCATTCAGTGCCGCGAAGAAGTTATCGTTACTGGGTACCACGGTGCCAATGTACTTTTTCACCAGCTCCGGGTGATCGTGAATGGCTTCCCCAAAGGAGCAGAAAATTATCCCCTGCTCCGCCAGCTTTTCACGGTAGGTGGTTGCCACCGAGACGGAGTCAAAAATGGCGTCCACCGCCACCTCTTTACCTTCGCGCACGGGCACGCCGAGCTGATTGAAGGCCTCTTCCACCTCTTTACTCAGGAAGCTGTTCTCGGCACCGGTTTGCTGTACCGCGCCGGGCTGCGAGGCACAGGTATCATCGCAGCTGCCGCATGAGGGCGCGGAGTAGTAGCTGTAATCCTGATAGTTCAGCTTATCGTAATGCGCTTTCAGCCAGTGAGGTTCTTCCATCTCCAGCCACGCGCGGAATGCGCTCAGACGAAACTCCAGCATCCACTCCGGCTCGTTACGTTTGGCCGAAATGGCGCGTACGACCTCTTCATTGATGCCTTTCGCCAGCTCATCGGTTTGCAGCTGCGTGAAGAAACCCTCTTTATAGTTGAGGTGTCCGCCGCTCCAGGTGTTTACATCACTCGTTGCTTCAGTATTACGAGACATAGTACCGCCTATACCCCAAAGCTTTCGCCGCAGCCGCATTCGTTCTGGGCTTTCGGGTTATGAAATTTGAATAACTGGTTTAAACCTTCCCGAACGTAGTCGACTTCGGTTCCATCAATAAACGGCATAGCCTGTAGCGCGACGTATAACTTTGCACCGTCGGTTTCAAAGACCAGATCGTCCTTTTTGGGTTCGGTTACGGTATCCAGCACGTAGCCAAATCCCGCGCAGCCCGTCTGCTTAACGCCTAAGCGTACGCCGAGGATGTCGGGATTTTTTGCCACCAGCTCATGAATATGCGCCGCCGCCGCGGGCGTCAGCGTTAAGCCACGCCAGGCAAAATCGGCCGGATTGAAGGTTTCTGAATGCAGTTCCATAGGTCCACCTCATCTGATAAGCCACCAGGGCATAACACCATGTTAGTGATAACGATTATCACTTCAACCCCCTGCGAGCAGGGGCTTTGGGCTAAACCGCCCTTTTTGGCTACTTTCATTAAGCATAGACCCTGTGACGGGATGCGGATGGGAGGGTTAGCTTTGTTCAATGCATTGATAAATAATGCATTTCATAAGAAAGGCGGTAAGGTGGCGGGCAATAATAAAAATTGTATTGAAAATACCTATTTTTGAGATAGCTAAAGTACGCCCAGGCATCATATACATTTTTTACGTATGCCTCCCCCTTAAGCCAGGTTCTTTTTAATTCTTTTTTGCCTTACCTGGGCGCGCATAAAGACGTTTGATGGATAAGTTAACCATTATTTATCAGTCTGATAGTGGTTAAATTCCGATCATGATTAATTACATAAACTCGTCCCTTTTCGGCGTAATGTTTCCCTTGTTAACCATTTATTCAGTAAGGGATTAAATTATGTGGAGTGCCCATAAAGCCGCAGTTCATGCTCGCCAGCATGCAGGTCAGTATAGCCAGAAAAGATGTGCAGAATTTGTTTCAAAATTCATTCGCGCCGGCGGTGCTAATCTACAGAACACACATTATGCTAAGGATATGAAAAGCAATTTAATTCTGGCGATCCTGCTTCTGCCCACTCTCGCATCCGCTGCACAGAAGTTACCCCCTGAGGTATCCGCTGCCCTTCAGTTTAATAAGTGGTACATCTCGCAAATTATTACCGGGAAAGAGCCCCTGAAAAACTATGAAGCGCTGAGGCCATATGTGACCCGCGAAACCATCAGCAAACTCAAAGCCATGGATAAGTTGGATCCAGATGAATATGACGTGCCTGACGTCGATTTGTTCATCAAGGCTCAGGGATATGAAGATGACTGGGACATCGTCAGTGCCCGGGCGCTGGATTACGATGCCGCCTGTATGCAGGTTTATATCTCATTCGGCAAAAAGCGGGATCACACCGTAATTGACTGCATGGTCAAGGAAGATGGCGTGTGGAAAGTTGAATCCGTGGCCAGTATGAATATTTCAGACAACCTGATGATGGAATAAACCGACGATATGACAGGGGTACTGATGCTATGCATCTTCGCGGATACCCCTGTCGTATCGCCAGAAGGCTAAAAACCCGCGCTGGCGGTTTACCGTTGGCCCCCTTAACATCAGTGATGGAACGAAACGGCGAAACCCTGTTCACGCCAGTGGTCGAGCTGCTCCTGTTGACGAGGCGTAGGTGCTTTACCGGTCCAGACGAAAATTTTTTGTCCAGGGAAAAGTTCCGGACGTGGAGAATCAATGGGTTCAGCCAGCACGTCGATATGCCAGCCCTTGTAGGCAAGACGGGCCGCTTCCAGCCACAAATGCGTACGGTCGTCGCACTCCCATCCAACCAGTAGCGCATCTTTACCTGCTTTTTTTCGTGATTCAACCAGGCTAGTAACGGCAAACTCAATCAGGACACCGTCGAGCAGGCTCGCCATATGACGCACCGTATTCTGATCCTGATTCATTCGCTGACGCACAGGGGTGATGATGTTATCTATCAGAACATCCATCGCATGGTCGCGGCGGAACTCACTGATTTTGGCGCGCAGTTTTGCCGGATTGGCATAGCGCAGAACGGTTAACATCTCTTCCTGAAACGATGCCCAGTTCCCATGCGTCATCACTTCTGTATTTTCAAGAAGCGCTTTTACTTTACCGACCGAAACACCCGTTTTCATCAGGCGTTTGATCTCTTCGATACGCAGGATATCTTCATCGTCAAACTGACGATGGCCCCCTTCGCTTCGCTGCGGCTTCAACAATCCATAACGGCGCTGCCAGGCACGCAACGTAACGGGGTTGATACCGCATCGTTCGGCCACTTCGCCGATACTGTAATAGGCCATTAACTCCCTCACGCACAATACTTCCATACCTAACCAAACCAACCTTATCAGATTGTACAAATCATTTGTATAACTAACTCCTCGTTCTGAGACAAGTGAATGGCTCAAAGAACCACTCACTCGTTAATATATTGTTGTATAAATTTAGCCGTACGTACAGGTCACTATTAAGAGTTACGTACAGGTTTTTATAAATCGTACTTTTTCTCGGGCCAGGCAATCGCCGGAATGCCCCCCAGACGCGGGCTGGCGAAAAGGTGTCCCTGGAACTGAGAAATCCCGGCGGATTCCAGCCACATCCACTCTTCAGCCAGCTCTACGCCAACCGCACAGAACAGAATTTCCAGGGACGCACAGCATTTAATGATCGACTGAATGATCGCCTGACGCGGGCCGCTCTTGTGCACGTTGGCAATCAAATCACGGTTGATCTTGATTCTGTCCGGCTGGAACTGGGCCAGCAGTTGCAGACCGGCGAATCCCGCGCCAAAGTGATCGATGGCCACGCTGATCCCGGCGCTTTTAAGCTGTTTGACCGCGCTGGTGAACTCTTCAAAGCGCGAGATGGCCTCGCTCTCGGTGAACTCGACTACAATTTGCTCCGACACAAAACCGTTCGCCTCAATTGCCGTCAGTAAAAAATCGACGGCGCCAGGAACATTGACCAGCGTCATCGGCAGCAGATTAATGGACAACGTTTGAGTCTGTAGGCCCAGCGCGCTGGCCATCGACAAAGCCACCTGTTTACTCTTCAGATCCGATTCGTACAGCGCCTCACGCGACAGGTTGGCAAAATAGCTTTCCGGAGACTCACCGGACGGCGTGCGGATCAGGGCTTCCCAGGAAACAACCTGCTGCATAAACGGATCGACGATAGGTTGAAACGCGAAACTACAGTCCGCGCCCTTTGCCACTACCGTCGGCTGGGAGGATAACGGCGTGTTTTCGGTGACAAACTCCCAGGCGTCAGCAGGAGGCAGCTCAAAGTAGTTGGCTTTTTCAGTGGCCTCAACGAAGGTGCGGAAAAATTGCAGGGCGCGATCGTTATAGGTTAGCTGATAGCGGCTTGTGCCTTTATCAAGAACCTGTTGCAGCACTTCGTTGGTGTCGTACTGACGAAGGTCAAAGAGCTCCATACCCACGTTGCCAAAACGTCTTGAAGGCCCGTGATCGCTTAACAATTCGACCACGTTGTGATGCCGTGGGTCACGGCAGATGAGCTCATAGATCTCCTTAACGTTATCAGCGGGCCCTTCAAGTAACTGAAAAAAGTGTGTGCCGTTAAACAGCAAAATCCCCGTCACATCGAACTGGCGATTTCTACAATTTGCAGCAGCGACCATGTCTTCCAGCGCTTTCACTGGAACGTCCTCGCAGATATGACTGCGGTAAATGATGGTTGTGAGCATGCTAATCCTGAAGATTGAGGGGGTGACCACGAAAACACGTGGGGAAAACTCTGTTATAGCACATTAATTGCCCAACAAATAATTTACATCTCAACGATTTACACGGCTTTTTTGCGTCATTTACGGGCTTGTACAACTCTGCGACGCCGCTTCGGATTGTACAATATATCTTGTGAATACCGCAGTAAATCGTATAAGAATAAGCATCTGATAAATAATGATTTTATAAAATATATTATAAAATATTTAAAAAATTGTACATTTTAAATGTACAGATTTGAAAATTATGTATACCTTAAATGTAACGTTACTGATTACAGAATTTTACAGGAGCGAAACATGCAGCAGAACGGAAACCTCGCAGACTCAGCAACAGCGATTGCGCAATACTTCGAAAAAGCCGCGCTTCCAACCCAACAGGAAACCCTGGGTCAGGTTGTTGTTGAAATCCTTAGCGATGGGCGGAATCTGAATCGCAAATCGCTCTGCACAAAACTGTTGAGTCGCCTTGAAAGGGCCAATGGTCCGGAAGAGGAACATCATTATCACCTGCTTCTTGGTCTGCTCTTCGAACGTTAATGTTATGAACAGCAGTGATGCGGACCGACTGATCGACCAGCTTATTGGAGAAGCCGCTCTTTCACTTTTGAAGGAGCGCGGTCCCGTGACGACCGAGGGATTGGTTCAGCGTCTGCGTAACATGCAAGCCTGTGAGACGGATCCCCAGCGGCGGGAGACATTAGCGAGGGTGATAGCTGAAATCAGCACAGGCACTGTCGCTTTTAAAGGTCGCAGAACCGCACAAGGACGAATACAGAGAGAGGGATCTCTCAAAAATAATCGAGACAATGTAGTGCCGTTATTTGGAAATGGAAAACCGTCCGATCCCAAAAAGATGCATTGACTACAACTTTACAGCAACGGTGAGAACAAATGAGACAAAATATTCAGCTTCAACCCGAATACCACTCCGCCTTTTTAGATAGCGCGTTGTCGGAGTATTTCCGTCACGCAGGCGATCGCTTTGCTGAAGAGTCTGCCATTTTTTCGACTGCGGTTCGTTGTGTTCTCGCTTCTGAAGGTCATCTGACCAACAAAGCGATCATTCTCTGGCTGATCCAGACGCTGGAAACTACCGACGATGTCGTTAAGGCGGATGTGATCCGCAAGACGCTGGAAATTGTTGTCGGTTATACCATGGACGATCTTTAACGCCTCTCCCTTCCCATCCTTACGGATAGCGTGTCATCGTCAATACTGACGAACAGACTGACGATGACACATCCTCTCTTCCCTGACGCCCTGTTAATCAAGCACGCTGAATGTGGCATGGATCCTGCTTAGTCCGCTAAGGGACTGGGCTTTCCAGTAAACATTGCTTCATTTCTTAACAGGTCTGTTATTGATGAAAAAAATCGCCAGCGTCTGCCCTTACTGTGGTGCAGGCTGCAAACTAAACCTCGTCGTTAAAAATAACCGGATTATCCGTGCCGAAGCCGCTGATGGCGTAACCAATCAGGGCACGCTTTGCCTGAAAGGATTCTACGGCTGGGACTTTCTTAACGACACACGGCTGCTTACCCCCCGTCTGACGCAGCCCATGATCCGCTACAGCAAAGGCGAGTCCTTTACCCCTGTTACCTGGGAAGAGGCCATTCGCTATACTGCTCACATGCTTAAAAGCATCAAAGATCAGTACGGCCCTCGATCCATTATGTCCACGGGGTCCTCGCGGGGAACGGGCAATGAGACCAACTATGTGATGCAAAAATTTGCCCGTGCGGTGCTGAACACTAACAACGTCGACTGCTGCGCCCGCGTCTGTCACGGTCCGTCCGTTGCCGGTTTACAGGAGACCCTCGGCAACGGTGCCATGAGCAATTCCATTAACGATATTGAAAACTCAAAATGCCTGCTGGTGTTCGGCTATAACTGCGCCGACTCTCACCCCATCGTCGCCCGACGCGTGCTTAAAGCACGTGAAAATGGCGCAAAAATCATCGTCTGCGATCCGCGTCATATTGAAACGGCACGCATTGCCGATCTTCATCTTCAGTTGAAAAACGGCAGTAACATGGCGCTGGTCAATGCCTTTGGCTATGTCCTGCTTGAAGAGGAACTGTACGACAAAAACTACGTTGCCCGCTTCACAGAAGGGCTTGAGGCTTACCGACTGACGGTAAAAGATTACGCACCCGAGCAGGTTGAACATCTGACGGGCATTCCCGCGCGGGATGTTCGTCAGGCAATGCGCATGTTCGCGGCGGCGCCTTCAGCAACGGTAATGTGGGGAATGGGCGTTACGCAGTTTGGTCAGGCGGTTGATGTGGTGAAAGGTCTCTCCAGCCTGGCGCTGCTCACCGGCAACCTGGGCCGCCCTGCCGTCGGCGTAGGTCCGATTCGCGGGCAAAATAACGTTCAGGGTGCCTGCGATATGGGCGTTTTGCCCAATATGTTCCCCGGCTACCAGGATGTCACTGACCCGGCAGTCAGACTGAAATTTGCCGATGCGTGGAAAATCAATGTCAGCCGGATGGACGATCGCGTCGGGACGCGTATCACCGAAGTGCCGCATCTCGCGCTGGAAGGTAAGATCAAAGCCTATTACATCATGGGGGAAGATCCGCTTCAGACAGAAGCCGATCTGGGCCTGGTCCGCCGCGGCTTTGAGTCCCTCGATTTTGTGGTGGTTCAGGACATCTTTATGACCAAAACGGCAGAGGTGGCTGACGTACTGCTCCCTGCCACGTCATGGGGAGAACATGCTGGCGTGTTCACCTGTGCCGATCGCGGCTTCCAGCGTTTTGGCAAGGCCATTGAGGCCAGCGGCAACGTCAAGCGCGACTGGGAGATCATCAGCCTGCTGGCCACGGAGATGGGCTATCCCATGCATTACGAGAATAACCAGCAGATCTGGGACGAAATGCGCGAGCTGTGCCCCCTCTTCTACGGCGTGACCTACGAAAAAATGGGCGAGATGGGCCATGTCCAGTGGCCCTGCCCAACCCTTGATCATCCCGGCACACCCTATCTGTACAGGGATAATCAGTTCGACACACCCACTGGCAAAGGCCAGCTGTTTGCTGCCCCCTGGCGCGCTCCGGCCGAGACACCGGATACGGATTACCCGCTGGTACTTTGCACGGTGCGCGAAGTCGGTCACTACTCCTGTCGCTCAATGACCGGGAACTGCGCGGCGCTGCAAAGCCTGGCCGACGAGCCGGGCCGGGTGCAAATGAACCCGGCCGACGCTGATGAGCGTGGGATCGCCGACGGCCAATTGGTCTGGGTACGTTCACGCCGGGGTAAAGTGATCACGCGCGCCAGCATCAGCGAGCGCATCAATGCGGGAGCAATCTATATGACCTACCAGTGGTGGATTGGCGCCTGTAATGAGCTGACGCAGGATAATCTAGACCCGATCTCCAGAACGCCTGAAACGAAATATTGCGCCGTGCAGATGGAGGCGATCGAGGACCAGCGCTGGGCGGAGGATTTTGCGGCTTCTGCGTACCAGACCATGAAGACGAGGTTGATCGCTGCGGTTAACGTTTAAATGCATTGCCGGGTGGTGGCTATCACTGCCCGGCCAGCTATCCGCTGGCGTTTTACGCTATCTGTTCTGCATAATTATTTTCCAGGTAATCGCGAAGCAGGTTCGGACGGCTCTTTTTCTCCATCAACCTTCTCAACAGTACGATCAGCTCGTAATCGCTTCGCAGATTAAATTTTTGCATCAGCATATATTTATGGGTAAAGACCGTTTTCTGGCTCATCTCCAGCGTCTGAGCGGTCTGCACTACCGACAGCCCTCGGTAAAAATTGACCAGAATACGAATTTGTTGCCGGGATAACCCTTTATGCTGGCAGTCGAAGCAGTTATGTTTAGTCCATGTATAACCCGGTAATTGCGTCCTGAACCACGCGATAAACAATACGCCACTGATACGATCAAGCGATGCACGGCGAGGGAGAAAAATAATGTCCTGAAAGCAGGAGGGCAACGCCGAAAAGCGCAGTTCATCGTCGACAAACCCTAGCACAATCCCTTTTTGCCGGGCGAGTAACTCGGGAAAACAGGTCAGTGTTTCACCCTGGCATAATGACAGGACAATAATATCGGCCTGACTGACGTTTTCATGGGTCAGCGCCAGGTTAAATGTGATGGCACGATGAAAGTTATGTTTAAAAAAATCCTCGAAAAATTCATGTAGCCCAGCCTGAAAAAATAGATCGGTTTCCTGAATAAGAATATTTAACATAGCTCATACCAACGTCTTTAAAAAAGGCATATCACCGGCGCTCAGTTGTACTGCATCGTCATCACCACAACTGCACTGATGCTTCCCGGCGTGACGCCACCCGTCACGGATTTAACCGAGGCCTGCATAGCCATTGTCGCGGTTCTGTCGGCACCAATAGTTTGAGTCATGCCAGAGCCTGTTCCTTTAAGCGTACCCGTTTGGGCATCGCGCATGGCTATCGCCACGTGCGTGGCCGAACCGCTGTTCATAAAATAGTCCGCGCCCGCCGCGGGATCGGGGCTGCCGGTAAAAGAGACGGTCACACTTTGCGTTCCCGTTGGGCACTGGGTGAACAGCAGACTAAATGGCACCGGATCCGATGTTGAGCCCGGCGTCGCCATATTGGATGCCTGAATATTGCCCAGATTGACATCGAGGCTGTTACTCCCGCCATTAAATATGCACGGCGACGCAACGATATTTCCCGTCACACCGATGTTGACGCTATCAGCGGTGAAAGCCTTCCCGCTGAGTAAAGCCAGTAACAGCAGTGTCCCGTATATTATTTTCATCTTCGTACCTGCTACTGATAGGTCAAATTAAGGGTGGCGGAGGCATTTGCTGAACCTGACTCCACGCGGTTCAACGTCTGGTAATATCGGGCCGTTAACGGCAACGTCTCTTGCCCGCCGGCAGACTGCCGCAAGAATAGTCGGCTGTTCATCACCAGCGGCGCACCGTTATAGATAAGCTGCACCCCAACCCCTTTTGCGGTGCCGGCATTTCCCTGCCCGGTTAAGGCCATCACGCTGGTATTGGCGCTGTCCGGATTCTGTATTCCACTGAGCGAGACCGTAATATTGGTTCCGGCGGCGCAGGTTAAGCCCAGGTTTTGCGTGTTCTGTGCTCCCGCTGGCGTGGTGCCCACCACAGTGCCGAACGCCGAGGCGGGGATATCCCCGATCGGAAACGTCAGCTGTGACGTATTCACCGTGCACGCCATGGCATTAATGGTTCCGGCGGTGAGCTGCGTGGTCAGGCCGTCACGATAGATGCCGTCGCTCCCCTGAAGCGTCACGACGCCGATCGCCCCCGGGGTTAACGCCCCCGATGAGACCGGGCCAGTCACCACCAGCTCAATCCTCCCGCCATACCAGTCGACATAGGAGGTCTGCGCATTGTACGAGAACGTATTGCTCGGGTTTTCAAAATAGGCGTTGGAGGAAAAGCGTATGCCTATCCCGCTGACGTTAGTGTTGTAAACATGATTGCCGTAGCTGCTCAACGTGGCGCTGTTGTAGCGCATGCTGAATCCCAGCATCAGCGGATTAGCACATCCAGTAAGATAGGAACCGGTGGCTGTCGCCGCGCCGGAAAAGACCACCGTGCCGACAGGCGCATCACGCTGCACGTTAATCGTCCCCACGGACAGGGTTGACAGCTGCGGCGTGATGGTGGTGCACGTACCGGCACGGGCGAGGTTTCCCGCCGCGAGCAAACAGAGAAGCAAAATCACGATAAGCCATTTCATGTTAACGTTCCTGACGGCAGGAGGCGCGCATGTCAGCGATCCCACCGAATGTTGAGTGTGTCGGCAGGCTGAAATCAGCGCGGCATTGCTGGCTGGGCTGACTCCCCCATGTCGCGACTAACGTCCCCTCCTCGCGCATACCGGTTAAATAAACCTGACCGCGATCGCCCACAATAAAACTGCTGCTCTCATCACCGACAAGGGTGACCACCGCCCCAAACGGAACGGCGCGTTCGTTGTCGGTCAAGGTCATCAGCACCCGGCGACCTGACTTCGGCAAATAATCGGCTCTCACCACCGCTCCCCGTGTCGGCGTTACCGTGCGGGTGTTGATCTCCAGTTCGACATCCTCCGGCATATTTTCCGGATCGAGAGTGAGATCGTTTTTTCGGTAGACCGAAAGGTTGCTCACGACCGTATAACCGCGAACATCTGTCCGTACACCGGGCTGATTGCGGATATCCACGCCGTGGGCGCCAGGAGCTTTAATTAAGGCGTTGGTCTCCCCCAGCGGCTGAGAAAGCGTGATGCCATCAGCATGGGCGAGAATGCCGCCTTGTAGCCCGTAATTCAGGCGTTCACTGTTTTTGTCATAACCATACCCCGCCGTGGCTTCGCCATAGGTGCCTCTGTAGTTCGCGTTAACGTTGCCGGTATAGCCCACGCCCTCTGTGCCGTATCCCTGCTGCACGTTCCAGTTCAGGGCTCGGTTTTCGAGTGCCACCCCGTTCAGACCGATGCTGTGTGTCGTCCCGTTATTCCTGCTGGCGTTCATGCCATAGTTCGCCCATGTCTGCGGCAAAAATTTATCCAGCGGAATGCTGATGTTGAACGCCAGAAGCTGGTCGTGATCAGCGTTTTTTTGGTTGTCGCGGGTTTCTGACGCTGAGCGGACATTTTTGCTGTAGGTCCATGTCAGGCCATAGCTGATGTTGTGCCAGTAGTTGCTATAGCCGACGCTCCACGAAGCCATCGACTTACCGTCATTCCAGTAATCTTCCTGCGCCGCACTGAGGGTAAGCGCGCCCAGGTTGTCCCCCAGCGTCTGGCTCATTGTCAGCTCGGCACGGTTACGTCGCCTGTCCTGAAGCGCGCTGCTGTCGCCGTACGAATCGAGGACCTCCTGCATCCCGTAATAGCCGCGGGTCGAGTAGCGATACCCGGCAATCGAAAAGTTCGTCCCGGAATTAATAAAATTCTTGCTGTATCGGGCCCGCCACGACTGACCGCTTGTTTTCGCGGCATGCTCCGGCGTTGACCAGCCCTGGGTGAGGTCTGCGGATATCGCCCCGAAATCGCCCATGTTCTTGCCCACCCCCAGAGCCGCCGACTGGTACTTATCTGCCCCCTGAACGCCGCCATAGAGCGTGAGGCCGTAAGGGAGGCCGTAGATTCCGGTCAGTTGCCCGAAGGGGGTTTTCTCCACGCTACGGTTATACGATCGATACTGCCCGGCGGTAAGGGCATATTTCAGGCGCCCCTCCCGTTGCAGGACCGGCAGCGAAGCGTACGGCAGGGTGAAATGTTGCTCACTGCCATCGGCTTCGACGATCGTGACTTCAAGATCGCCCGCGCCGCCGGTGGGATACATATCCGCGATCTCAAACGCGCCCGGCGCCACATAGCTTTGGTAGATTTGATAGCCATTCTGACGCACCACGACCTGCGCGTTAGTTCGCGCAATACCGCGCACCACCGGCGCATAGCCTTTCAGGGAATCCGGTAGCATGTCGTCGTCGGACGCCAGCTGGACGCCGCGAAAAGGCATGCTGTCAAAGACATCGGCAGGGGCGGAACTGTCTCCGAGCGTAAGCTGGGCTTGCAGGGGAATAATCGCGCGCTGCATCAAGGTATAGACATTGTCCCACTTATCCTGGCCGGACGCATCGCGGGACCAGGTGGTGTAGTTGCGTAACCGCCAGGGACCGACGTTGATCCCCGGTCGCAGGTTTGCATACTGACTGTCGCTGCGGGTGCCTGCCCCGCTTCTTGCCCGGCTGTTCGCGCCGCTCAGGCTGTAGTTGAGCATGGCCGCGGTAATGCCTTCATCCCACATCTCCGGCGGAACGTAACCTCTCGCTGGCAGATCTATGGCAGCCTGTGGGATGCTGATTGCCAGACGCTGGGCGCCAAACTGGAAGTCCGCGCTGGCCTGTGGAATCGCCTTGAGATCGGCGCATTCTCCTTGCCCGGCGTCGAGCTGCGGGAAAAGCGCCGTTTTCACGCCCCACGCTTTTAACTGCCTGATACTCAGGCACGGCTGCAACGTTTCACTGCCGTTAGCATCCTTCACTGCCATGAAACGAATATCCCGCGTTTCCAGCAGCCGATCGTCAAGAATAATATCAACGAGGTACGTCCCGGGCGCCTGCGAGCCGGATTCAAAGGCAGATAAATCCGCTTTTCCCATTCCGGGATTATCCAGTTCTACCAGTTCCGTATTAAACGTCTCACTGGCCCACAGTGTGGGAGAGAAACCCGCAAGCGCGAGGGCAATGAATATTGCCAGGCGCGCAGGCTGCACTGTATTAAATGCCGTTGTCATGACGAGCACCCGATTAATGCAAAGGGATCACAAACTGGCCCGGTGTAATTCGCCAGGATTGCCATAATCGTTAATGACTTTAAACGTCAGCGTATTGCCATTGGTCCCATTCGGTAACGGGAAACGAACTGAGCCTGAAGGCATTACGTACGTGACATCGTCAAGTTTTTTACCCCCGACCGTTATTTCATTGAAATTGATAACGTACGGCGTTGGGTTATTTACCTGCAGAGCATTTCCCGCACGATGCCAGGTTAATTTGTTGGTTTGTTCCTCAGGGGTAGACGCACGAAGGCTCTCTGGCCGATAAATAAGTTTAATGCGCGTTTTGACGGCAATTTGCAGCGAGTTCATCTGCTTTGAAGCTGATGGAATAGCTTTAATGTTCAGCCAGAATAAACTCTCCTGCCCCTGAGGCAGCGAGCCTGTCATGACAATACGCTCAAGGTTTTTTTGCCCGCCATCCAGCCGATACAGCGGAGGCGTAATAATAAAAGGCGCTTTACCGGATTGCCCATCCTGAACATCAATCCACGACTGGATTAAATAAGGAACGTCATCAGGATTGGTGATACTTATTGACGCTTCTTTTTTTGCCCCATCGAAAATAATGCGGGTGCCGCCAATAACTACTCCAGCACTGGCGGATGTTAACGTCAGCGATAACAGCGCCATCGCCAGGCCAGTTGTCGTTATAAAACGCATTTCAATACCTCATAAAACAAGGGGCCGGGAAGCCCCCTGCTAATTACTGCCAATGACTTAGTTGTAAACCACTGAGAAGTTCGCGACCGAGTTAGCCGGGCCCGCGGTCACGGACGCTGCGGTGGAGATATACTGCGCGTAGAAGTTCAGTGTATTATCAGCCGTACTGCTGAGCGCGTAGGTATAGCTGTTGCTGCCGTACAGCGGCAGATCGGCTTTATCTGCAGTCATCAGGTTAATCGCTACCCCTGTGGCCGCCCCCGCCACGGACGTATCAATCGCCAGCAGGCTGGCGTTGGTTAAATCCGGCGTACCGTCAAAACGGACTTTTGCATTAGTGACCGTCACAGGACAGTTTTTCAAAATAATATTAAACTGCGTCGCAGCCGTTCTGGCTCCCGCCGTCGGGAATTCCGTTTTATAATAATCGCCCAATACCACCACCTGGTTCTGAGATGCCACATCTACGTCGCAGGCAGAATCCAGAATATTTCCGTTAAAATTAACGGTACCTGCCGCTGCAAATGCATTGGTCATGGTGAGTACAGAACCTGCCGCTAACATTGCCATCATCAATTTTTTATTCATAATTCTCTTTCCTGTATTACTTTATTTATTACCGATATTCAGTTGCAGAAATAAAACCCCTTTCGACGAATCAAAATTTATACAACTCTTTTTCTACGCACAATCGATTTTAGGGTCTAGCTGTAGACTCTCTTTTAACAAAAACAAAACAAATTACTTTGGAAATATCTTAACAATAAAGTCCCCGGTCTACTTTTAGACCTAAGTCAAAAATGTTTCAAATTCAACTAATTAACACTCATTAATAGGCAAGTCTATAATTAGACTCGACGAAAATATTCCCTGACTAACTGTTTTTTAAGATAATTCTTTATGTCGATCAAAAAATGATCGCGTCAGTGTATGAGGCCTCTTATGAACACCCGTATTGCGCCCGTTTCAGGCAATGAAATAACAACAGTGCTTGGCGCTAAGCCTCTTAAGCACATTGAAAAAATAATCGATAATGTTTTGCCGCATACGGAAAGATGCATCATGGCTAAAGGTGAAGTCATCCATTATTATTCCGGTGATATCCGCCAGTGCTTTTTACTGTTACATGGCAGCGTGGCATTGCATCGTCGAGGTGACGGTATCGTCTTAAATTCCGAATCCGCACCTTTTATACTCGGCGTGAGCAGCCAGTTTTCTTCTGAGCACCTCTACGTAAGAGCGCTGGAAACTTCAGAGGTGGCTAGCGTTACGCTGGAGCGTTTTAATCACGTAGTCGCACAACAGAATTTATGGGAGTCCTTCTCGAACCTGCTGATCTATACCGCATCGCGCGTTTACGAACATTGTGCCCAGATATCGCAGATGTCGGCTTACGACATTATCCGCTTTCAGCTGGTAGAACTGATGCAGGAGCCGGAAGCCATAAGACAAAGCATTACCGCCGCAGCCTATATCAAAAGCCGCACCTATCTTTCACGCAGCGGCATTATGCGGATCCTGGCGGAGTTGCGGACGGGGAAATACATCACTATGGAGCGCGGCGTGCTAATCGAGATCCATCACTTACCCCGCAAGTACTGAGGCTGTTTTTATCTCTGGAGAAGGTGGAAAATAAGAGCGACACTATAGAAAGTACAGTCTCTTTCCAGGTTAACGCTATGTCTTCTGACAAACCATCGCATCGCGGCTCTCCCTATGCCCAGGAACTGATTTCCCACTTACAGCCGCACTGCGCCACGTATAAAACCGATCCCGGTGAGCAACTTGATCTGCAGGTTAACGGGCAGAGTATGTGTTATTTAATTCTCGAGGGCACAATCGCGATATACAGAAGAAGCGACGACATGATGCTTACCACCGCGCGCAGCCCCGCCCTGTTTGGTCTCGCTAATCTGACGGACATATATTTTAACGATTATCTCAAAACGGTGACGCCATGCCTGATCGGCGTGCTACCAACCGATCGGGTGGCAGAAGTTATCAAAGAGAAGGCGTTATGGGGGCTGCTTTCTAATCATCTGATGTTTGTCTATAACCGCCTTTATCATAACGTCATGCCGAAAGGTGCGCCAACGGCTTACGAGATGATTCGTCAGCAGCTCATGATGCTGATGCAGGAAGATGACAGCTACCGACGCAGCGTGACGGCGGAAAGGTACATCCGGGATAAAACCCGGCTTTCCCGCAGCGGCGTAATGCGGATACTGGCTGACCTGAAAACGGGCGGGTTCATCGAAATGGAAGAAGGCCGGCTCATTAAAATTAACAAACTGCCTGCCAAATACTGAGTTTCAGACACAAAAAAGGCCGCGCGGGCGGCCTTTTCTTCACTGCTCAATGGACGTGAACGCCCAACCGCCAGGCAAAGTAGATCTCTTCTTTCAGCTCGTTTGAAGAGAGCGCCAGCAAATCCGTAAATTCCAGCTCAAGTTGTTTCAGCTTTTTCAGGTACTGCGCCGGAGACAGATTGCTTTTATCGCGACGTAAATATTCAATTGCCAGCTGTGTTGGGGTTATTTCAGTATCCATGATGTCCTCGCTTATGTTCAAAACGTGACCAGTATATCACAATCAGGCGGCTAATTTTTGACCAAAAGCAAGACATTCGGAAACTTTACACAACGGCCGTCGTCAGTCTGGATGAACAACACAGGCGATCCTGCTCGTCCAGTATATCAATCTGCCACACCTGATGACGACTTCCGGCGTGCAGTGCGCGGCAAACACCGCGCACGCGTCCGCTGCGAACGGAGCGGATGTGGTTGGCATTGACCTCCAGCCCGACCACCTTCTGCTCCCCTTCCGTACACAGGTAACCCGCGACCGACCCCAGCGTTTCGGCCAGCACGACGGACGCACCGCCGTGCAGCAGGCCAAACGGTTGATGAGTACGACTGTCTACTGGCATCGTCGCTTCAAGTTCATTATCGCCAATGCGCGTAAACTGGATATCCAGCAAACCGACCATGTTTTCCGCACCCATGGCATTTAAGGCCTGCAGAGTGACCGCACGTTTCCAGATCATCCGATAATCTCCAGTAAAGCCTGCAAGGGATGGCGAACGCCGTTACCTTCCACCCGTTTCACCTGGCTGCGGCAGGAGTAGCCCGTCGCCAGACAGCGGTTACGCGGCAGGCGCTGCATTGCCTGGTGCCACGACAGCTCGTAAATGCCGAGCGAGTTAGCGTGGTTTTTGACTTCATGACCGTAGGTTCCGGCCATACCGCAGCAACCCACGTTGACGCTTTCCAGCTTCGCGCCATAGCGGGCGAAGATAGAAGCCCACTGGGTAGGCGCCGTCGGCAGCGCGGTCACTTCAGTGCAGTGCCCAAACAGGTACCAGGATTCTCCGCTGACCTCCTGAGGGGCCGTTTGCTTCAGCACCGAAGGCAGCCACTCATGCACCAGTAAGACCTGAAAATCACCGCGCTTATCGCCGAGCGTCTGCTTATATTCATCCCGGTAACAGAGCACCAGCGCCGGATCGACGCCCACCATTGGCATATCGAGCTGCGCCACGCGATTCAGGAAATCTGAAGTTTTCTGCGCGGTTTTCGCGAAGCGGGTCAGGAAACCTTTAATGTGCTGCGCCTTGCCGTTCGGCGAGAACGGCAGTACCACCGGCTGGTAGCCAATTTTCTCTGCCAGACGGACAAAATCAGCCACCACCTGCGCATCGTAATAGCTGGTAAACGGATCCTGCACCACCAGCACCACCTTCGCTTTCTGCTCAGGGCTTAATGCTTCCAGTTGTTCCAGGGTCATGTTCGCCGAGCGGTGCCCCACCAGCCGACGCTGGAGCGATGGCACCGACAGCAGCGGCAGATCCACCATGCCGATATGTTTTTCAGACAGTTTGCGCACCAGCGGCTGATTGATAAAGAAGTTAAAGGTTTTTGGCGCACGAGCCATTAGCGGCGCGTAACTCTCCACCGTTGCCACCAGATGATCGCGCATCGGGCGCAGATAACGCGTGTGGTACAGCTGGAGGAAGCGGGAACGGAATTCCGGCACGTCAATTTTAATCGGGCACTGGGTTGAACACGCCTTGCACGCCAGGCAGCCGGACATCGCCTCTTTCACCTCATGCGAGAAATCGTATTCGCCTTTATTCGCATGCCAGCTGTTGCGGGTCCGTTCGATGAGCCTGCGCAGGCTGGTGCGTTTTTCCGGCAGCTCCAGTTCCAGCTTGAGCGGGTCAATGCCGCGGTCAGCCAGCAGGCGCAGCCATTCGCGCACCAGCGTCGCACGTCCTTTTGGGGAGTGGATGCGGTTGCTGGTGATTTTCATCGACGGACACATCGGGCTTTTCACATCGAAGTTGAAGCACAGCCCGTTGCCGTTGCACTCCATCGCGCCGCGCCAGGAAGCGCGAACCGCAATCGGAATTTGTCGGTCATAGGTGCCGCGCTTGACGGCGTCTACCTGCAACATCGGCGCATCAACGCCCTCTGGCGGGCAGATTTTACCCGGGTTAAGACGGTTATCAGGATCAAAAGCGGCTTTCACCTTACGCAGCTCGGCGTAGAGTTGTTCGCCAAAAAACGCCGGGCTGTACTCGGCGCGGAATCCTTTGCCATGCTCTCCCCATAACAAACCGCCATATTTGGCCGTAAGGGCCACGACTTCGTCGGAGATCTCCTTCATCAGGATCTCCTGCTGCGGATCACACATGTCCAGCGCCGGGCGCACGTGTAGCACACCCGCGTCAACGTGCCCGAACATGCCATAGCTCAGACCATGGCTGTCGAGCAGCGCACGAAACTCCACAATATAATCCGCCAGATGCTCCGGCGGCACGCAGGTATCTTCCGCAAACGGAATCGGCTTCGCCGCCCCTTTCGCGTTACCGAGCAGCCCCACCGCCTTTTTACGCATCGCGTAGATTCGCTCGATGCCGGAGAGGTCGTTACACAGCTGCCAGCCAATGACGCCGCCTTCCCCCTGTGCAATCAGCTCATCCAGACGCTGGCAGAGCGTGCTCACCTGGCTCTCAATCAGCTCTGCGTCATCCCCGGCGAACTCGACGATGTTCAGACCGAGCATCTCTTTATCCGGCACGTCGGTAATCAGTTCGCTCACCGAATGCCAGACAATATCTTCCCGGGCCAGGTTCAGTACTTTTGAATCAACGGTTTCCACCGACAGCGCCCGCGCCTCCACCATAAACGGGGCATTACGCAGCGCGGAGTCAAAGGAGTTGTATTTGACGTTCACCAGACGGCGCACCTTCGGCAGCGGGGTGATATCCAGACGCGCTTCGGTGATAAAGGCCAGCGTCCCTTCTGACCCGGTCAGTACGCGGGTAAGATCGAACTGGCTCAGATCGTCATTAAAGACATGGCGCAGATCGTAGCCCGTCAGGAAGCGATTGAGCTTCGGGAATTTGTCGAGGATCAGTTCGCGATTTTCGCGGCAGCGCTCCAGCACGGTGCGATAAATCCGTCCGCTGGTGGTGCTCTCTTTTGCCAGCGTTTCAGCCAGTTCGACCGGCAACGGCTGGGTATCGAGAATATCGCCCCCCAGCAGCACCGCCCGCACACCCATGACGTGATCGGAGGTTTTGCCGTAGACCAGCGAGCCCTGCCCTGAGGCATCGGTGTTGATCATCCCGCCAAGGGTTGCGCGGTTACTGGTGGAAAGCTCGGGCGCAAAAAAATAGCCATACGGTTTTAAAAACTGATTCAGCTGATCTTTGATTACCCCCGCTTCCACACGCACCCACCCCTCTTCCGGGTTGATCTCAATGATGCGATTCATATAGCGGGACATATCAACGATGATGCCCTGGTTCAGCGCCTGCCCATTGGTGCCCGTCCCGCCGCCGCGCGGGGTAAAGACCAGGGAGCTGAAACGCTCCTGCGACGCCAGACGGGCGATGAGGGCCACATCGGCGGTAGAGCGCGGAAAAACGACAGCATCGGGAAGAAGCTGGTAAATACTGTTATCGGTTGCCATCGTCAGCCTGTCGGCATAATCGGTGGCGGTATCACCTGTAAAACCCTGTTGCTCCAGTGCCTGCAAAAAATTAAGCACCAGTTGAACGACGCCCGGTGCCTGAGAAATCTGTGGGATCATTGCTGTCGACCCTAATGAGAATAGTGTGAAATCGTTTGCGTTGTGTCTGGAAAGTTTTATCACATTTTTTTCTTATGTGCTTCGTAGAATTACGGGCAAAATCCGCCTGTCAAAAATCGCTGAAATCACTAATGATTAGAGAGATGCGGTTTATATTCCCATCAGCCTTGCTGGTGTTCATTTAAGGAAAGTTTCGTTTATGGTCAATCTTCGTCAGCCCAGGGATGTCGCACAGATACTGCTGTCGGTGCTGTTCTTAGCCATTATGATTATTGCGTGTCTGTGGATTGTTCGTCCTTTCGTGCTCGGATTTGCCTGGGCCGCGACCGTCGTGGTCGCAACCTGGCCTTTACTCTTACGTTTGCAGAAACTGCTGTTTGGTCGCCGCGGCCTTGCCGTGCTGGTGATGACGCTGCTGCTGTTCCTGCTGTTTATTATTCCCATTGCGCTGCTGGTTAACAGCCTGGTTGACAGCAGCGGCCCGGTTATTCGCGCGGTCACCAGCGGTGACATGACGCTGCCGGATCTCGCGTGGCTGAACAGCATTCCTGTTGTGGGCGCAAAACTATACAGCGGCTGGCACAGCCTGCTGGAGATGGGCGGTAGCGCCCTGATGGCCAAAGTGCGCCCGTACATCGGCACAACTACCACCTGGTTTGTCGGGCAGGCTGCGCATATTGGTCGCTTCATGATGCACTGTACGTTGATGCTGGTCTTCAGCGCCCTGCTGTACTGGCGCGGCGAGCAGGTTGCGCTGGGGGTACGCCATTTCGCCACCCGGCTGGCAGGTAAACGCGGCGATGCGGCCGTGCTGCTGGCAGCCCAGGCCGTTCGCGCGGTGGCGCTCGGCGTGGTGGTCACAGCGCTGGTGCAGGCGGTGCTTGGCGGTATCGGGCTGGCGGTTTCCGGCGTACCTTATGCCACCATTTTCACCGTTGTCATGCTGATGACCTGTCTGGCACAGCTTGGTCCGCTGCTGGTGCTGGTTCCCTGCATTATCTGGCTTTACTGGACGGGGGACACGACCTGGGGCACGGTGCTGCTGGTCTGGAGTTGCGTGGTGGGCACCATGGATAACGTGATTCGTCCTCTCCTCATCCGCATGGGCGCTGATCTGCCGCTGATTCTGATCCTGTCCGGGGTGATCGGGGGGTTGATTGCCTTCGGCATGATTGGCCTGTTTATCGGTCCGGTGCTGCTTGCGGTAACCTGGCGTCTCTTCTCTGCCTGGGTGCATGAAGTGCCGTCACCCGGAACCGATCCGGACCTCATCTTAAGCGAACTTGAAGAGCTGGAAGATAAGAACGCGCAGTAATAACCTTTGCCGGGTGGCGCTAACGCTTACCCGGCCTACACTCTTCGCAGGAATACTTAAACGTTGCTAAACTATTTATTCTCTGCGCACTGGTCAGACCCGCCTTTTCATGCCTAAAACCGTCATTCTCTTCAAGAAATCTTTACCTCCCTTTAACTATTGAGACGAATCCGATCGACTCATAAAGTTGGCATGCCTACTATTAAGACACGGTTATAAATCAACACCTTGATTTATAAGCATGGAAATCCCCTGAGTGAAACAACGAATTGCTGTGTGTAGTCTTTGCCCATCTCCCACGATGGGCTTTTTTTTTATTTACCTTATGCTGAGCGCACAGGATTTAGGCGTGTTTTAAACGAAACAACCGTTCATTACAGACGGATGAATAGCGATGAAAGAGTTTTACTGTTTAGTTCCATTCGTCATAAGCATATGCCATTTCACTATCAACTGAATATCTTTCTCGTACCAACAGCCAATTGGCGTTCCTAAAAACGCCATCATTTAGCTTTATCTTTTATACTTTTTTCAACCTGAGCATGAAGATTCATGCAGTTTATATACCCTTCTCTACGCGCTGCGTTGACTTCCGTAGCGTGTCTTAACTCCATTGCTAACAACTTATCTTCCATGACAGAAAGGCGATAAATCAGGGCGCACACAATCATTAAAAGAATAATGAATAACACCGAAATATCTACAACCACTTAACCTCTCCAGTTACTTATTGAATCCTGAGTTCTGACGCTATGCACTGTAGTTCTTCGTTTTCCCTGCATTGCGTTGTCATGTAGCCGTTGCACAGGGAACTTAAATCAGACAGAGTCCGTATATTCATTTAAATTTCATCTTTTATAGCTCATCAAACCTATCAGGCTATCTGGCGCAGTCCTGCAACCAGCAGACGGTGAGGAGTAGCTATATCAGTTCCAGGCTCAGAGCAAGGCGGCTAAGACTATTCTTATGCGAACTATTTTTTTAAGTTATTAGTGCTTTGTAAGTTCATTTTCCTCTTTTGATTGCTTGAAAGAGGACTCGCCTTTGTGGCCAGGCGAGTCCTGAATATTAATTTTTACAAATTTCACTCCTACTCAACATCTGCCATTCCCCCTCCAGCACCCGCGTCTCCCCGGTCACCTGCACGTTCACCACCTCGCGAATATCCGCCGAGGACGCGCCAACCTGTAGCTCAAATTCACCTGGCTCGACAATCCGCTTCCCGTCCCGGCGGGTGAAATTAAACATCTCCACCGGCAAGGTAAAGGTCAGGGTGGCGGTTTCTCCCGGTGAAAGCGTAACGCGTTGAAACGCTTTCAGCTCCTGAAGCGGACGAACCTGCGTCGCGACTTTGTCACGCACGTACACCTGTATTACTTCGCTGCCGCTGCGCTCCCCGATGTTGCTGACATCGACGCTTAACACCACCTCTCCGTCGACCGGGACGTGGCTTTCAGCGAGACGCGCCGCACTCCAGTGAAACTGCGTCCAGCCAAGACCGTAACCGAACGGGTAAAGTGCGCCGAAATGGAACGCAAACGGCGTGCCGCCGCTTTTCAGCTTGTGGTTATAGTAGTACGGCATCGCCCCGGCGTTTTTCGGCACGCTGACTACCAGCCTGCCCTGCGGCTCCGCGCGGCCGGTTAAGATATCGGCAATCGCCCAGCCCCCTTCCTGCCCCGGCGCCCAGGCCATCATCAGCGCGGCCACCTTCTCTTCCAGCCCCTGAAGGTTATAAGGACGCCCACCCGTCATGACGACAATTACCGGCTTGCCGGTTGCCACCAGCTCCTCCAGCAGCTGTTGCTGCATGCCCGGCAGATTCAGCGAATCGGTATCCGATCCTTCCCCCACGGTGCCGCTCTGGAATAGCCCGGCGAGGTCGCCCACGCAGGCCACCACCACGTCACTCTCTTTTGCCGCGCTCACGGCTTCGGGGATCAAATCCGTGCGTTGTGAAACCGGCGATTGCTGCATCGGTTTACCGCCGCTGTCGCCCGGGAACACCGGCGCACCCGCCATCCGTTTTTCGATAATGTGGCACCCTTTGGCGTAACGTATCTGCGATGCACCAAGGTACTGTTCCAGCGCTGCGCGCGGGGTTGTCACCTGCGAGGTCTCTTCAACCATATCGCTGATGATCAGGTGAACCGGGAAGCTGTAGCCGCTCAGCAACGCCAGCGGATCGTCCGCCGTCGGCCCCACTACCGCTACACGGGGTTTTCCGCCGAGGGGCAAAATGCCGTTATTTTCCAGCAGCGTGATCGATTTTGTTGCCACCTCGCGCGCCACCTGCCGGGTCGCCTCATTCTGCAAATCGATACCTTTTTCGTCGGCGTACGGTTTTTCAAACAGCCCGAGACGGAATTTTTCACTTAGCACGCGCGCCACAATCTCATCCACCTTCGCCATGGAGATAAGCCCACGCTCTACCGCTTCCGCCAGATGACGCGCGCAGTCATCCTTCGGCAATTCCACGTCCAGCCCGGCGTTAAACGCCAGCGCCGCCGATTCTGCTGGATCGTGAGAAATCCCGTGGTGCTGGTGCAGCAGGCTGACGCCGCCGTAATCCGCGACAATAATGCCGTCGAAGCCCCACTGATCACGCAGCACGGTGGTGAGCAGGAAATGGTCGCTGTGCCCTGGCTGATTATCAATGTCATGATAGGCTGGCATCACCGAACCGGCGTTGGCCAGCTTCACCGCCATCTCAAACGGTAGCAGGAAGGTATCGTTTAGCTCGCTGAAACCCAGATGGACCGGCGCATGATTGCGCGCCCCTTCGCTGAAGGAGTGCCCCACGTAATGTTTCAGGGTCGCCAGCAGATCGCGCTTATCGCCCTGCAACCCCTTCACGTACGCCGTCGCCATCACCCCTACCAGCCACGGATCTTCCCCAAAGGTCTCTTCCGTCCGTCCCCAGCGCACATCGCGCGAGACATCCAGCACCGGGGCCAGCCCCTGCTGGCACCCGACAGACCGGGCCTCGTTGCCAATCTGCTCCGCCGCGCGCTGCACCAGCGCCGGGTCCCAGGTGGAACCGTAGTTCAGCGACGACGGGAACAGGGTTGCATCTTTGCACAGCAGCCCCACCAGACACTCCTCATGAAACAGCGCCGGAATGCCGAGCCGGGTCTCCTCCATCATCATACGTTGCAGGCGGTTAGCGGCACGCACGCCGGTTTTTGCATCAACAATGTGCGTGCCGAGCGGACGGGTGATCTGCCCGACGCCCAGCTTCAGCCTTTCGCTGAGGGACGCCTGTTCGCTCACGCCGGCGAACTCATCGCTCAAATCGCTACGCTCGCGGTGGTTGCCGTGTTCATCGAGGATCAGCCAGTACGCGTGCATCTGGGCAAATTTCTCTTCCGGCGTCATACGCGCCAGTAAATCAGCGACACGCTCGTGTACGGGACGTCCCGCGTCCTTGTAGATCACAGTCATGGTTTACTCCTGTAGTGCGGATTGGGTTACCGGGCTGAGCTGCCCCGCATCGTTTCGAATGTGTCGCTTGCTGGCAAGCTCACGGGCAATGGAATCCACCAGTCGGCTGTTGAGTTTGTAGATAGCAAGGAGCGCCACCATGCAGAGGAACAGCCCGCAGGGGATCAGGGTGAACAGGGCATTGATGGTTGCGAGGACGTGAGGCGCCTGGTTTGCCTGTCCGGGCGCGTAATCCACCATGCCCAGCACCCAACCGACTACCGCCCCACCCAGCGCCAACCCAAACTTGATGGCAAACAGGGCGGTAGAAAAGACCAGCCCGTCCAGACGGCGGCCGCTGCGGTGTTCTTCGTAGTCCACCACATCGGAGAACATGGTCCATTGCAGCGGCGTGGTCAGGTTCTGAATAAAACTAAACACAATATTCAGACCGAATATCAGCCACACCTGCGAAGGAGGAATGAAGAAAATCAACGCGCCAAAAATAACGAAAGAAATAATGGTCCACTGATAGGCACGTACGCGATCAAATTTCCCCAGCAGGCGTTCAGATAATAATGCGCCGCTTAAGGATGCCACCATGCCGGAAACAATAAAGGCAAAGACCAGTTCAGGACGTAACAGAACATAGTTAACGTAATACATGGTCGCAGAGCCACGCGTCACGACGGCGGTTAACAGTAAAATATTAAACAGAAAAACAATTCGCCACTGGTTGTTGGCGGCCAGCAGTTTTAAATCCGTCAGCATCGAGCCGGAGGTGACATTGCGTGGCGAGTAACGCTCCCGGGTCATAAAGAAGCAGCAGAAGAATAAAATAATACCCAGCAGCCCCATCAGGCTCATGGCATAGAAATAACCTTTTTGCACATTCCCCTGACCTAATAATGAGACCAGCGGCAGCGCGATGACCGTTACAATCAACCCGCCGATAAACGACAGGCCAAAGCGCCAGGATTGCAGCGAGTGGCGCTCGCGCGGGTCGAGCGTCAGCGCGCCGGGCATGGCGCAGTATGGGACGTTAATCGCGGAGTAGATCAGGCTCAGGATGGCATAGGTTACGCAGGCATAGACAATTTTCGCCGTCTGCCCGGCATCCGGTACGTAGAAGGTAATCAGGCAGCTCACGCCAAACGGAATGGCAAACCAGAGCAGCCAGGGACGAAAACGACCGTGGCGGGTCTGAGTGCGATCCACCAGCGCGCCAATGCACGGATCGACAAACGCATCGATCACGCGCACCACTAAAAACATGGTGCCCATAATGGCCGCCGGCAAACCGAATACGTCCGTATAGAAATACGCGAGAAATAACGTTGCCGTTTGCCAGACCAGCGCGCTGGCCATATCACCGAGGCCATAACCTATTTTATCTTTGGTACGTAATACAGAGGAGATTGTCATTGTTATTTGCCTTTTTTTCAGGTTAAAACGTATTTCAACCAGTCGCGCATCATCCCGACGGATGTACGCGGTAAGGCTCAAGTATTAGCAACGCCCTGCCCACTAACAATTGTCTAAATTAACAGATAAATTATGATATTTGGTTTTTTGCTTTATTTGTGATGGTGAGCATATTCGCAGGAAAATAAAAAAGGCGAGGACAGATATCCTCGCCTTTTTCAGGTTATGCAGGTTTTACTTGTTCAGCTCTGCCAGGCTCAGCCAGGTTTGCACCACGGTGTCCGGGTTCAGGGAGAGGCTATCAATCCCCTCATCCATCAGCCAGGCCGCAAAGTCTTCATGGTCAGAAGGACCCTGCCCGCAGATCCCGACATATTTACCCTGTTTCTTCGCCGCACGGATGGCCATGGAGAGCAGCGCTTTCACCGCCTCGTTACGCTCATCAAACAGCTCAGAGACGACGCCGGAGTCGCGGTCCAGGCCGAGCGCCAGCTGCGTCATATCATTCGAACCAATGGAGAAGCCGTCGAAGTGCTCCAGGAACTGCTCGGCCAGCAGGGCGTTGGACGGAATTTCACACATCATGATGATCTTCAGCCCGTTCTCGCCGCGCTTCAGCCCCTGACGCGCCAGCTCATCCACCACCGCTTTCGCCTGATCCACGGTACGGACGAACGGGATCATGATTTCCACGTTGGTCAACCCCATGTCGTTGCGCACGCGTTTTACCGCCTCGCACTCCAGCGCGAAGCAGTCGCGGAAGCTTTCCGACACGTAGCGTCCGGCGCCGCGGAAGCCCAGCATCGGGTTCTCTTCTTCCGGCTCGTAGCGTTCGCCGCCCACCAGGTTGGCATATTCGTTGGACTTAAAGTCCGACAGACGCACGATCACGCGTTTCGGGTAGAAGGCCGCGCCGAGCGTGGCGATGCCTTCCGTCAGACGACCGACATAGAACTCTCTCGGCGAGTCGTAACCCTTCATCATCTCGCGGATTTCGTTTTGCAGCTTCGCGTCCTGGTCGTCAAACTCCAGCAGCGCGCGCGGGTGAACGCCGATCATGCGGTTGATGATGAATTCCAGACGCGCCAGGCCCACGCCTTCGTTCGGCAGGCAGGCGAAGTCAAACGCGCGATCCGGGTTACCGACGTTCATCATGATTTTCAGCGGCAGGTCCGGCATGGTATCCACGCTGGAGCTCTTCACGCTGAAGTCGAGGATATCGGCATACACGTAACCGGTATCGCCTTCGGCACAGGAGACCGTCACGTTCTGGTCGTCCTTCATGCGTTCGGTCGCGTCACCACAGCCGACTACCGCCGGGATCCCCAGCTCACGGGCAATGATAGCCGCGTGACAGGTACGGCCACCGCGGTTGGTGACGATAGCAGCCGCTTTCTTCATGATCGGCTCCCAGTCCGGGTCGGTCATGTCGGTCACCAGCACGTCGCCAGGCTGAATGCGATTCATCTCGCTGATGTCGTGGATCACTTTCACTGGACCGGCACCGATGCGGTGACCAATCGCACGACCTTCCGCGACAATTTTGCCCTGCGCGTGCAGGGTGTAGCGCTCCATGACCTGACCGCGCGAACGGACGGTTTCCGGACGCGCCTGCACGATAAACAGCTTGCCGGTGTGTCCGTCTTTGGCCCACTCGATGTCCATCGGACGGCCATAGTGTTTTTCAATCTGCACCGCCTGCTTTGCCAGCTCTTCCACTTCGGCGTCGGTGAGCGAGAAGCGATCCCGCTGCTCCTGCGGCACATCTTCAATGGTGACCTGCTTGCCATGCTCTTGCGTCGGGGCATAGATCATGCGGATTTTTTTCGAGCCCATGGTGCGGCGTACCACTGCCGGACGGTTAGCCGCCAGCGTAGGCTTGTGCACGTAGAATTCGTCAGGGTTCACCGCCCCCTGCACCACCATCTCGCCCAGACCCCATGCGGAGGTGATAAACACCACCTGGTCGAAGCCGGATTCAGTATCGATAGAGAACATCACGCCGGAAGAGCCCACGTCGGAGCGCACCATGCGCTGTACGCCTGCGGAGAGCGCGACGCCGCGGTGGTCATAGCCCTGATGCACGCGATAGGAGATGGCGCGGTCGTTGAACAGGGAAGCAAACACATGCTTCACCGCCACCAGTACCGCCTCGTAACCCTGGACGTTGAGGAAGGTTTCCTGCTGTCCGGCGAAAGAGGCATCCGGCATATCTTCCGCGGTAGCGGAAGAGCGCACGGCAAAGGAGGCCTGCGCGTCGTCAGCGGAGAGCTGGTTGTAGGCGTCATGGATGGCTTTTTCCAGTTCCGGCTGGAAAGGTGTGTCGATGATCCACTGGCGGATTTGCGCGCCGGCTTTGGCAAGCTCGGTGACATCATCAATATCCGTTTTATCCAGCAGGTCGTAAATGCGCTGGTTTACACCGCTCTGGTCTAAAAACAGGTTAAACGCATCGGCGGTTGTGGCAAACCCGTTTGGTACGGAGACACCCATACCGGACAGATTTGTAATCATTTCACCCAGGGAGGCATTTTTGCCCCCAACTCTGTCTACATCATTCATGCCGAGTTGGTTATACCAAAGCACCAGCGGTGACGAGCCATTGTTGGACATCGAAACAATCCTTTTGTGATATTTGATCGGAGTAAGAAACACCTGACTACGTATTTATACTGGCATATTTATTTCCGCTAAAAAAACGGTGAATCGTGTAAGCAATTTAAATTTTCAACTTTTCGGACAGTTTCCCCGCACTCGCTAACCCGATGATTCCTATAGATTCCGTCAAAAACCATAGAAATAACGCCGCTAATCAGAAAATGAAATCCACTTTTCAGGAAAATCAAAAACACCATTTCATTTTAAATTCAGATAAGTTCTTTGCTGTGCAATTAACTTTTTTAATTTATGCTTTCAGGCAATTACGTACGCTATTCAGGGTGGATAAAATGGATAATGCTGTCGATCGCCACGTTTTTTATATTTCTGATGGGACGGCGATTACCGCCGAGGTGCTGGGACACGCGGTGATGTCGCAGTTTCCGGTATCGATAAACAGCATCACGTTGCCGTTCGTGGAAAATGAGAGCCGGGCCAAAGCGGTCAAGGACCAGATCGACGCCATTTACCAGCAGACCGGCGTTCGTCCGCTGGTGTTCTATTCCATTGTGATCCCTGAGATCCGCAACATCATTTTGCAAAGCGAGGGCTTCTGTCAGGACATCGTGCAGGCGCTGGTTGCTCCCTTGCAAAGCGAGCTGAAGCTCGACCCGACGCCGATCGCTCACCGTACCCACGGGCTGAACCCCGGCAACCTGACCAAATACGATGCGCGTATTGCCGCCATTGACTACACTCTGGCGCACGACGACGGGATCTCGCTGCGCAATCTGGACCAGGCGCAGGTCATTTTGCTAGGTGTGTCGCGCTGCGGTAAAACCCCCACCAGCCTTTACCTGGCCATGCAGTTTGGCATTCGCGCCGCCAACTACCCCTTTATTGCCGATGATATGGATAACCTGGTGCTGCCCGCCGCGCTCAAGCCGCTCCAGCATAAGCTGTTTGGGCTGACCATCAACCCGGAACGCCTGGCGGCGATCCGCGAAGAACGTCGCGAGAACAGCCGCTACGCCTCGATGCGCCAGTGTCGAATGGAAGTCTCCGAAGTCGAAGCGCTGTACCGGAAAAATCAAATTCCCTGGCTGAACAGTACCAACTATTCAGTAGAAGAAATTGCCACCAAGATCCTCGATATCATGGGACTGAATCGCCGCATGTACTAATATGCTAGTACATTAATCCAGTTTCAGTTATTATCATGCCATCCTCGGGGCGACGTGCCCCGAACTTGAAATCAGCAGGGATTGGTTTAAGGTGATGCCCATCACTTCCCGGTAGTCTGCCGATGAAGCAAAAAATTTCTGAGACATTCCATGAACAAAACCGACGAACTGCGCACCGCGCGCATTGATAGCCTGGTCACCCCGGCTGAGCTGGCCCGGCTGCACCCCGTTTCCGCCGAGGTGGCGGACCATGTGACGGCCTCCCGTCGCCGCATCGAAAAAATTCTCAATGGTGAAGACAAACGTCTTCTGGTAGTAATTGGCCCCTGCTCCATCCACGACCTGGACGCGGCGATGGATTATGCACAACGCCTTCAGACGCTGCGCGGCACGTATCAGGATCGCCTGGAGATCGTGATGCGTACCTACTTTGAAAAACCGCGTACCGTCGTGGGCTGGAAAGGATTGATATCCGATCCCGATCTGAACGGTAGTTACCGGGTGAATCACGGCATTGCGCTGGCGCGTAAGCTGCTGCTACAGGTTAACGAGCTGGGCGTGCCGACCGCTACCGAATTTCTGGATATGGTGACCGGACAGTTTATTGCCGACCTCATTAGCTGGGGCGCGATTGGCGCGCGTACCACCGAAAGCCAGATCCACCGTGAAATGGCGTCGGCGCTCTCCTGCCCGGTGGGCTTCAAAAACGGAACGGACGGCAATACCCGCATCGCCGTTGATGCCATCCGCGCGTCACGCGCCAGCCATATGTTCCTCTCCCCGGATAAAAACGGCCAGATGACCATCTACCAGACCAGCGGCAACCCGTTCGGACATATCATTATGCGTGGAGGTAAAAAACCGAATTACCATGCAGAAGATATTGCCGCCGCCTGCGAAACGCTGGCGGAATTTGACCTGCCGGAGCATCTGGTGGTGGATTTCAGCCACGGCAACTGCCAGAAACAGCACCGCCGCCAGCTGGACGTCTGCGATGAAGTCTGCCAGCAGATCCGCAGCGGCTCGACCGCCATTGCAGGAATTATGGCGGAGAGCTTTATCAAAGAAGGCACGCAGAAGATCGTCGCCGGACAGCAAATGGTGTACGGCCAGTCGATTACCGACCCGTGCCTGAGCTGGGAAGACAGCGAGCTGCTGCTGGAGAAGCTGGCTTCAGCCGTGGACACGCGCTTTTAAAATCCTGCCGGGTGACGCTGCGCTTACCCGGCCTACGGTACGTGCCCTTCTCCCTCTCCCCGTGGGAGAGGGTTGGGGTGAGGGCATCAGACCGCACCTCTCCCCCAAATTTGATCCCCTCACACAATTTTCATAAAAACGCTTGCCGTGAATTTGCAGTTTATTGATAATGATTATCATTGTTACATTGATTGTTATTTATAAACATTATGTCACCGACCGATAACAGCGCGGCAACGCCAGTAAAAACACACACAGCGCCGTCCCCTGCTCCCACCGATCGCCGAATCGACAGCAAAAGCCTGTTGGGTGAGGAGGGACGGGTCATTATCGAGCATGACGGCCAGCACTACCTGCTGCGCCAGACCAATGCCGGAAAACTGATCCTGACTAAATAATCCAGACAACACATTCGCCAGCCACCCAGGTGATCCCCAGGCAGCCAGCGCTTTTCAATTCTTATGGAGAGTTGCTATGCCACACCTGCAATCCGTGTCTTTACGCCCGTCTCTTCTGGCGCTGGCAATTGTCAGCACCCTGCCGGGCGTTGCGTTTGCCGCCACAGACGATATCACCGTTACCGCCACCGGCAACGCCCGCAGCGCCTTCGAAGCCCCCATGATGGTAAGCGTGATTGACGCCACCGCGCCGGAAAACCAGACCGCCAGCTCCGCCGCCGACCTGCTGCGCAAGGTGCCCGGCCTGACGCTGGACGGCACCGGGCGCACCAACGGTCAGGACGTTAACCTGCGCGGTTACGACCGACGTGGCGTGCTGGTGCTGGTGGATGGCGTACGCCAGGGCACCGATACCGGACACCTGAACAGCACGTTCCTCGATCCGGCGCTGATCAAACGTATCGAAGTGGTACGTGGCCCTTCCGCCTTGCTGTACGGCAGCGGCGCGCTGGGCGGCGTAATTTCATATGACACCGTCGACGCCAGCGATCTGCTGGACGCAGGTAAAAATAGCGGCTATCGCGTATTTGCTACCGGTGCAACAGGCGATCACAGCATCGGGATGGGCGCCAGCGCCTATGGCCGCACCGATACCCTGGACGGTGTGGTCTCCTGGTCCAGTCGCGATCGCGGCGACATTCGCCAGAGTGACGGCGCGAGGGCGCCAAACGACGAATCCATCAACAATATGCTGGCGAAAGGCAGCTGGAAAATTGATCCGGCTCAGACGCTGAGCGGCTCCCTGCGCTACTACAACAACGACACGCAGGAGCCGAAAAACCCGCAGACCACGGATGCCAGCAGCAGTAACCCGATGACCGATCGTTCCACCATTCAGCGCGATGCCCAGCTTGGCTACCGCATTGCGCCAGCCGGAAACGACTGGCTGAACGCCGATGCGAAAATTTACTGGTCCGAAGCGCGGATCAACGCCCAGAACATCGACGCCAGCGGCGAGTTCCGTAAGCAGACCACCAAAGGCGGCAAAGTGGAAAACCGCACCCGCCTGTTCAGCGACTCCTTCGCCTCGCACCTGCTGACCTACGGCGGGGAATACTACCGTCAGGAGCAACACCCTGGCGGCGCGACCACCGGCTTCCCGGACGCTAAAATCGACTTCAGCTCCGGCTGGTTGCAGGATGAGATCACCCTGCGCGACCTGCCGGTAACGCTTCTCGGCGGGACGCGTTACGACAACTACCGCGGCAGCAGCGACGGTTACGACGACGTGGATGCGGATAAATGGTCATCACGCGCCGGGTTAACCGTGAGTCCAACCGACTGGCTGATGCTCTTCGGCTCTTACGCCCAGGCCTTCCGCGCGCCAACGATGGGCGAGATGTATAACGACTCAAAGCACTTCTCTATCGGCAGCTTCTACACTAACTACTGGGTGCCGAACCCGAACCTGCGTCCGGAGACCAACGAAACCCAGGAGTTCGGTTTTGGGCTGCGTTTTGACGATCTGCTACTCGCCAACGACGCGCTGGAGTTCAAAGCCAGCTACTTCGACACCAAAGCGAAAGATTACATCTCTACCACCGTCGATTTTGCGGCGGCCACTACCATGTCCTATAACGTACCAAATGCCAAAATCTGGGGCTGGGACATGATGGCGACCTACTCGACCAGCCTGTTCAACCTCGACGTGGCCTACAACCGCACGCGCGGGAAAGATACCGACACGGGTGAATATATCTCCAGCATCAACCCGGACACCGTCACCAGCAAGCTGGATATCCCGGTGGCGCAAAGCGGCTTCTCCGTGGGCTGGATCGGCACCTTCGTCGAACGTTCAACGCACATCAGCAGCAGCTACAGCGAGCAGCCTGGCTACGCAGTAAATGATTTCTACGTCAGTTATAAAGGCCAGCAGCAGTTCAAAGGCATCACCACCACCCTCGTGCTGGGGAACGCCTTCGACAAAGCCTACTGGTCACCGCAGGGCATCCCGCAGGATGGCCGCAACGGCAAGATCTTCGTCAGTTATCAATGGTAATTCCCTTCGGGGCAACGATTCAGAAGGATAAGATTATGGGTCACTACACACGCTGGCTTGAGCTTAAAGAAGAACATCCGGGTAAGTACGCCCGTGATATCGCCGGATTAATGCACATCAGCGAAGCAGAGCTGGCATTTGCGCGCGTTGGACACGACGCCTGGCGGCTGCGCGGTGAAATCCGCGAGATTCTGGCAGCGCTGGAGTCCGTGGGGGAAACCAAATGCATCTGCCGTAACGAATACGCCGTTCACGAACAGGTTGGAGCGTTTACTCACCAGCACCTCGGCGGTCATGCCGGGCTGGTGCTGAATCCGCGCGCGCTGGATCTGCGTTTGTTCCTCAACCAGTGGGCGAGCGCGTTTCACATTAGCGAAACGACCTCCCGCGGCGAACGTCAGAGCATTCAGTTCTTCGATCATCAGGGCGACGCTTTACTGAAGGTCTACACCACGGATCACACCGACGTTGCTGCCTGGGGCGACGTCCTGACCCGTTTTATCATTGCCGATAACCCCGCTCTGGCGCTGAAGGCTGTCGAAGCCCCCGCGCATTCCGACGGTGCAGATGCAGGCTCGGTGGAGAAAGAGTGGCGCGCCATGACCGACGTGCATCAATTCTTTAGCTTATTGAAGCGCCATAACCTGAGCCGCCAGCAGGCGTTTCGTCTGGTGAGTGACGATCTGGCCTGTAAGGTGGATAACAGCGCGCTGGCACAACTGCTGGAGAGGGCGCAACAGGACGGAAACGAAATCATGATCTTCGTCGGCAACCGCGGTTGCGTGCAGATCTTCACCGGTGTGGTGGAAAAACTGACGCCCATGAAGGGCTGGCTGAACATCTTCAACCCAACCTTTACCCTGCATCTGCTGGAGGAGACTATCGCGGAGACGTGGGTTACGCGTAAGCCCACGGCAGACGGACACGTTACCAGCCTGGAGCTGTTTGCTGCGGATGGAACTCAGATCGCCCAGCTCTATGGGCAGCGTACCGAAGGCGAGCCGGAGCAGAGCCAGTGGCGCCGCCAGATTGACGCTCTGACGCCAGAAGGGCTGGCCGCATGAAAAACTGGTTTGCCCTGCTCTGCGCCCTGCCGCTGGTCACCGTCGCCGCGCCGGAGAGAATTGTCGCCCTCGGCGGCGACGTGACGGAGATCGTCTACGCCCTCGGCGCGGAGTCTTCTCTGGTTGCGCGCGACAGTACCAGCCAGTGGCCGCAGGCGACAAACGCGCTGCCTGACGTGGGGTATCTCCGCCAGCTGAATGCGGAGGGAATTCTGTCCGTACGCCCGACGCTGGTGCTGGCAAGCGACCAGGCGCAACCCTCTCTGGCGCTGAAACAGGTTGAACAGAGCCACGTCCGGGTAGTTACCGTTCCCGGCACGCCTGACCTGCGCACGATTGACGAAAAAGTGCGAGTGATAGCTCAGGCGACGCATCATGAGGTGCAAGGGGAAACCCTGCGCAACTCGCTGCGTCAGGCGCTGGCGGCTCTGCCCTCAACACCGCTCAACAAGCGGGTGCTGTTTATCCTCAGCCACGGCGGAATGACCGCAATGGCGGCCGGGCAACAGACCGGCGCGAATGCGGCAATACGCGCCGCCGGGTTGCAGAACGCCATGCAGGGCTTTACCCGCTATCAGCCGCTCTCCCAGGAGGGGGTAATGGCCAGCCAGCCGGATCTGGTGGTGATTTCGCAGGACGGCCTTAACGCGCTGGGCGGCGAACAAAATCTGTGGAAACTGCCCGGCCTGGCGCAAACGCCAGCGGGGCGAAGCAAGCAGGTGCTGGCTATTGATGACATGGCCCTGCTGGGCTTCAGCGTCCGCACGCCGAAAGCCATACAACAGCTGCGTGCCAGAGCGGAGCAACTGCCCTGATGTCCCGGCGCATCACGTTATCGTTATGGCTTCTGGCGGGGTTGCTTACCGTCATGACGTTCATGGCTACCGGTTTTGGGGCGTTACGCCTGCCGGTGAACGTGCTGTGGAGCGGCAGCGATGAGACGCTACGCCAGATCTGGCTCACCATCCGTCTGCCCCGCGTGCTGCTGGCGCTGGTGATTGGCGGGTCGCTGGCGCTCGCCGGCTGCGTCATGCAGGGGCTGTTCCGCAATCCGCTGGCCGACCCGGGTCTGCTCGGGATCAGCAGCGGTGCGGCGCTGGCCGTCGCCCTGTGGGTGGTGCTCCCGCTCTCGCTGCCCGCGCTGGTGATGCTTTATGCTCCGATGCTGGCGGCATTTTTTGGGGCGCTGGCAGCCACAGGTGTGATCTTCCTGCTCAGCAAGCAGCGTGACACCTCTCTGTCACGTCTGTTGCTGGTGGGTATCGCCATCAATGCCCTGTGCGGTGCGGCAGTGGGTGTGCTTTCGTGGGTCAGCAATGACGCCCAGTTGCGTCAGCTTTCACTCTGGGGAATGGGAAGTCTCGGTCAGGCGCAGTGGTCAACGCTGCTCGCCGTGATCTCGCTGATGGTGCCTGCCGCTCTGGCGATCTGGCGTTGTGCCAGTGCATTAAATTTACTGCAACTGGGTGAAGAGGAAGCGCATTACCTCGGCGTGGACGTTGCCCTTGTACAGCGAATATTACTGTTATGCAGCGCTCTGCTGGTCGCTGCGGCTGTCGCCGTCAGCGGCGTGATTGGCTTTGTCGGACTCGTGGTGCCGCACCTGATGCGCATGTGGCTGGGCGCCGATCACCGGGCAACCCTCCCCGGCACGGTTCTCGCGGGCGCTTTTCTGCTGCTGGTGGCGGATACGGTAGCCCGCACTCTGGTCGCCCCGGCAGAAATGCCGGTCGGGTTGCTCACCAGCATCCTTGGCGCCCCCTGGTTCTTATGGCTCATTTTTCGTCGTGGAGAACAGCATGGCTGAACGTTATACGGCTGAAAATCTGACTTTTACCCGGTCTGGCCGCACGCTGACAGATAACGTTTCGCTGTCACTGTCGCAGGGAGAGCTGGTTACATTGATCGGTCCCAACGGCGCGGGGAAATCCACGCTGCTGCGACTGCTGACCGGCTACCTGAAACCCGACAGCGGCGGCTGTTCGCTGGCGGGGAAAGCGCTGGATGAATGGCACCCGGAGACGCTGTCCCGCTATCGGGCAGTGATGCGTCAGCATACTCAGCCTGGATTTGACTGGCTGGTAGAGGAGATCGTTGGAATGGGGCGTGCGCCCTGGTCGCGTCAACCTGAACCGTCGATTGTGCGTGAGGTGATGCAGCTGACCGGTTGCCTGCCGCTGGCTGGCAGACGTTACCATTCCCTCTCGGGCGGCGAGCAGCAGCGCATCCAGCTCGCCCGCGCGCTGGCGCAGCTGTGGCGTGAGGGAACGCCGCGCGGCTGGCTGTTTCTCGACGAACCCACTTCAGCGCTGGATCTCTACCACCAGCAGCATCTGCTGCGCCTGTTGAAATCGCTGACCCGTCTGGGTCATCTTCACGTCTGCGTGGTGCTGCACGATCTTAATCTCGCCGCGTTATGGTCGGACCGGATCCTGCTGTTACACAACGGCAGGATTGTTTCTCAGGGCATACCGGAGACGGTATTGCAGGCCGACGCGCTGGCGCGCTGGTACGGTGCGCAGGTGCACGTCGGCAGACATCCGGCGCACGCCGCGCCGCAGGTTTTTCTCGCCCCTTAGCTTGAGCAGCTCACTTCCAGTCGCTTGCCCCAGTCCGGCGGGCGGCTGACATAGTCATCCTCCCGGTCAGCAAACGGCGTGCGCAGGGCGATATGCAGCCGATGCAGCTCGGCATAATCCCCCTGCTCTGCCTGCTCAATAGCCCGCTGCGCCAGCCAGTTGCGCAACACCATCGCCGGGTTAACCGCCTTCATCCGCGTCTGGCGGGTATCGTCATCAATCTGTTCCTGCTGTAAACGCGCCCGGTAAGTGGCAAACCAGTCATCAAACGCCTGTCGATCGATGAACTCGTCACGCAGCGGTGAAGCGGCGCTCTGCTGCGCAGTCTGGCTCAGCATACGGAAGGTTCGGGTATAGTCGCTGCCTTCACGCGCCATGATGGCAAACAGCCCATTCAGCAGCGCGTTATCGCCTTTTTCCTGCGTCATCAGCCCCAGCTTGTTGCGCATTAACACACCATATTCCCGCAGCAAGACCTCCTGATAGGTGTCGAGCGCATCGTTCAGGGCATCGACGTCGATAAACGGCGACAGGCTTTGCGCAAGCCGCTGAAGGTTCCACAGCCCCACCGCAGGCTGGTTGTCGAAACGGTAACGCCCCTGATAGTCCGAATGGTTACAGATGTAACCCGGTTGATAGTCATCAAGGAAGCCGTACGGACCGTAGTCAAACGTCAGCCCTAACAGGGACATGTTGTCGGTATTCATCACCCCGTGGGCAAAGCCGACGGCCTGCCAGCGGGCAATCATTGAGGCGGTGCGCGCGACAATATCACGGAACCAGAGAACATAGCGGTCCGGTTCGTTTTGCAGGTGCGGCCAGTGACGTCGAAGGGCGTAATCGGCAAGCTGGCGGACTTTATCCGGCTCGCGGCGATAGTAGAAGTGTTCAAAATGGCCAAAACGCAGATGGCTTTCCGCCACGCGGATCAGCATCGCCCCCTGCTCTATCGTCTCACGGGCCACCGGCGTGTCGCTGGTGACAATGGACAGCGCGCGTGAGGTGGGGATCCCCAGGGCATGCATCGCCTCGGAAGCCAGACTTTCACGAATGGTTGAACGCAGCACCGCGCGGCCATCCCCCATGCGTGAGTACGGTGTTAACCCTGCCCCTTTCAGGTGCCAGTCGAGCGTTTCGCCATTCGGCAGAACCTGTTCACCCAGCAGGATGCCGCGACCATCGCCGAGCTGTCCCGCCCAGACGCCAAACTGATGTCCGCTGTAGACCTGAGCCAGAGGCTTCATGCCCGGAAGCAGCGTTTCGCCGCCCCAGACACCGGCGCCCTTTTCTGACTGAAAAAGTGTCGAAGGGATGCCAAGCGAATCCGCTAATGCATCGTTATGCCAGATAAGACGCGCGTTCTGTAAAGGCGTGGGCTTAAGCGCGGTGTAAAAGCCGGGTAATTCATCGTGCCAGTGAGCAGTAAAAGACAGGGTCATAAGTCCTCCTGCTTTAAGTGTAGAGGGTTTCCCTTGACGTAAACACGGGCGAAGAAAGGGGTTATTGCTGAACGAGGGTCGTTACGCGTTCTGCCGGGACGGCAGGCCACAGGGTTCCCTGCATTGCGCCAAAATTGAAGGGCAGCACGCGTTGTAAGATGCCGTGATCGTCAATTCCCGAGACCATGACCGACTGACAATGCGGCGCGATCTGCCAGAGAATGGCGCGCATAAATGGCTCGTAAGAGAGCGCCGAGACGCGCTGATGAATAAAGTTTTTATCCAGAATCACCCGTTTGAACAGACCATCATAAACCGGTTTAAGGGATGCAGCCCCTGCACCAAAGTTAGCCAGCACTAAGGGGAAATGGATCGCCATTCTTGCAAGCGTAAGATCGTCTTTCCCGTTATTTAAACCTGGATAGTTCTCATTAACAGTAAACTCAAGAAACGGATAACGATCAAGGATTGAAACAGCGTTCTCATTAGTTAATAAAAACTCAACAATTGCAGGTGTAATATTGATCCATGCAATTAACTGATGCTGAATAAAAAATAGCTTACAGGTATCGAGTAATTGCAGTTTTTCCTGAAACAGCACTAATTCATCTTCCTGAGAAAGATGAGGGATAACCAGTTCAGTCGGGATTCGTACGTCCGTACCCACGCCAGTAAAGTTAACCAAAATCTCTAAACCTTTAAGCAAACCTGCACTATCACGCGCCGGAAGGAGTAAAAGTTCAGACTGGTAAGCATTATCTAGCGTAATAATCATCGCCCTTGTCCTGCATTAAAGATGAGAGAGAACATCCTGGAGCAATTGCAGGCACAATTCCACTGTCTTGATTTTAATAAGATTAATTTCATTCTTTCCGTATTAATTTTCAGATTTTTCCCTGAATCTAAAATAATCTTATCCTGGTTATTGAATAATAGCCAGTTTTAGATAAAACAGGCACATGCTGACAAAAATAAGTGGGCAAAAATTTTACTTTAATCCACCCGCAAGAAAAGCCTGACGTCTATTTTCACCGCCAGGCCCTCCGCACTGCATCTTTATGCAGCGGTTAAATACGCCTGGCCTGCCAGAAATTTTTACGCCAGTAAACATTATCGAGAGAGGAGCGCATCACGCCGCGGCTGGTCGAGGCATGAATGAACTGATTATCGGTGTCATAAATGCCGACATGAAGGCCGCTTTCACCGGAACCTGTTTTAAAAAAGACCAGATCGCCGGGCAGGAGCTCGTCTTTATCAATTTCAGTGCCGATTTTCGCCTGCATACGCGTTTCACGCGGAAGCTGTAGGTCAAATTTATCGCGGAAAGTCATTAGCACAAATCCCGAGCAATCCACCCCGCCCCGGCTCATCCCGCCGTAGCGATAAGGGGTGCCGCGCCAGTTGCTGAGCTGATCGTTCAGGCTGGCAATGACCGTAATGGAGTCAGAAAGCCGTGGGTTAGGCGGAGGTGCACGATGGCTGCTGCATCCTGCAAGAAATAGCGCCGCAACAAGGAGAAACCAGAATCGCATTTCAGACGAATCCTCTGCTTTTTTTGTTCTTTCGGTAATTTAGCGTGCATCTATGCGGCTGTGCAAGAAAGGTTACTCCTGCGTCGTGGAAATGAGCATCTTGTGGCCTTCAATATCCAGCCTCCGGAACGACATGTGGTAAGCACTCGCAAGATTGGGGGCCGTCAGCACGCTGTCGCGCGTTCCGCTGGCAATCAGTTTGCCACGCGCCAGCAACCACACCCGATGCGCGTGGCGCAACGTATGGTTTAAATCATGGCTGCTCATCACAATGGCGATGCCCTTGCGACACAGCGCGCTGAGCAGAGTATCCAGCGCTGCCTGCTGGGCAACGTCCAGTCCGCTCATCGGCTCGTCCAGCAGCAGCAACCGCCCGTGAGGATTTCCCACCGGATGAACCTGAAGGATGACGGCGGCCAGACGCACGCGCTGCCATTCGCCACCGGAAAGCTGGCTGGCCTGTCGGGTGAGCTTATCGTCTAACCCGAGCGCCGCAGCAACGTCATGGAGCAATGCTACCTGATTTTTATCAGGCAGGTGCAGCGTCAGGTAGTGCCAGACGGGCATTGCAAAGGGCGGAACCTGCTGCTGAACCAGATAGCTTCGACGGGAGGCGAGTGTAGAGGGTAGCCAGTTGACGAGCGATTGCCCGAGAAAGGTAATCTCCCCTTCCCCGCGGGTCAGCCCCGCCATGCGCGCCAGCAGCGTGCTTTTTCCGGCGCCGTTAGGCCCAACCAGGTGAAGGATTTCACCTGCGTTGACTGCGGCGGTAACAGGCTCAAGACGTCCCTTCCCGGCAACGCCTGTGAGCTGCATCAGCAGCGTCATTATTTCGCCAGCGCCAGCTTGATTGATTCCATCACGATAGGATCTTCAGGCGTCATGTCAGGCGAGAAACGCTGCACGACCTGACCGTCACGGCCAATCAGGAATTTTTCGAAGTTCCACAGAATATCGTCCGGATAGAGCGGCGCGCGACCTTTGCTCGCCATACGCTCATAGAAACCACTCTCTTCAGGCGCAACGGCGGTCGGCGCCGCAGCCACCAGTTTGGCATACAGCGGATGACGATTTTCCCCGTTCACATCAATTTTGCTGAACATCGGGAACGTCACACCATAGGTTGTGCTGCAAAAGGTCTTAATCTCCTCTTCGCTGCCCGGCTCCTGGCCCAGGAACTGGTTGCACGGGAAGCCGAGTACGGTAAAGCCGTCTTTTTCCCAGGCTTTATGAATGTTTTCCAGCTGTTCATACTGCGGCGTAAGGCCACATTTCGATGCCACGTTCACGATGAGCAGTACCTTGCCCTTGTAGCCTTCCAGCGTGGTTTTCTCGCCGTCAATGGTAGTCACTTCGGTATTCAGAATATCAGACTGCATAGCATTCCCTCAGGTTGACTTACAGGTTGTGTTTTAACGTCCAGCTTTTAATAGTAGCCAGATAAAGACCGGTGCGCCCAGCGTTGCGGTCACCACGCCTATCGGCAACTCAGCGGCCGTCAGCGCAAGCCGGGCGATAATATCGGCAATCAGCAGCGTTGCCGCCCCGGCAACCGCCGAGGCAGGAAGCAGGGTTCGGTGGTCCGTAATACCGCACAGGCGCAGCATATGCGGGATCACCAGCCCAATAAAGCCAATCGCCCCCGCCAGCGCCACGCTTACGCCCACCATCCAGCCGATAGCGATAACCAGCACGTTGCGCCAGAAGCCAATCGGCATCCCGAGCTGGCGAGCAGACGTTTCGCCCAGCGCGAGAATATTAAGCGGCTGCGCCTGGAACGCCGTCCACAGGATGACCGGGATCAGGAGCACCATCAGCCACCCCTGACGCCAGTCAACGCCACCAAATCCCCCCATCATCCAGTACATTAACTGGCGCAGATCGAAAGAGGTGGAGAAGTAGACGGCCCATGTCATCAGCGCGCTACAGATGATCCCCAACGCTACCCCGGCAAGCAGCAGCCGGCTGGTGGATAAATGGCGACGAGCAAAGCGCAGAAGGATAAGGGTTATCAACAGCGCGCCAAGGATGGCGCTGAGGCTAATCCCCCAGGCGGAGAGCTCGCCTCCCCCCAGCATCACGGCGGCGATAAGCCCGACGCCTGCGCCATTCGACACCCCGAGAAGTCCGGGTTCCGCCAGAGGGTTTTCAAATAATGCCTGCATGATCGTGCCGCACAGCGCCAGCGCAGCGCCGACTAAAAGCACAGCCAGCGTCCGTGGCAGGCGGATCTGCCAGACAAAGAGCTGTCCCTCAGGCGTAAACCAGCTTTCCGGTCCCAGCCACCGATCGCCCGCACACAGGCTGACGGTGGTGGCGACAATCATCAGCACCCCGAGCAGACACAGGCGGCGGAGATCGGAGCGGTGCTGAAGACGGGCAAGATCAAGCATAGACGATAGGTTATCCGGTTGAGATATCATTGATTTTACGGCGGGTTTAGCAAATAGCGCAAAGAAAAAAGGCCGCGTGAGCGGCCTTTTTAGTTAGTTCATATTACTCTGCTTTGGGCGTTGCGTTTTCGACACGGCTTTTTAACTTCTGTCCGGGTCTGAAGGTCACCACGCGGCGGGCTGTAATGGGAATATCTTCCCCCGTCTTCGGGTTACGGCCCGGACGTTGGTTTTTGTCTCGCAAATCAAAATTGCCAAAGCCGGAGAGTTTAACCTGCTCACCATTTTCCAGAGCACGACGGATCTCTTCGAAAAACAGCTCTACCAGCTCTTTGGCATCCCGTTTGCTAAGCCCAAGCTTATCAAACAGATATTCTGACATTTCAGCTTTTGTAAGCGCCATAGGTTCAATCCCTCAATGATGCCTGGAATCGCTCTTTTAATGCCTCTACACATTTGGCGACGGTAGCGGCAATCTCCTCTTCTTCGAGTGTACGGCTGGTATCCTGAAGGATAAGGCTAATAGCGAGGCTCTTGAAACCTTCTGCTACGCCCTTGCCGCGGTACACGTCAAATAAGTTTACGCCAACTACCTGATTTACGCCAACTTTCTTACATTCGGCCAAAATATCTGCTGCGGGCACATTTTCAGCGACCACAACCGCGATATCACGGCGGTTTGCCGGGAAGCGTGAGACGTCCTTTGCCTGAGGAATGACGCGGTCTGCAACCGGGTTCCACTCCAGCTCGAATACGATGGTACGGCCATTCAGATCCAGCTTACGTTCCAGCTCCGGGTGAACAACCCCAATAAAACCAACACGTTTGCCGTCTAAATAGATCGCCGCACTCTGGCCCGGATGCAGGGCTGGAATCGCTTCTGCGCGGAATTCAATTTCGGATAATTTACCGGTCAGATCGAGAATCGCTTCCAGATCGCCCTTCATATCGTAGAAATCAACCGTCCCTTTTGCCAGGTCCCAGTGCTCTTCATAGCGGTTACCGCTGATGGCGCCGGCCAGCATGAGATCCTGACGGATGCCTAAATTGGCCTGAGTATCCGGTACAAAGCGCAAACCGCTTTCGAAAATACGCACGCGGTTCTGCTGACGGTTCTGGTTATAAACGATAGTACCCAGCAGTCCCGTCCACAGGGACAGACGCATCGCTGACATCTCGCTGGAGATCGGGCTTGGCAGGATCAGCGCTTCCTGACCCGGGTGGATCAGCTGTTGCAGCTTAGGATCAACGAAGCTGTAGGTGATCACTTCCTGGTAGCCTTTGTCGTTCAGCATGGTTTTCACACGCTTCAGTGACAGATCGGCTTCGCGATGGCTGCCCATCACCAGACCCGCCTGCACCGGCTCGTCAGGGATATTGTTGTAGCCGTACACGCGGGCCACTTCTTCCACCAGATCTTCTTCGATCTCCATGTCGAAACGCCAGGATGGCGCAACGGCTTTCCACTCATCCTGACCTTCAGTCACTTCGCAGCCCAGACGCGTCAGAATGTCGGTCACCTGCGCATCGGCAACGTGGTGACCAATCAAACGATCCAGCTTGCTGCGGCGCAGAGTAATGGTCGCACGCTTCGGCAGCGCCGCTTGGTTGGTCACATCGATAACCGGACCCGCTTCGCCGCCGCAGATGTCGATCAGCAGGCGAGTCGCACGCTCCATCGCTTTGTATTGCAGCGCAGGATCCACCCCACGCTCATAGCGGTGAGAAGCGTCAGTGTGCAGACCGTGACGGCGTGCGCGGCCGGTGATGGAGAGCGGGCTGAAGAACGCGCATTCCAGCAGGACGTTTTGCGTTTCGTCGTTGACGCCAGAGTGCTCGCCGCCGAAGATCCCGCCCATCGCCAGCGCTTTGTTGTGATCGGCAATTACCAGAGTGTCGGCGTTCAGTTTCGCTTCGCTGCCGTCCAGCAGAACCAGGGTTTCGCCCTCTTTCGCCATGCGCACAACAATACCCCCTTCGATACGATCTTTATCGAAGGCGTGCATTGGCTGGCCCAGCTCCAGCAGAACATAGTTGGTCACGTCAACCACAGCGTCGATAGAACGGATACCACAGCGACGCAGTTTCTCTTTCATCCACAGCGGGGTTGGCGCTTTAACGTTAATACCTTTCACCACACGACCGAGGTAGCGCGGGCAGGCCTCAGGCGCGTCAACCTGAATCGGCAGCACATCACTGATGGTTGCCTCAACCGGAGCGATCTCCGGCTCATTCAGTTCGGTCTGGTTCAGCACGGCCACGTCGCGGGCTACACCGATGATACCTAAGCAGTCGGCACGGTTTGGCGTCACGCTGATTTCGATGGTGTTGTCATCAAGCTTCAGGTATTCGCGGATATCGGTACCCACTGGTGCATCCTGCGGCAGCTCGATAATCCCGGAGTGATCGTCGGAAATGCCCAGCTCGGAGAAGGAGCACAGCATGCCTTCAGACGGCTCACCGCGCAGCTTAGCCGCTTTGATTTTGAAATCGCCCGGCAGTACCGCGCCGACGGTCGCCACGGCTACCTTCAGGCCCTGTCGGCAGTTTGGCGCACCGCAGACGATATCCAGCAGACGGTCACCGCCCACATTGACTTTTGTTACGCGCAGTTTGTCGGCGTTAGGGTGCTGACCACACTCAACCACTTCACCTACCACGACGCCGGTAAAGGCGCCAGAAACAGGATCCACGCCATCAACTTCCAGACCCGCCATGGTGATCTGGTTAGAAAGCGCGTCGCTGTCCAGCGTGGTGTTAACCCATTCGCGTAACCACAGTTCACTGAATTTCATTGTTCTTTCCTGCCCTTATTTAAACTGTTTGAGGAAACGCAGATCGTTTTCGAAGAACGCACGTAAGTCGGTTACGCCGTAGCGCAGCATGGTAAGACGCTCCATGCCCATACCGAACGCAAAGCCGGAGTATACTTCCGGATCGATACCTACGTTGCGCAGTACGTTTGGATGCACCATGCCGCAGCCCAGCACTTCCAGCCATTTACCGTTTTTACCCATCACGTCAACTTCCGCAGAAGGTTCAGTGAACGGGAAGTAGGACGGACGGAAACGAACCTGCAAATCTTCCTCAAAGAAGTTGTTCAGGAAATCGTGCAGTGTGCCTTTCAGGTTGGTGAAGCTGATGTTTTTATCAACAATCAGACCTTCCATCTGGTGGAACATTGGGGTGTGGGTCTGATCGTAGTCGTTACGGTATACGCGACCCGGCGCGATGATGCGGATCGGTGGAGCCTGCTCCTTCATGGTACGGATCTGAACGCCAGATGTCTGAGTACGCAGCAGACGGGTGGCGTCAAACCAGAAAGTGTCGTGGTCAGCGCGTGCCGGATGATGGCCAGGAATGTTAAGGGCATCGAAGTTGTGGTAGTCATCTTCAATTTCCGGGCCAGTCGCCACGGTAAAGCCGAGCTCACCGAAGAAACTTTCAATACGATCGATAGTACGGGTAACCGGATGCAGACCGCCGTTTTCGATACGGCGACCCGGCAGAGAAACGTCAATCGTTTCTGCCGCCAGACGCGCATTCAATACTGCGCTTTCCAGCTCGGCTTTACGTGCGTTCAGCGCCTGTTGTACCTGCTCTTTGGCTTCGTTAATCACTGCACCTGCTGCCGGGCGCTCCTCTGCTGGCAGTTCACGCAGGGTAGTCATCTGAAGGGTCAGATGCCCTTTCTTGCCCAGATATTCGACGCGGACATTGTCTAACGCGGCAACATCTGAGGCCTGGTTAATGGCGGCCGTTGCACTGGCAACCAGCTCTGCGAGATGTGACATGGTTTTCCTCATTATGTCGGTGCAGACACCGAATTGTTGGACGTAATCTCTCAAATTCAGGCACAAAAAAAGCCTCCATCGGGAGGCTTATCTGGCGCTGTTTTTCGTTTCATCTTTCACGCGCTAGCCTCCTGAAGTCAGGTGCTAAAGTAAAAGAAGAAGCGGAAAATAGCAGCATTCATGCTTGCGTTACCTTGTAGGGTAAAAACCGTTAAGACCTTATTGAAAAGCCTGGACGGGTAAATGTCAATCTTCTGATAAGGCGATATGAAAAGAGGGAGCAAAGCCCCCTCTTTCAACTGGCTTATGCCAGTGCTGCTTTCGCTTTTTCGACCAGAGCGGTGAACGCTACTTTGTCGAATACTGCGATGTCAGCCAGGATCTTACGGTCGATTTCAACAGAGGCTTTTTTCAGGCCGTTGATGAATTTGCTGTAAGAAATACCGTTCTGACGTGCTGCTGCGTTGATACGCGCAATCCACAGTTGACGGAACTGACGCTTACGCTGACGACGGTCACGGTAAGCGTACTGACCTGCTTTGATAACAGCCTGGAAGGCAACGCGGTATACGCGTGAACGCGCACCGTAGTAGCCTTTAGCTTGTTTCAAAATTTTCTTGTGACGTGCACGTGCAATTACACCACGTTTTACGCGAGCCATGTGTGCTCTCCTGTATCTATTCTAAGTTAAAAAAGTTAAACGTTAACGACTTATGCGTACGGCAGGCACGCGATGACCAGGCCCAGATCGCCTTTAGAAACCATGGCTTTTGGACGCAGGTGACGTTTACGCTTGGTAGCTTTCTTAGTCAGAATGTGACGCAGGTTAGCGTGCTTGTGCTTAAAACCACCTTTACCGGTTTTTTTGAAGCGCTTAGCAGCACCGCGTACGGTCTTAATTTTTGGCATTTTAATAACTTCCACTTCGCATTGTTAAATAAACGAAACATAGGCGAACAAAACCTATGGGGCCCGAAGGCTCCACAGATTTTGCTGCTTGAAGGCCTTACTGTTTCTTCTTAGGAGCGAGCACCATGATCATCTGGCGGCCTTCGATCTTCGTTGGGAAGGATTCGACTACTGCCAGTTCACTCAGATCTTCACGGACGCGGTTAAGCACTTCCATACCAATCTGTTGGTGGGCCATCTCACGACCGCGGAAACGCAGCGTGATCTTGGCCTTATCGCCATCTTCCAGAAAGCGAATCAGGCTGCGGAGTTTTACCTGATAATCGCCATCGTCGGTACCAGGACGGAATTTGATTTCCTTAACCTGGATAACTTTTTGCTTCTTCTTCTGTTCCTTAGAAGATTTACTCTTTTCATAAAGGAACTTGCCGTAGTCCATAATACGACAAACTGGCGGTTCGGCGTTAGGGCTGATTTCAACTAAATCTACTCCAGCTTCTTCAGCTTTTTCGATCGCTTCTCTCAGACTCACAATCCCCAGTGGTTCACCTTCAAGATCTGTTAAGCGAACTTCCTGGGCGCGAATCTCGCCATTGATACGATTCGGACGTGCCGTTTGAACTCGTTTTCCGCCTTTAATACCTTATTCCTCCAGTTGTTGAAGACTGCGGCTGCGAATCTCTTGTTGCAGCTTCTCAATCACTTCACTTACGTCCAGGCTCCCCAGGTCTTTACCACGGCGGGTGCGAACGGCAACTTTGCCTGCTTCCACCTCTTTATCACCACAGACCAACATATACGGGACACGACGTAAAGTGTGCTCGCGGATTTTAAAGCCAATCTTCTCATTTCTCAAGTCTGCTTTTACGCGAATGCCCGCATTTTGTAGTTTCTGCGTCAATTCTTTAACGTAATCCGCCTGAGAATCGGTAATGTTCATCACAACTACCTGCACTGGCGCAAGCCAGGTTGGGAAGAAGCCCGCGAACTCTTCAGTCAGGATGCCGATGAAGCGCTCCAGTGAACCGAGAATCGCACGGTGAATCATAACCGGCACCTGACGCTCGTTGTCTTCGCCAACATAAGAGGCGCTTAAACGCTGCGGCAGGGAGAAGTCCAGCTGTACCGTTCCGCACTGCCATGCGCGATCGAGGCAGTCATACAGGGTAAATTCAATTTTTGGACCGTAGAATGCGCCCTCGCCCAGCTGGTATTCGAACGGAATACCGTTCTCTTCCAGCGCCACGGCGAGATCCGCCTCTGCGCGATCCCATGTCTCATCGCTACCGATACGTTTTTCCGGACGCGTTGAGAGTTTGACCACGATCTTCTCGAAGCCAAAGGTGCTGTACATATCGTAGACCATACGAATACAGGCGTTAACTTCATCACGTACCTGATCTTCAGTACAGAAGATATGCGCATCATCCTGAGTAAAGCCACGAACACGCATCAGACCGTGCAGCGCACCTGATGGCTCGTTACGGTGGCAGCTACCGAACTCCGCCATACGCAGCGGCAGATCGCGGTAGGATTTCAGACCCTGGTTGAAGATCTGAACGTGGCCCGGACAGTTCATTGGCTTGATGCAGTATTCACGGTTCTCAGACGAAGTGGTGAACATCGCATCTTTGTAGTTGTCCCAGTGGCCGGTTTTTTCCCACAGCACACGGTCCATCATGAACGGGCCTTTCACTTCCTGATACTGGTACTCTTTCAGCTTGGAGCGCACGAACGTTTCCAGTTCACGGAAGATTGTCCAGCCGTCGTTATGCCAGAACACCATCCCCGGCGCTTCTTCCTGCATATGATACAGGTCAAGCTGCTTACCGATTTTACGGTGGTCACGCTTAGCCGCCTCTTCCAGGCGTTGCAGGTACGCGTTCAGGGCTTTCTTATCGGCCCACGCGGTACCATAGATACGCTGCAACATTTTATTGTTGCTGTCGCCACGCCAGTAGGCGCCTGCGATTTTCATCAGTTTGAAGTGATGACAGAAGCGCATATTCGGCACGTGCGGTCCACGGCACATGTCGACATATTCTTCGTGATGGTACAAGCCAGGCTTGTCATCATGAGCGATGTTTTCATCAAGAATCGAGACTTTATAGCTCTCGCCGCGCTTCACGAAGGTTTCACGCGCTTCATGCCAGCTGACTTTCTTCTTGATGACGTCATAGTTCGTTTCGGCGAGCTCATGCATACGTTTTTCGAGCGCGTCGATATCTTCCTGTGTCAGGGTGTGGTCAAGGTCAACGTCGTAGTAGAAGCCGTTGTCGATAACCGGGCCGATCGCCATTTTGGTGTTGGGCCACAGCTGCTTAATAGCATGACCTAACAGGTGCGCACAGGAGTGACGAATGATCTCCAGACCTTCTTCGTCTTTCGCGGTGATGATCGCAAGCGTTGCATCGCTTTCAATCAGATCGGACGCGTCTACCAGCTCACCGTTTACGCGGCCTGCAATGGTTGCTTTTGCGAGTCCAGGACCGATATCCAGTGCAACATCCATTGGGCTTACAGCGTGGTCGAAATGGCGTTGGCTGCCATCAGGAAGAGTAATTACAGGCATTTTATATCCTTATTTGCAGTGATGCCCCACACATAAGAGCATATACAAAGAAAATAATCGTGATTAAACAGTAGATTACGAAACCATCTGACCAACAATCGTCAAATTGGTTCGTCATCATGCACCTGCCGATTCAGATAAATGCGGATTTACGGCAAGCAGCGTAATGGTAACACTATTAACAGGGCGAATGCACCTTCCCGCGACCGATTTGAACCGCTCATCCTTATGTCTGCGTTCATGAACTTTTGTTGACGGGGGCTCGCAATCCGAAAGTGCTGAGCTATTCTTGATCTGGTCCTTAAACATCGAAGGGGTATCACATGAATGTATCGAGCAGAACCGTTGTGATATTGAATCTACTTTCCGCTGCTGGTCTGGTATTGATACTGGCCGACAGATTCCACTGGTTTTAAGCCGAACCGCTGTTCTGGCATAACCTGTTGTCCCGGGTAAAGCGCTTTCTGGCGCAGACTTTGGTAGACTAAGGGTATCAACTGACAAGGATTGGGTTATGCCAACAAAAAGATTTGCCGTTAAGCACTGGAAAATGGTCGTGGTGTTAATCGCTATTTGCGGCGCGATGTTGCTGCTGCGTTGGGCCGCGATGATCTGGGGCTAATATTATGTCAGCGAAAACGTGCCGTGAATTTACTGAATAAATCTTAACTATCTTTACGATAATTTATGGTCCAAAACCGGTACGTCATAATCCGGTTTTCGCCAGGCTGTGACAGCGTATATATTCCATCACATGCGGCAGTTGAAATATCAGGACCACTCACCCGCCACCAGCTTGTGTACATCAAATGCATCATTCATTGACTGGCCGGTAGACTGGGAGCCAGGGGCAATGTTGGAGCCTGCTTCAACATCAGAGGCTTTAGCGATCCCGACTGGGCTGTTTACGTCACTGGCAGGTTGCGTCATATTATCAGCAGCAAATACGCCAAATGAAAGTGCGGAAAGCACCATCGCTGCTGTAGCGGTTTTGATTTTTTTCATAATTCTGTTCTCATACTTAATTAATGCAGAAATGCCTGAGGCGAGTTTTTTGCCTGTGCCGTAAGTGTAGATCTGGATCACACTTTTGCCTAGTCAAATTATTTATCAAATCGTGTCAAATAAACTGAATAAGGCCTGGCCGCCTAATTATGGAGAAATTATGAAGACGAAACCATGCCTATTATTTCAAAACGCCGTTTAATATAAATAAGCACAGTTTCAAAAAATAAAAAACAGGCCGAAAATAGTCCCGGCCCAAAGAAATTACATTTTATAACCTAAAGAAATCGTGGTTCGGCGATCGGTATGTTCCGGCGCGGAATCAGGCGGTGAAGAGTTCCAGGTTACGTTGTACGCCACCTTGAGTCCAAAGTGTTCGTTGATAGCCACGTTCAACGCACTTTCAGAGTTCAGCGTTGTATCTTCAGCACCAAACACCGACACACCCTGGGTGAATTTAGCGTTGTCAGTCATTTGCCATGCGTAGGTGCCCGATGCATAACCCAGCGGCTGGGTTTCATCTTCGCCGTTGGTGTACTCGTCGTAACGGACACCCGGACCGAATTCAAAACGGAGGCTGTGCACCGGTCCATTCAGGAACTGACGACCATAACCCGCAGTCATGACATCGCGCTGGCGATAGCCGTTGTAGCGGTCAGTAAGCCAACTCGCCTGCCCGAACAGGTAGTCATAATCTGTCATGTTGTAACGGCTACGCCCACCTACCGCGTATTTCTCAGAGGAGCGTTCATCGTTAGCAGACGTGTTGCTGGCATTGCCCCACAGCGACCAGGCCGTGGTGTTGCCGTACCAGGTCAGGGTGCTGTCTGCGGTCATGGAGGAGCTTTTCGTGTTACCGGATTGCGCCAGATACCCGGCATTCACGTTACCTTCAAAGGGTTTTTTGGCAGTGGAGGGATCGTCCATGACAGTAAAAACGGTATCATCGGCGGTTGCATTCAGTGACGCAAATACGCCACCCGCCAGCATCAGTGCTGCGGGTACTGTCTTCAAAAGCTTCATTTATTTTAGGAGTCCGTACAACATAAAAAGAGACCGTCACGGTCTCGGAAACTTTCTTGCGGATCAATGACAAGGCGACCATAGAAAGGTAACAAATTATAAAAAGCCGCAAATAACATAGCAATAATTTCTTCTTTCATTTTTTGAATAAGAACGATCCCAAAACGCGATTTAATGTATATACCCGGCCAAGGTTTTTTGTCAGCATTCATTTTTAAAATCATACTGTTATTTACGTTGCCTTCCTGCCAAACGGTGCCAGGCTTAAAATAACCCATGATAAAAGGAGGTCATGATGGCTTCGATTTACACGCTGACGCTCTCCCCTTCCCTCGACTCTGCGACCATGACGCCGCAAATCTATCCGGAAGGTAAGCTGCGCTGTAGCGCGCCGGTGTTTGAGCCGGGCGGCGGCGGCATTAACGTGGCGCGCGCAATTACCCATCTCGGCGGAAAAGCAACCGCCATCTTCCCCGCTGGCGGCGCCACGGGTGAGCATCTGGTTGCGCTGCTGGCAGATGAACAGGTTGCAGTAGATACCGTTGACGCCAGAGACTGGACCCGGCAAAACCTGCATGTTCATGTTGAATCCAGCGGCGAGCAATATCGTTTTGTGATGCCAGGGGCGAAGTTGAGCGATGATGAGTTTCGTCAACTGGAAGAGAAAGTGCTGACCATTGAAAGCGGCTCATTGCTGGTGATCAGCGGTAGCCTGCCGCCGGGCGTCAAAACAGAAAAGCTGACGGCACTGGTTCAGGCGGTGCTCCAGCGCGGCATCCGCTGCATTGTCGATAGCTCAGGCGATGCCCTGAAGGCGGCGTTAGAGCCCGGACAACTTGAACTTGTCAAACCTAACCAGAAAGAGCTCAGTGCACTTGTCAATCGCGAGCTCAACCAGCCTGATGACGTGCGTACTGCCGCAGAAGAGCTGGTACGCACGGGCAAAGCGCATCGCGTTGTAGTCTCTCTCGGTCCTCAGGGTGCGCTGGCCGTCGACAAGACGGGCTGCGTGCAGGTTGTTCCACCGCCGATGAAAAGTCAGAGTACCGTGGGTGCCGGTGACAGTATGGTTGGCGCGATGGTGCTGAAGCTGGCGCAGGGCGCTTCGCTTCTGGAGATGGCACGCTATGGCGTCGCGGCAGGGAGCGCTGCCACCATCAATCAGGGAACCCGTCTGTGTTCGCTTGCGGATACTCAGAAAATTGTCGATTACCTGGCGAGAAGCTGAACGTGCTTCCCCTTCCCGTGGAGGGGGAAGTCGCCAAATATGGCTTATCGACTATGCTAAGAAAACTTTCAGGATAACAACGAGGTGAATTATGAGCAGTGGTGATATCACCCGCTACGTCGTAACCGTCAATATTCATGAAGCATCGCTGACCGAACTGAATGAACTCAACAACGCTTTCACGCGGGCGAATTTTCTGCTCACGCTGACGGACGATGAGGGCAATATTCACGATCTCGGCTCGCTGGCCTTTGGCCTGATAAGCCCGCTGAGTCAGGAGGAGGTGAAGGCGCTGGCCAGTAGCCTGGTGGAAAGCGTGACTGACAAAGCCACGGAAATTGATGTGGATAGCTGGGAAAACTGGCATAAAAAAGAACAATAAGTGCCCTGTACAAAATTAAACCGCTCAGTTGTGCGTTAGTTCCTGTTTTTTTATAGCCGTTTTGCGCTAACTTTATGATCTGGCAGACAACATGGGAGAGACATCATGTGGCAGGCTATCAGTCATCTTTTAAGTGAGCAACTGGGTGAAGGTGAAATTGAACTGCGTAACGAACTGCCAGGCGGAGAGATCCATGCCGCATGGCATTTACGTTACGCCGGGCGCGATCTCTTCGTAAAATGTGATGAGCGCGAATTGCTCCCCATTTTTACGGCCGAAGCCGATCAGCTTGAGTTGTTATCGCGCAGTAAAACAGTCAACGTTCCACAGGTTTTAGCCGTTGGCAGCGATCGTGACTACAGCTTTCTGGTGATGAACTATCTTCCGGCGCGCCCTCTGGATGCGCACAACGCCTTTATTCTCGGCCAACAGATCGCCCGTTTGCACCAGTGGAGCGATCAACCTCAGTTTGGGCTCGATTTCGATAACGACCTCTCAACCACCCCACAGCCAAACGCGTGGCAACGCCGCTGGTCGACTTTTTTTGCCGAGCAGCGCATAGGCTGGCAGCTGGAGCTGGCCGCTGAAAAGGGACTAGCGTTCGGCAACATCGACGCGATTGTTGAACACATTCAGCAGCGTCTGGCTTCGCATCAGCCTCAGGCTTCCCTTCTGCACGGTGATTTATGGTCGAACAACTGCGCGCTTGGGCCTGATGGTCCCTATATATTTGACCCGGCCTGCTACTGGGGCGACAGAGAATGTGACCTGGCGATGCTGCCGTTGCACCCTGAACAGCCGCCGCAAATTTATGATGGCTATCAGTCTGTCTCGCCGTTACCTGCGGGTTTCCTTGAACGTCAGCCGGTTTATCAGCTGTACACCTTGCTAAACCGGGCGATTTTGTTTGACGGGAGTCATCTGGTGAATGCCCAGCGGGCGCTGGACCGTATCCTGGCGGCATAGCGGGAGGGGGCGGCAATACGCCCCCTTTGACATTACAGGAAGCCGAGCAGCGTAAAGAAGAAATACCCGGCCACAATGATAATAACCGGCAGGATATAGAGCGGGAAAAACTGCACAAAAATGGTATGACGCGGAACGACAATGCGCGATTCGATCTGCTCGCGGCTCATCCCGTCAGGGCCTTTCGCCTTCTCAAGTATCAGCTGATCTTCCACCCCTTCGCGTAAAAAGCGGGTCTGGCGACTCATGCGCGCGCCGGAGGCCTGCAACGCCATCGCGATAAAGATCAACGCATAGATTATCCAGAACCCGACATTCAGCTGGTGGTGAAAATCCGGGGTGGGCGAGTTGAACCAGAAGACGTTCAGGAATGGGGTGTTAAACCGCATCATCTCAATCATGACGTGGGCAAAATCAAGCATGACGGCATTAATGCCCGGCTGTTTTTCGCTGTGATCGTACATAAATTTAAGTACGGAGATCAGCGTTGAAATCAGGGCGGGAATGAAAATAACCCAACCAGCAATACGTTTTAAGACTGCGATGCGTCCAGCTTGTTGATACGTCATTAGTTCCTCTTCATAAAGACGCGTTATTTGTGCCTAAGTCTACCTGCTGTCGGTCATTTTCGCCCGATCTTTGAATGCAATATGCTAAATTGCTTGTGCTTAGCACCGTTCGTCTTACCCCCAAGATAAGGAGATGTTGTAATGTCGACACCGCGCCAGATACTTGCCGCTATTTTTGACATGGATGGATTGTTGATTGATTCCGAACCCCTGTGGGATCGGGCTGAACTGGACGTGATGGCCAGCCTCGGCGTCGATATCAGTCGTCGTAATGAGCTTCCCGATACCCTGGGGCTGCGCATCGATATGGTGGTTGACCTTTGGTATGCCCACCAGCCATGGGTTGGCCCGGATCGCGACGAAGTTACGGCGCGCATTATCAACCGTGCTATCTCCCTTGTAGAAGAGAATAAGCCTCTGTTACCGGGCGTACGCGACGCTATCGCCCTGTGCAAGGCGCAAGGGCTGAAAGTGGGGCTTGCCTCTGCCTCACCTCTGCATATGCTGGAAAAAGTGCTGACGATGTTCGGGCTGCGCGACAGCTTCGACGCGCTGGCCTCGGCCGAAAAGCTTCCTTACAGCAAGCCACATCCGCAGGTGTATATGGACTGCGCCGCGAAACTGGGGCTGGATCCGCTTACCTGTGTGGCGCTGGAAGATTCGGTTAACGGCATGGTGGCGTCCAAAGCCGCACGTATGCGCTCCATCGTTGTGCCGGCTGAAGAAGGCCGACACGATCCCCGCTTTGCCCTCGCGGATGTCAGGCTGACGTCTCTTGAAGAATTGACTGCCCGCCATCTGCGCGGAGAGTAACGCTCTTTCAGGCAGCTTCGGCTGCCTGTATCACAAAATCAAAACAACGTTTTACTTTATTTGCTTTTCTCATTCCAGACTCCTATCCTTACGTGCAGAATGACAATAACCTGACTTCTGAGGCGCGTATGATACTGGATGCTTTTACTCTGGCAGGAAAAGTGGCGATGGTGACCGGGTGCGATACCGGTCTGGGGCAAGGCATGGCCATTGCCCTCGCCCAGGCAGGATGCGATATCGTGGGGGTAAACCGCAAGGTTCCTGACGAAACGGCAGCGCGCGTCACGGCGCTGGGACGGCGCTTTATCGCAATTCGCGCCGATCTCGGCAAGCATGAGAGTATTCAGAGCGTCGTGGATACCGCCGTCACAGAGATGGGCCGCATCGATATTCTGGTTAACAATGCCGGCACCATTCGTCGGTGCGATGCGCTGGAATTTAGCGAGAAGGACTGGGACGAGGTCATCGATCTCAATCTGAAATCGGTCTTTTTCCTCTCTCAGGCAGTAGCGAAACAGTTTATCGTGCAGGGTCAGGGCGGCAAGATCATTAACATTGCCTCCATGCTCTCCTTCCAGGGCGGCATTCGGGTGCCGTCCTATACGGCTTCGAAAAGCGGCGTCCTCGGGCTCACCCGCTTGCTGGCAAACGAATGGGCGCCGCTAGGTATTAACGTGAACGCTATCGCGCCGGGTTATATGGCGACAAATAACACCCAACAACTTCGCGATGATGAGCAGCGCAGCCAGGCGATCCTCGACCGTATTCCGGCGGGCCGCTGGGGACTTCCGGAGGATTTACAGGGTCCGGTGGTGTTTCTGGCCTCGGCGGCGTCGGATTACGTTAACGGCCATACCCTTGCCGTAGACGGTGGCTGGCTGGCGCGCTAACCGCCGGTTTGTGACAAAGAGTTACACCGTCACCTCTTTCACACACTGTATAAAAACCCTATACTGTATGGATTGACAGTTTACCGGGTTTTATCATGACGGCGGAAGGCCACCTGCTTTTTTCACTTGCCTGTGCAGTGTTTGCTAAAAACGCTGAACTGACCCCTGTGCTGGCCCAGGGGGACTGGTGGCATATTGTCCCTTCTGCCGTGCTGACCTGCCTGCTGCCGGACATCGATCATCCAAAATCATTCCTTGGTCAGCGGCTGAAGTGGATTTCAAAACCCATCGCCAGAGCCTTTGGTCATCGCGGGTTTACCCACAGCCTGCTGGCCGTATTTGGCCTGCTTACACTCTTCTATTTGAAGGTTCCCGAGAGTTGGATAGTCCCGGCGGATGCCATTCAGGGCATGGTGCTCGGCTACTTAAGCCATATCCTCGCCGATATGCTGACGCCAGCGGGCGTTCCGCTGCTCTGGCCCTGCCGCTGGCGTTTCCGCCTGCCAATCCTCGTGCCGCAAAAAGGCAACCAGCTGGAGCGCGTTCTGTGCATGGCGCTGTTTGCCTATGCCGTCTGGATGCCGCAGACATTGCCCGAAAATGGTGCAGTGCGCTGGTCATCGCAGATGATCAACTCGCTGCAATTTCAGTTCAATCGTTTTATTAATCACCAGATTGAGCATTAAACCGGCAATACAATCACTTTTGTCATAAACCATTCCATATGGATATAAGCGCCACATCACACTTCTGATAACCTTGCGCCAACAGGTTCGGTAAAAACCGACCGTATAATAAATCAGGAGAACGGGGATGAATTTTCCACTCATCGCGAACATTGTTGTGTTCGTCGTATTGCTATTGCTTCTCGCCCAGGCTCGCCACAAACAGTGGAGCCTGGCGAAAAAGGTACTGGTTGGTCTGGTCATGGGCGTGGTGTTTGGCCTGGCCTTACACGCTATTTACGGCTCCGACAGCCCGGTACTGAAAGATTCCATTCAGTGGTTCAACATTGTCGGTAACGGCTATGTACAGCTGCTGCAAATGATCGTTATGCCGCTGGTATTCGCCTCAATTCTGAGCGCCGTAGCCCGCCTGCATAATGCTTCTCAACTGGGTAAAATCAGTTTCCTGACCATTGGCACCCTGCTCTTCACCACGCTGATTGCGGCGCTGGTGGGTGTGCTGGTTACCAATCTGTTTGGCCTGACTGCTGAAGGTCTGGTGCAGGGTAGCGCTGAAACCGCGCGTCTGACGGCGATTGAGACCAACTACGTGGGTAAAGTGGCCGATCTGACCGTTCCGCAGATGGTGCTCTCCTTCATTCCGAAAAACCCGTTTGCTGACCTGACCGGTGCAAGCCCAACCTCCATTATCAGCGTAGTGATCTTCGCTGCGTTCCTGGGCGTGGCTGCGCTGAAGCTGCTGAAGGACGATGCGCCGAAAGGCGAGCGGGTTCTGACTGCCATCGATACCCTGCAAAGCTGGGTAATGAAGCTGGTGCGTCTGGTCATGCAGCTGACGCCGTACGGTGTCCTGGCGCTGATGACCAAAGTCGTGGCAGGTTCTAACCTGCAAGACATCATCAAGCTTGGCAGCTTTGTGATTGCCTCGTACCTCGGTCTGGGCATCATGTTTGTTGTGCACGGCATCCTGCTGGCGGTGAACGGCGTTGGCCCGCTGAAATATTTCCGCAAAGTCTGGCCGGTGCTGACCTTCGCCTTCACCAGCCGTTCCAGCGCGGCATCGATTCCGCTGAACGTGGAAGCACAGACACGTCGTCTGGGCGTACCCGAGTCTATCGCCAGCTTCTCGGCCTCCTTTGGCGCCACCATCGGGCAGAACGGCTGTGCGGGTCTCTACCCGGCGATGCTGGCCGTGATGGTTGCCCCAACCGTAGGTATTAACCCGCTGGATCCGGTCTGGATTGCGACGCTGGTCGGTATCGTGACCATTAGCTCCGCCGGTGTTGCGGGCGTGGGCGGCGGCGCGACCTTCGCTGCGCTGATCGTTCTGCCTGCGCTGGGGCTGCCGGTAACGCTGGTTGCCCTGCTGATCTCTGTTGAACCACTGATCGATATGGGTCGTACCGCGTTGAACGTGAGTGGTTCAATGACCGCCGGTACCCTGACCAGCCAGTGGCTGAAGCAGACCGACAAAACGATTCTCGACAGTGAAGATGATGCCGAACTGGCACATCGTTAATCACTGCTGAAATAAAAAAACCGCCATCGGGCGGTTTTTTTATGGCTGTTATTCTTCAACCTCTTCATCCTGGCGGGTCTGCATTGCCCATCGCTGCGCCGATTCCGGCACCGTAAACGCAGGTGAGCGACGGAAGTGCTCGCCAATCAGCACGAAGGCAACGTATTTACCCCGCAGCATCCAGACATCGCGAAAACCATCCACCTTCAGGGCATGGTCTGGCGGCGCGGGCTCAACGCGGGGTACATAGCTAATAACCTGGCGGTTTTGTTGACGAAGAGGTTTCATAAGCGACGGGTTCACTAAAGCAAATTCTTAAAGCAGGAAATTTCTATCATAGCCGATTCTCCCCCCGCCCGTCGCGCCTGACGTATCGCAGATGGCTCCTTTCGCTAATCAATATCTGAAAACGCTTAGTTCGCCTGCTAATTCTTAACATTGTTCTATCCTTAATAGGGTTTTTAGGAATGAACAAAGGAGAAGCGTGCAATGTCGAACAATGATAAACCACATCAGTCACCCATTCATGGGACTGAAGAATCTCAACCGGGAATGGACTCACTTGCCCCAGCCGACGGCTCACACAAACCATCACCGGGTCCTTCCGCACCGGGTGAACAGCCTACCGCCCCGGGCAGCATGAAAGCCCCGGAAACGGAAAACGAAAAGCTGAAATCGCTCGATCCTCACCGCAAGGGCGGTGAAGGCCATGCGCTGACCACGAACCAGGGCGTTCGCATTGCCGATGATCAGAACTCCCTGCGCGCCGGAACGCGCGGCCCGACGCTGCTGGAAGATTTCATCCTGCGCGAAAAAATCACCCATTTCGACCATGAGCGTATCCCTGAGCGTATCGTCCACGCTCGCGGCTCCGCGGCGCACGGTTATTTCCAGCCGTACAAGAGCCTGAAGGAGCTCACCAAAGCAGATTTCCTTTCCGATCCGAACAAAATCACACCGGTGTTTGTGCGTTTCTCTACCGTACAGGGCGGCGCGGGTTCGGCCGACACGGTGCGTGATATCCGCGGCTTCGCCACCAAATTCTATACCGAAGAGGGCATTTTCGACCTCGTCGGGAATAACACCCCGGTTTTCTTCATACAGGACGCGCATAAGTTCCCTGACTTTGTCCATGCGGTAAAACCAGAACCACACTGGGCCATACCGCAGGGACAAAGTGCGCATGACACATTCTGGGACTACGTCTCCCTGCAACCGGAAACCCTTCACAACGTGATGTGGGCGATGTCTGACCGGGGGATCCCGCGCAGCTATCGCACCATGGAAGGCTTTGGTATTCATACCTTCCGTCTGATTAACGCTGAAGGTAAAGCGACGTTTGTGCGTTTCCACTGGAAACCGGTCGCGGGGAAAGCGTCGCTGGTGTGGGATGAAGCGCAGAAGCTGACCGGACGCGATCCGGACTTCCACCGTCGCGAACTGTGGGAATCCATTGAAGCCGGTGATTTCCCGGAATACGAGCTGGGGTTACAGCTGATCCCGGAAGAAGACGAGTTCAAATTCGACTTCGACCTGCTCGACCCGACCAAGCTTATTCCTGAAGAGTTGGTGCCGGTTCAGCTGGTGGGTAAAATGGTGCTTAACCGCAACCCGGATAACTTCTTCGCGGAAAATGAGCAGGCAGCGTTCCACCCGGGCCATATTGTGCCGGGGCTGGACTTCACCAACGATCCGCTGCTGCAGGGTCGTCTGTTCTCTTACACCGATACGCAGATCAGCCGTCTTGGTGGACCTAACTTCCATGAGCTCCCAATCAACCGTCCGACCTGTCCGTACCATAACTTCCAGCGTGACGGGATGCATCGCCAGGATATCGATACCAACCCGGCGAACTACGAGCCGAACTCCATTAACGATAACTGGCCGCGTGAAACCCCGCCGGGGCCTAAACGTGGCGGATTCGAGTCGTATCAGGAGCGCGTGGACGGAACAAAAATTCGCGAGCGCAGCCCGTCATTCGGCGAATATTACGCTCAGCCTCGCCTGTTCTGGAACAGCCAGACCCCGATCGAACAGCAGCACATTATCGGCGGCTTCAGCTTCGAGCTGAGCAAAGTGGTGCGTACCTACATTCGCGAGCGCGTGGTCGACCATCTGGCGCATATTGATATCCAGCTTGCTCAGGGCGTGGCGAATAATCTCGGCATTACGCTGACTGACGAGCAATGCCATGCTGCACCGCCTAAAGACGTGAACGGGCTGAAGAAGGATCCGTCCCTGAGCCTGTACGCGGTACCTGGCGGGTCGATCAAAGGCCGCGTAGTGGCTATCCTGCTGAACGATAAACCGCGCGCCAGCGACGTGCTGGGGATCATGAGGGCGCTCAAGACTCAGGGCGTACATGCCAAACTGCTTTACTCACGCATGGGTGAAGTGACGGCCGATGATGGCTCCGTCCTGCCGATTGCCGCGACCTTTGCCGGGGCACCGTCCCTGACGGTTGATGCGGTGATTATGCCGTGCGGCGACGTTGAGAGTTTGCTCGGTAACGGTGATGCCGCCTATTATCTGCTGGAAGCCTATAAGCACCTGAAGCCAATCGCCCTCGCAGGCGATGCGCGGAAGTTTAAATCGCTGCTGAAGGTACCGGATCAAGGGGAAGAAGGCATTGTCGAAGGTGATAACATTGACGATGCGTTTATGACCCGGCTGTTTGACCTGCTCGCCGCGCACCGCGTGTGGTCGCGCAGCAGCAAGATTGACCAGATACCGGCGTAAAAAAAACCGGGTGGCGCTACGCTTACCCGGCCTATATTTCGACTGATGTTGTAGGCCCGGTAAGGCGAAGCCGTCCCCGGGCTTTATTTTGCTCACAAATCCCTGAACGTCCCCAGACGATACCCACGCTCGGCAATCGCATACTTCAACGACGCCGACGTTAGCACGTCCAGTTCCGCCAGACGCGGCCAGCAGTAGGCGCTCTTACGTACGATGTTATCGACAAACGCCGGATGCGCCATTACCTCAAGCGAGCGCTCCCCTTTTGCGGCGGAGGCATCCAGCACCTTCAGGAACAGCGCTTCGTCGATATCGTCGCCATAAAATGCGCTGCTGAACCCCTCCGTTGACGTCACCGCAACGTCCGGCAGTCCGCGCACCTCCCGATCCACGCGCATCGCCACGCCTTTACGTTTGGCAAATTCTGCCACAAGCGGGAAAATCGCCGGGATCATATGCACATGATGATGACTGTCGATATGGGTGGGCTCGCGGCCAAACACATCCACAAAGCGGTTAAACTGGCAATCCAGCTCGCGGGCAATCTCATCAAGTGGCAAAGCGTCCTGCTCCGCCATTTCCCAAATCCATTTACCCAGTTGCCCGTCGCGCGTCAGCCCCGGCATCGGTGAAAGGGGCAACCCAAGCGTCAGCACAAAGTGCATGCCCACGCCCAGTTCGGGCAGCTCACGGCTTAGCTGCGCCGCATGTTCCACCGCCTCACCGTTGATGAGCGCTGTTGTAGAGGTCACGACGCCCCGGCGACAGGCTTCGATAATGCCGTAGTTCTGCCCTTTTGACAGGCCGAAATCATCGGCATTGACGATCAGCAGGTTTTCCATCGCGCCTCCTCTTAACGGTGTGTGAGTTTCAGTTTCTCAACCGTTGCAGCAAAGTTTGGCAGCCATTTCTCATGCGCCAGGATCATCTCACTCGCGAGTTTTTCAGCGTCACGGTCAGAATGCACCAGCGGGCTCAGGTTCAGCGCCAGCAGCACGTCATTCAGCTCGCCGCTCAGGGCCGAATTGCTCGCCGCCACTTCAAAGCCTTTGATGGTATGAATCAGGCCCATCACCTTATCGTCGAAGTGGGTAATGCGGGGATGCGGTTTTGCACCCTCGCGCCCAAGGATGCAGGTCATCTCCACGGCCCAGTCTGCCGGGATATTGTCGATGTGCCCATGATGCGGAACGTTCACATAGTGCTCGGCCTGCTTGTCATTGTAAATGGCGTTGATCACTTCACACGCGGCATCTGAATAGTATGCCCCACCGCGCTGCTCAAGCTCTTTCGGTTTGACGTTCAGGTTCGGATCTTTATACAAATCAAAAAGCTGCTTCTCTACTTTCTGTACAACCTGAGCGCGTGCGCCACCTTTGTAGTATTCGCCCATTTCAATCGCCAGCATCTCTTTCTGCTTGAAGTAGTAAAGCAGATACGAGCACGGCAGCAGATTCAGGGAGCGGATCAGCCCTTCGCTGAACGGCAGATCGAAGATGTTTTTCACCGAGGCCGCGGTCAGGCGACCAGAGGCAACGCCATCAAGCAGTTCCGCAAAGCGCGATTGCCCGTTCACAATCACATCTTTGATAAAGACCATGTGGTTCAGGCCGAACAGGTCAATGGACAATTCATCGTTATCGGTTAGCGCCAGCACATCGCGGATGAACATCTTCATGCCGATCGGAATATTGCAGACGCCGATAAAGCGTTTGAAACCGGTGTGACGATAGACTGCCTCGGTGACCATCCCGGCCGGGTTGGTAAAGTTAATCACCCACGCGTTCGGGCAGATCTCCTCCACGTCTTTAATGATGTCAAAAATGACCGGAATAGTACGCAGGCCTTTAAACAGGCCACCAGCCCCGTTGGTTTCCTGGCCCAGATAACCGTGGCTCAGCGGAATACGCTCGTCCAGCTCACGCGCCTTCAGCTGGCCGACGCGCAGCTGGGTGGTCACGAAGTCAGCATCTTTCAGCGCCAGGCGGCGATCCAGCGTTTTATGCACGGTTAAAGGCACGCCTGCTTTTTCAACCATGCGTTTGCACAGTTCAAAAATAATATTTAGCTTCTCCTGACCTTCTTCAACATCCACCAGCCATAATTCGCTGACCGGTAATTCATGATAACGTTTCAGGAAACCTTCAAGTAATTCCGGGGTATAGCTGCTGCCGCCACCAATGGTTACGACTTTTAATTTCTTTTGCATAAACTCTCCCTTAGCTTATCAGGGTAATCGCCTGCAAGGTATAGCGTACTCTTCCCGCTATTTGGGCAAGCCATTACGTCAATATTCCTGGCGGATAACCGCCGAAAGTTAATTAATTACCGTTAAATTTTTGCGGTAACTGTTCGGTGTGAATGAAGTCATTTTCTTAAAGGTTTTAATAAACAGGCTGGGGCTGCTGTAACCCGATTCGTAAGCGATATCGGTGACAGAGTAGTTAGTAATTTCCAGCTGTTTTTTGGCAAAATTGATGCGGATTTCATTAATAATTTGAACAGGCGTTTTACGGTAATAGCGCTGCGTGGCACGCGTTAAATATTCCTGCGATTTACCCGACAGCGCCACCATGTTTTCCAGGGCGTTATCGCTGAACTGTCCTTTGTCGTGCATCAGCTCCACGGTACTGCGCAGCCACTGAGGAATATCATCCACCACCTGCTGTTCTTCACGGTGATGGCGAAGACGGTTCATGACGTAGAACGTCACGGTTTCAATAAATTCATCAAATTCATTGTCGCGGAAATTCAGCGAGGCGATAACCGTTTCAATCCAGGTCATAAACTCATTTTTAACGCGATAGACCTGTGACGCCACAAAGCAGAACGGAACCAGCGGCAGATAGTGCTTCTCGAAGAAACGCCTGCTCACCCCTACGTTAAGAATGCGCGTCGCACCAAACTCATAAAAGCTCTGGTGATAGGACCCCATCGGCAGGAAGACGAAATCGCCACGCTCAAGCAGGACGCGCTTACCGTTAATCTCCTGATAGTAGCGGCCGGTCAGAACAATCGTGAACTCGTAGTAGTCATGCTGGTGCAGACCGCTGGCGCTCTCCGTTTTGTTGTAAATCACCACGTGAAAATTCTTGCCATTAAACAGCTGCTGCTCATGTGCGGTTTTGATTTCCATCGTGCTGACCTCCTGGTGCCTGTTCAGACTTACTGCATCTTCTCGTGAAGCTCGATGAGCTCCGCTACCATCTCGCGCGCCAGCATGGAGGTCATCAGGTGATCCTGCGCATGTACCAGCACCAGACTCACTTTCATCTTTCCTTCGCCCTGGTCGCTTTCGATGAGTTTCGTCTGCACCAGATGCGCTTCGTTTAACGCCGTACGGGACTGCTCCATCATGGTTTTCGCGGCAACAAAATCGCCCTGCTTAGCCTGCTTAAGCGCCGCATACGCCAGGCTTCGCGCCTGCCCGGAATTGATGATGAGCCCCATCACCACCTCTTCCAGATCGTTCACTGCGGTTTCTTCGACAACGATACTCTCTAAATCTAACATCTTTAAGCTCCTTTACGCTGGCGCGGGTTGCCCCGCGCCGTGCAATTTTAGAATTTCAGTGCGAGGGCGATATCCTCTTCGCTCTCTTCTTCATCGATAACCGTTGCAGCCTTGTTCGCAATCGCCACGAACGGCATGTAGAGCAGGGTTGCAATCCCGAGGTTGAATATCGCCAGCAGGAAGGCGGCCACGCTACCGTTGGTGTTGAAGAACGCGCCCAGACCAGCTGGCATCGTCCACGGCGCAATGTTGGTCACCGGCGGGATAATGCCCAGGTAATACGCCGTCAGCGTAATCGCGGCCAGCAGCGGCTGAACCAGGATGAATGGAATGAACATCACCGGGTTCATGATAATTGGCAGACCAAACAGGATCGGCTCGTTAATCTGGAAGATGCCTGACGGCAGGGCCAGCTTCGCAACCTGACGATGGTCGGCGCGGCGAGAGACAATAAAGACCGCGATGATCAGACCCAGCGTCGCCCCGGTACCGCCCAGGAAGATATAGGAGTCAAGCATCGGCTTCGCCCACACATGGAAGGTTTTACCGGCCGCCAGCGCCGCATCGACGGAGCCGTACTGCTGGTAAAGCGCGACGTTTTCCAGTGCCCACGGGGTCATAATACCGCTGTCCAGCGCCGCCAGTGCCAGTGAACCATGCACGCCGAAGAACCACAGCAGGGAGGTAAAGATGACATACGCCCAACCGACCACGCTACCCATCGACGCCAGCGGCGTTGAGATAGAGTCCATAATGATCTGGTGGAAGTTAGTCCCCCAGTGAGAGAGCGCCCAGGCAATAATCCCCATGATGGAGAGAATAATGAAGCCCGGTATCAACGCGGAAAATGAACGAGAAACGGAGGCCGGAACGCTATCCGGCAAGCGGATAACCCAGTTGCGGCGAATAATAAAGGTGAACATTTCGGCCACCACCAGTCCGATAATAATACCGGAAATGATGTTTGCCCCACCCAGCCAGTTGGCGCCCACGGCGTAAGCGTCGCCCACGCTGTACGGCGTGACGGTCATAAACGCGGCAATGGACAGTAAGCCTGCCGCCAGCGGATCCACCTTACGCTCTTCCGCCAGCGCCATTCCAATAAAGAAAGGCGCCATTAGCGACATAATACCCAACGTACCATTGTATACGTTGCCGCCAATGGCTTTTAAACCATTAAGGGTTTCAATAGTGGAAGCATCTAACCTAATTCCTAATGAATAAAAAAAGGAACCTTCTCCAAAGCTGAGAAAAACGTTGTTAATTAAAACGAACATTGCCCCGGCTAATGTCAACGGCATTAATTTAATAAAGCCGTTCTTAATGGCATTAACGTGAGGCTGCTTTCCTATTTTAACAGCAAAAGGAAGGAGTACCTTTTCAAGTGAAGCGATGACTTTACTCATAGGAAAATACCCTTAAATGCCGCAACGACCGTTACGGCGTATTGTGTGTGAAATAACTCTTTGACGGGAAAAATAAAAAATTAATTAGCAGCTTTTTTAATCGCCGCAACAGCAGCTTTTAATACACCTAAACCATCAATCTTGCCGTATAAAACGGAATCGATCACTTCGACCGGCTTATTAGGGAGCAAACGTTGAATTTCTGGCAGCATATAAGCGATTTGTGGCCCGAGTAAAATTACATCTGCTGTCTGGCCCTTTTCGCCCGCCAGCGTTTCCGGAAACGCCTCAATCACCACAGGGACTTCATATTTTTCGGCCTGCGCGCGCATTTTTGAAACCAGCAGCGAAGTGGACATGCCCGCAGAGCAGAACAAGTAGATATGTTTCTTTTCCATGATAATTTCCCTCTTATTGGACTGACCGCCGTCGCGCTATCAATCGACTCGCTATCCTGGCTGACGGGCAGTGTGCTGAACATTGTTTGTCGTTGAAGTGAGTATACGCAATGGTACAGGGAGGGGATAATTCTGGATAGACTCAAATTGTCTCTCATTGACCTGGCTTGTTGACTACCTTCACATTTCAGGCAAATATTTCGCGCTAAGAAATAAGATTTACGTATGCATAAAAAAACCGGCCATCAGGCCGGTTTGTTAACACTTTCAGGCAAGCGCGGTTACTGCGCCTTAGGTGCCTGTGGATCGGTGTCGTATTCAGCGCAGGTCTGGTAGCCCGAATTGATCACGTGACCGGTATCATCCAGGGCGACAAAGTAGGTTTCTGCCTTACCATTACGTTGACCCAGAATATAGGTCTGGCAGGTGCCACGCGCGTGGATCATAGTGACTTCTGAAGAAGGTTTACCGGCAATGGCTGCAACCTGGGAACGCGTCATGCCTTTTTTGACGTCTTTTACCACTGGCTGTGTGAACTGATCTGTGGTGCGATCGTAAGCTGTACACCCAGCCAGCATAGTCAGTACCGCCGCTGCGCTTAAAATTCCTGCTACGTTCTTGTTCATATTCCGTCCTCTTGTTTATCAGCGTGTTAACTAAGCATGGGATAAAAATTACTATTGTTCAACTTTGCGAGTTACGCCAGACGAATTTCGGAAAATTCTAATAAAACAACGATAAGCTGCTAAATCGCTGTAAAACAGTACACTCAAAACTGTGATCCTTGTCGTTTCCCCGACAAAGGGTTAGTTTTAACAGATCACACTTTCTGTTTGGTTCTGCATAGGGAGGGCGTAATGGCTCTGCAACAAGAAATTATTCAGGCGCTGGGCGCGAAACCTGCGATTAATGCCAAAGAAGAGATCCGTCGTAGCGTTGATTTTTTGAAAGCTTACCTGTCCGCACACCCTTTCCTGAAGACGCTGGTACTGGGTATCAGCGGCGGTCAGGACTCCACTCTGGCCGGTAAACTAAGCCAGATGGCCATCACCGAGCTGCGTGACGAGACCGGTGACATCGCACTGCAATTTATTGCCGTACGTCTGCCGTATGGCGTGCAGGCCGACGAGCAGGACTGTCAGGATGCGATCGCCTTTATTCAGCCGGACCGTGTTCTTACCGTAAACATCAAAGGTTCGGTACTGGCAAGCGAGCAGGCCTTGCGTGAAGCCGGTATTGAACTGAGCGATTTTGTTCGTGGCAACGAGAAAGCCCGTGAGCGCATGAAAGCGCAGTACAGTATCGCAGGGATGACCAAAGGGGTCGTCGTCGGCACCGACCACGCCGCGGAAGCCATCACCGGTTTCTTCACCAAATACGGCGATGGCGGCACGGACATCAACCCCCTCTTCCGCCTGAACAAGCGTCAGGGTAAGCAACTGCTGGCGGCGTTGGGCTGCCCGGAGCACCTGTATAAGAAGGCGCCAACGGCAGACCTGGAAGACGATCGCCCTTCCCTGCCGGATGAAGCCGCGCTGGGTGTGACCTATGACAACATCGATGATTATCTGGAAGGCAAAATGCTCGACGAAGGTACCGCAAAAATTATTGAAGGCTGGTATCTGAAAACCGAGCACAAACGCCGTCCACCCATTACGGTGTTTGATGATTTCTGGAAAAAGTAAAAGCAAAACGGTAACTCAGTTTTGCAGGCCGGGTAAGGCGTAGCCGCCACCCGGCTCTTTTTTAACCACCAAACACCTGCTACACTGTATGCCTGAACAGTATATGGAGCAGTATGTGAGCAGGCGTCAATCCGCCCCGCGTCTTGAGTTTGAAGCGGCGGCTATCTACGAATATCCCGAGCATCTTCGCCCCTGGCTTGAGGCGCTGCCTAAACAGCCTGGCGTCTATTTCTTCCACGGCGACAGCGACACCATGCCGCTCTATATCGGCAAAAGCGTAAATATCCGCAGTCGGGTGATGTCGCACCTGCGTACGCCGGACGAAGCGTCGATGCTCAGACAGTCCCGGCGGATCACCTGGATCGAGACGGCAGGTGAACTGGGCGCGCTTCTGCTCGAAGCCCGGCTCATCAAGGAACAACAGCCGCTGTTTAACAAACGCCTGCGCCGCAACCGCCAGCTGTGTTCCTTGCAGGTTAACGCGGGAAAACCGCAGGTCGTTTATGCCCGGGAAGTGGATTTTTCGCATGAACCGAATCTTTACGGTCTGTTTGCCAACAAACGTGCCGCACTGCAAACTCTGCAATCCCTTGCTGATGAATTACAGCTTTGTTACGGCCTGTTAGGACTGGAAGCGACTACCCGCGGTCGCGCCTGTTTCCGCTCCGCGTTGAAACGCTGCGCCGGGGCGTGCTGTGGAAAAGAGAGCGTTGAAGAACATCATGCCCGGTTTATGGCTGGCCTGGCCTCAATCAGCGTCAACTGCTGGCCGTGGGAAGGCGCGGTGGCGTTGAAAGAGACCCGCGATGCGATGACGCACTATCACGTCATCCGCAACTGGCTCTGGCTTGGCGCGGTTGAAAGTCTGGATGACGCTGCCGCCCTGCTGCGCACACCTGCCGGGTTCGATCAGGATGGCTACAAAATTCTCTGTAAGCCGCTGTTAACCGGTAAATATGAGATAGTCATGCTCAATGACCCGGCAGCCAGGTAATTTCACTGAACAGCAGCGACCCCTTCGTTTCCAGTAGACGGAGGGTATGGCTGCCCTCTTGCCAGCTGGCGCCCTGATCGGCGGTCAGTAATTTATCGCCCAGTTGCCAGGCGCCGCTTAATACGAACGCCACGCCACCGCGTGATGCGAAGGTAGTGAACGTTCGGGTAGCAACTCGCACCTTTGCCTGGCAGTGCTCCCGTCGGGTCATGACATTGAAATCCATCGACATCTGCCCCTCCGTGAGCACGGCTTTCACCGTCAAATCGCCCGCAAAGCCGTAAGGCTGATGGTGTTTCAGGGTATGGCAAAACGCCCTCCCCGCATCCAGCGTCACCTCGCCGCCTTCCAGCAGCGTAATCACCCGGTCAACGCCCGGAAACGCGGAGAATTCGCCGTTACTGGCGATGGAGGCGATGCTGGCCCGCCAGGAAAAATCCCGCGTCGCGGGAGGGAAACAGCAAATCTCACGCGTCTCGCCCGCGCCGTTACGCCAGAGACTGACGGGTATTTTACGGATATCAAAGAATTCCATGACCACTCCTGAAGGACGCACCGTGCGCCAGGGCATTTCACAGACGTATTATCGGCAACGGTAAGGCCAGACCTTAGGCATGGGGCAAAAGAAAAACCGCCGGTCCTGTCCACAGCGTTTTCGCTTGTGTAGACAGGAGCCCGGCGGTCTTAAGAGAGTGAACCGATTATTCGGCTGGTGCAGGCATTTTACCTTCCGGCGCTGCACGTTCTGTCAGACGCTTCTCAAAATTGGCATTAAATTGCTTTTTCTGTTCCGGCGTCAGAATGTTGTAAATCTTGTTCTGGGTTTCCATGTGGGCCAGCATGCGCGCTTTATGCTGCTCGGCCATTTTGTCGATCTGCGCTTCTGCTTTTGCTTTGTCGAAGCTGTCGCTGGCAATGATGTCATGCATCGCGCGGCGCTCTTCCAGCGGAGGACGTTTCATCTGGTCACGCTGACTTTTCCTGATGTCGCGGATCTGCTGCTTCTGCGCATCGGTCAGGTTCAGATCTTTAAACATCATCATCTCATGATGCATACCCGGCTTGCCTTTATGATGCATCATCATTTTGCCTTCTGCCGGCGCGGCGGTAGTGGTCGCGGTATCGGCGGCGAACGCCATGCTGGTAGCGCCCAGAGCCAGGGTAGAGGCAACAAACAGTGCAGTTAATTTACGCATAATGTCTTTCCTTACTTTCAGTTATTCTTCGGCGCTATGCCGTGTTGACGAGATTAACTTTACGGGGTTTATCGTCAATTAGTCAGAGCAACGGTAAAACAATGAAAGTATAAAAAACACGTTTTCGCCAAATATGGAGAAATTAAGGAAAAAGCGTGGAGAGATGAAACAACAATATTCAACAGGATGATTTTAAAGAGATTATGGAGGAGTATAGCGAAGTGCCGTTTAATAATAAAGCAATTCTCCAGGAATATTCCGCAAACACTACCAGAGCGCTTTTAACGTTAAGAAATTAATTCTTTGTTTCCCCTCCGGTCTGCGCGAGGGGAGACGATCAGGGCATTTTTTCCAGCATCAACCCGGCTCGTAAACCAAACGCGACTGACGGGTTAGGAAATAAAACATATTCCGTGGGGTTCTGTACCGCATAGCGCGTCTCACCATCTTCCGCCAGCAGGACGCCCTGGCGAAACGGCGTGAAGTTCAGCGTATGGGGCGCCATATGAAGCTGGAAAGCTTCGCTTTGACGCGTGATCTGCTGTACGACCCGATAGCGCACGACGGGTTCCCGGGTGGGTTCCGGTGCAACCCCTGCGAACAACGCCCGAAGCGCCTGATGCGTAGGGGCAAAACGCGTCAGGTCGTTTTGCCCGAACGGCAGCGCTTTTCCCAGCTCCAGCGTGCAGGACAGCGCGCCGAAATTCTCGCAGGTGAAGTGGGTAAACGTGCCGCCCGGCGTCTGGTGGAAAACCAGCGCTTCCAGTCCCGCGTCGCCAAGCCAGGTCAGAAACGCCTCATCCCACGGCTGATGGCGCTGCGGTAACACGCCAAAACGTACGTGGTACGAGGCGCGGATGGCGGTATGCAGATCGAGGTGCCAGCGCGTTTCCCCCGCCCCGGCAAAAAACGCCGTGACCACCTTCTCCAGCCATTGCGCACGTGTCGTTTCATCACTCTGTGGAAATTGCGCCCAGCGGCCACCAAACATTCGGTTGATGTCGCTCACGAGATACCGTTTGTTTTGCGCCAGCGCAGGCGGATTTCCCAGTACCACCAGCAGACGGCAGTGCAGCGTGATCTCTGCGCGATACAGCGCTCGCAGCAACAGATCGACAATCTCCACGGGCGCGGTTTCATTCCCGTGAATGCCGGTAGAAAGCAGCAGCGACAGGTTATATTGCCCCGTCGGCGTCAGTTCAAGCACGCCCGGCCCCAGCCATCGCCAGTGGAACGAGGGGCCTTCCCCCTCGTGCCGCTCCGGTGTCTCTTCAGCCAGCGTCAGCGCCAGAAAGTTTTCCATATCGTCTCCTTAGCGCTGGAACGGATAAACCGATCCCAGTTGCAGGATGGTTGATAATGCATCCAGCGCCTCGCGGCCTTCGCGCAGCAGCTGCGGATCAACCAGATCGGCCTGAACCAGACGGTCACGATAGTAGCGGTCCACCCAGTCATTGAGGGTATTGAACAGCGTGTCGTTCATCATCACCGACGGATTCACGGCCTGCATTTCCTCCGGCGTTAACACCACGCGCAGTCGCAGGCACGCCGGTCCCCCGCCGTTGGCCATACTTTCCCGCAGATCAAACACGCGCAGTTCATCAATCGGGTTATCCGCCTGCACCAGTTCGCTGAGATAGCGCCAGACACCCTGATGGTTGCGGGACTCCTGCGGCAGCACCAGCATCATGCTGCCGTCATCCCGGCTCAGCAGCTGGCTGTTGAACAGATACGTTTCGACCGCATCCTGCACGCTTACCGCCTGCGTGGGCACCTGAATCGGCATAAATCCCGGCACGCGTTCGCGCAGCGTGGCCAGCAACTTTTCCTGTTGGGCAAACGCCTGCTCGTGGCAGAACAGCACCTGACGGTTGGAAACGGCAATCACGTCGTTATGAAACACGCCCTGGTCGATCACCTGCGGATTTTGCTGGGCAAAAATCACCTGAGTAGGATTAACCTGGTTCAGCCGTGCAACCGCCTGGCTTGCGGCTAAGGTTTGTCTCGCCGGATAACGAACCGGCGCGGCGTGGCCGCCCTCTTCCCGTCCATAGATAAACAGCTGCAAGCCTGGATCGCCGTAATCGCCACCCAGACGGTTGTGGTTTGCCGCCCCTTCGTCGCCAAACATCGCGACCTGCGGCAGCGCTGAATGCACCTCAAAATGCGCATCATGATTAAAAATGGCGCGCAGCACGCGCCCGGTGGTCTCCGCTTCGCTGGCGCGGTGGAATTTGTTGTTCAGGTTAGCGACGGTCAGATGCACTTTGCCGTCCAGCGTATCCGCCGACGGCGCGACGGTGGCGGCATTCGCTACCCACATTGAAGAGGCTGAACTGGCCGCGGAAAGCAGCTGTGGGGAGTGCGTACCGGCTTTTTCAACCACCTGTTCATCCGTACCGCTGAAGCCCAGCTGGCGCAGCACGGCCACGTTCGGCCGCTCCTGCGGCGGGATTACCGCCTGCGGGAAACCGGCATCGGACAGCGCCTTCATTTTCAATAGCCCCTGCTTGGCCGCCAGCTTCGGGTTCGAGACCTGGAAACGGTGCTTCGTCGAAGCTTCATTGCCGAACGACAGCCCGGCATAGTGGTGCGTCAGCCCCACCAGTCCGTCAAAGTTAACCTCACGCGCTTTCATGGGCGTCACCCTCTGTAAAATCCAGCCCCGGATTCAACGTCTCCGGCAGCGTCAGCGCCGGGGTTTCCAGGCTTGCCATCGGCCACGCGCAGTAATCGGCGGCATACCAGGCGCTGGCGCGATGGTTGCCCGATGCCCCTACGCCACCAAACGGCGCGGTGCTCGCCGCGCCGGTCAGCGGTTTGTTCCAGTTCACGATCCCGGCGCGCGCTTCCAGCAGCAGCTGGTCGAATTTCTCGCGATGCGGGGATATCAGGCCGCTCGACAGGCCGTAGCGGGTGTTGTTGGCCATCTCGATCGCCGATGCAAAATCGTCATAGCGCCAGACGCACAGCAGCGGGCCAAAGACCTCTTCATCCGGCACGTTGCTCGTCGCACTCATCTCAATAATCCCCGGCGTCAGCAGCGATGTGCCCGGCTGAACCAGCTTTGGCTCCAGCAGGGTTTTCGCCCCGCGCGCCACGTGCTCCTGCCACGCTTTCAGCACGTTCAGCGCCGCCTGCTCGGAGATCAGCCCGCCGATAAACGGCTGCGGCTCGGTATCCCATTTCGCGGGAACCAGACGCCCGCTCACCTCCACCAGACGCTTAAGAAACGCATCCCCCTGCGCGCCGCGTTTAACCAACAGGCGGCGGGCGCAGGTGCAGCGCTGTCCGGCGGTAATGAATGCCGACTGAATGGTCAGGTGGACCGCAGCATCGATATCATCCGGATCTTCCACAATCAGCGGGTTGTTGCCACCCATCTCCAGCGCCAGAATTTTTTCCGGCTGCCCCGCCAACTGACGATGCAGCTGATAACCCGTTCCGGCACTGCCGGTAAACAGCAGACCGTCAATGTCACTCAGCGCACTCAGCGCCTGACCGGTTTCACGCCCGCCCTGCACCAGATTCAGCACGCCCGGCGGCAGCCCTGCCTGCTCCCAGAGTTTTACCACCGCTTCTCCGGTTAAGGGGGTTAACTCACTCGGCTTGAAGATAACGGTATTTCCCGCCAGCAGCGCAGGCACAATATGCCCGTTCGGCAGATGCCCGGGGAAGTTGTACGGGCCAAACACCGCCAACACCCCGTGCGGACGGTGGCGCAGCGTGGCGGCGCCGTCCGGCATCCCGGTATGCTGCTCACCGGTGCGGGCATGGTACGCCTTCACCGATATACCGATTTTATTGATCATCGCCGTCACTTCGGTTGTTGCCTCCCAGCGCGGCTTGCTGGTTTCGCAGGCAATGATGCGGGTCAGCTCGACTTTATTGGCCTCCAGCAGCGCAGCAAATTTCTCAACCAGCGCCTGGCGCTCGGAGAATGGCCGTTTCGCCCATGCCGGAAACGCGCGGCGTGCAGCCTGGCAGGCCTGCTCAACCTGCCCGCCGCTGGCGTCGCTCCCCGACCAGAGCACCTCCTGGCCGACCGGGTTAGTTTTTGTCCGCGCATCACCTTCGCCCGTTACCCAGTCACCGTTAATCCATAGAGTCATGCTGTTTTCTCCTCAGGGCAGAGCCGCACCAGGCGAACCGTGTCGCCAGCGTTACATTTCAGGGCATCCAGTTGCGCAGCCGTCAGTACCAGACGCTCGCATGTTGGGTTGGTTTGCACCAGCATGGCGCGGAAGTTGGCGTAATTCTCGTTCGAGACCAGGCAGGCTGGCCACTCGCCCGGCGCGGGCTGGCCTTCTGAAACCTCAACCAGGCGGCTTTTTCGGATGGCGCGTACGCGGTCAATATCGCATTCCAGCGTCGGACCGCCGTCAAAGATGTCGACGTAATTACGGTAGCGAAAACCCTCTTTCTCCAGCACTGCACGGGCCGGGGCGGTTTGCGGGTGAACTTCGCCGATCACCGCCTGCGCTTCCGGCGTTAAGAAATGGGTATAAATAGGATGCTTCGGCATTAACTCGGCGATAAACGCCTTCTGACCGGTACCGCACAGGTAATCCGCCCGGCTGAATTCCATGGAGAAGAAGCGTTCGCCCAGGCTCTCCCAGAACGGCGAGTAGCCCGTCTCATCAATTACGCCGCGCATCTCCGCGACCACTTTTTCGTTGAAGCGGTCGCGAAAGGCGGCCATAAACATGAAGCGCGATTTGGAGAGCAGATAACCGTTACCCTCTTTGCGCCAGTCCGGATCGAGAAACAGGGTGCAGAGTTCGCTGGCGCCGGTATGGTCATTACAGAGAAAGAGCGTCGGCAGCGCGTTGTAGACGTTCAGCTCTTTCGAGGCGTGGACCATCGTGCCGACGCGGTAGTTGTACCACGGATCGTTGAGCCCGACAGCCACCTCGATGGCGCAAATCCCCGCCACGGTTCCCGTGTCGGTCTCTTCCAGCACGAACACATAGCCCTGTTCGCTTTTTGGCAACGTCCCCTGCCAGGTTTGCAGGGCGCGCTCAATGCGCGCCGACAGCGTTTTTTCATCGGCAGGCAGCGAGGTCAGCCCGCCCCCTGTCTTACCGGCAAGCTGCATAAGCCCGGCGAGATCGCCGTGCGCAACGGGACGGATGACCATCATGATGACACCCCGGACTTCACCTGTTCGCAGGCCAGCGCAAAACGATCTAACCCGGTTCTGACCTCTTCCTCACTGACGATCAGCGCAGGGGCAAACCGCACCACGTTAGCGCCGGCAATCAACACCATCACGCCCTGCTTTGCCGCTTCCTGTGAAATCAGCTTCGCTTTGCCAGCAAACTCAGGGGCAAGCTCACAACCTATCAACAGCCCCAGACCGCGGATCTCTTTGAACATGCCGGTCTGGTTATTGATGGCGGTAAGACGCTCAACAAACCACTGGTGACGCTGCTTCACGCCGCTAAGCACCTCAGGAGTGTTGATGATATCCAGCACCTGTCCGGCGACAGCGGTTGCCAGCGGGTTACCGCCGTAAGTGGTGCCATGGGTGCCCACGGTCATCACGCTGGCGAATGTATCGGTGGTCAGCATCGCCCCCACCGGGAAGCCGCCGCCGAGCGCTTTAGCTGTTGAGAGCACATCCGGGGTCACGCCATAGTGCATGTAGGCGTACAGCTCACCCGTACGGCCCACGCCGGTCTGGACTTCGTCAAAAATCAGGACCGCGTTATGCCGATCGCACAGCTCGCGCAGCCCTTGCAGGAACGCTTTCTGGGCGGGCATGACGCCGCCTTCCCCTTGCATGGGCTCGACAATCACCGCACAGGTGGTGTCGTCAATCAGCTCGCTGGCAGAGTGTAAATCGTTATACGCCGCATGACGGATATCCGGCGGCAGCGGCGCAAAATCCTGAGAATATGAGGGCTGACCACCCGCACTGACGGTAAACAGCGTGCGGCCATGGAAGGCATTTTTAAAGGCTACGATGCCGCTCTTGTGCGGGCCGAATTTATCGTGCGCATATTTGCGCGCCAGCTTCAGCGCCGCTTCGTTCGCTTCCGCGCCGGAGTTACAGAAAAAGACTTTTTCTGCGAAAGTGGCGTCGATCAGCTTCTTCGCCAGACGCAACGCCGGTTCGTTGGTATAACCGTTGCCGGTATGCCAGAATTTCGCCGCCTGATCATTCAGCGCCTGCCGCAGCGCCGGGTTTGCATGCCCCAGCGCATTCACCGCAATCCCACCCGCAAAGTCGATATACTCTTTGCCCTGCTGATCCCACAGGCGAGAGCCTTCCCCACGTACCGGAATAAAAGCCGCCGGAGCGTATACCGGCATCATCCATTCATCAAATTTTTCACGCGTAACTGACAGAGACATAGCGACCTCATCCGGTAAATAAAAGGTTGTTTAAATGTTAAATAATTGAGTGTTTGCACTGTGAATGTAGATTGCAGCGTTCGTGCCAGCCAGCGATAAAAATGCATAAACGGATTTGGGTAACAGAATATCAATGAGTTACAATATGGAGTTATTCACTGTTAATGCATAAATAGTGAATATTTTTACAGCAAGCGGCGCTTTGCCGCACGAAAACAAGAAAGAGTATGCACATGCCAAATATAATTCTGGAATTGTGATCGCTCGCGAAATTTATCGGTCCTTTACGCCCTGTTCGAGGGCAAAACGCGTCGAAATGGTGCAAATATTGCACCGTCGGCATTATCTGTCGCAGTAATTGGGCGAAGCGGATAACAGACGACGTAAATTCTGCTACCATCCTTGCACTATTCACCTTGCATTGGCAGCGACTATGAAATTTGTCTCTTTTAATATCAACGGCCTGCGTGCCCGCCCTCACCAGCTCGAAGCGATTGTTGAGCAACATCAGCCAGATGTGATCGGCTTGCAGGAGACAAAAGTTCACGACGATATGTTCCCGCTCGAAGAGGTAGCGAAGCTGGGCTATAACGTTTTTTACCACGGTCAGAAAGGCCACTACGGCGTTGCGCTGCTGACCAAAGATACGCCGGTGTCGGTGCGTCGTGGCTTCCCGGGTGACGGTGAAGAAGCACAGCGTCGTCTCATCATGGCTGAGCTGCCTTCCCCGCTGGGTAACATCACTGTGATTAATGGTTACTTCCCGCAGGGTGAAAGCCGCGACCACCCGACCAAATTCCCGGCCAAAGCCAAATTTTATCAGGATCTGCAAAACTACCTTACGACCGAACTCAACAAAGATAATCCGGTGCTGATCATGGGGGATGTGAATATCAGCCCGACTGATCTGGACATTGGCATTGGCGAAGACAGCCGCAAGCGCTGGCTGCGCACCGGGAAATGTTCCTTCCTGCCGGAAGAGCGCGAGTGGATGCAGCGCTTGCTTGACTGGGGGCTGGTGGATACCTTCCGCACCGCTAACCCGGAGACGCAGGATCGCTTCTCGTGGTTTGACTACCGCTCTAAAGGCTTCGATGACAACCGGGGCCTGCGTATTGATCTGCTGCTGGCGAGCGCCCCCCTGGCCGAACGCTGCATCGAAACCGGTATCGACTATGATATTCGCAGCATGGAAAAACCGTCCGACCATGCGCCGGTATGGGCAACGTTCAAGCTGTAATCCTCAGTGAATATAAAAAAAATCAGTCTCCTGTGCGCCCTTCTGGGCGCATTTCTTTTAATCGTTGTTTTGCTTCCTCCGGGCATGCTCTCCCTCGACACGCTAAAAATACACCAGCAAACGTTGCTCGATCGTGTGGAGCAGGCGCCCCTTCAGAGCGCGCTGATCTATTTTGCGGTTTACGTTCTGGTCTCTGCGCTGTCGATACCCGGGGCCGCGCTTCTGACGCTGCTCGGCGGGGCGATTTTCAGCCTGTGGGAGGCGATGCTGTTGGTGTCATTGGCCTCGACGCTCGGCGCCACGCTTGCCATGCTCGTCAGCCGTTATCTGCTGCGTGACTGGGTGCAACGGCGCTTTGCCGCACAGATGAACACGATCGATGTGGGGATGGTTCGCGATGGCGCGCGCTACCTTTTTGCCCTGCGCCTGATGCCGTTGTTTCCGTTCTTTCTGGTCAATTTGCTGATGGGGCTAACACGTATCCAGGTGCGTCACTACTGGTGGGTCAGCCAGCTTGCGATGCTACCTGCCACCGTCATTTATCTGAACGCCGGACGCGAGCTGGGAAAACTCACCACGCTGCGCGATATTGTGTCGCCGGGACTGCTGTTCGCCTTTACACTATTAGGGTTATTACCGCTGGTCACTCGCTGGCTGTTTTCCCGTTACATCCCTTCGATTAAAAAGTGAGGCATTATGCGCCGGGTGCGTTTTTGCGCGTTTCTGACGAGTCTGCTGCTGGCAACCTCTGCCTTCGCCGCAGAAAGCTGGCAATCCATTCAGCAACAGGCCACCGGGCAGACCGTCTGGTTTAACGCCTGGGGCGGTGACGAGGCCGTTAACCGCTACCTCGACTGGGTGAGCGGCGAGATGAAAACGCACTATGCCATTAACCTGAAGATCGTTCATCTGGCCGATGCCGCCGATGCGGTGAAGCGGATCCAGACGGAACAGGCCGCAGGACGTAGCAGTAACGGGTCGGTGGATCTACTCTGGGTAAACGGGGAAAACTTCCGCACGCTGAAGGAGGCAAACCTGCTGCTCACCGGCTGGGCGCAAACCCTGCCCAACTGGCGTTACGTCGATACCCGTAAACCGGTCACGGAAGATTTTGCCATCCCGACCGATGGGGCGGAATCCCCATGGGGCGGCGCGCAGTTAACCTTCATCGCCCGTAAAGCGAGTATGCCGACGCCTCCGGCAGATCCCCACGCGCTGCTGGCTTACGCTCAGCAGCACCCTGGCAAGGTGAGCTATCCGCGACCGCCGGATTTTACCGGCACGGCGTTTCTTGAACAGCTTCTGCTGGCATTGACCGCCCATCCGGAGGCGTTAAAAAACGCGCCGGACGGCACCTTTGCAGAGATCACCGCGCCGCTGTGGAACTATCTTGATACGCTGCATCCCCTGCTGTGGCGCGAAGGGAACGATTTTCCGCCATCGCCTGCGCGCATGGATACGCTGCTGGCCAGCGGCAGCCTGAACCTGTCGCTCACCTTTAACCCCGCCCATGCGATGCAAAAGGTGACGAGCGGTGAACTGCCTGCCGACAGCTACAGTTTCGGCTTTCTCAAAGGCATGATCGGCAACGTCCATTTTGTCGCTATCCCGGCAAATGCCAGTGCGAGCGCAGGGGCGAAAGTGGTGGCAAATTTCCTGTTGTCACCGCAGGCGCAGATCCGCAAAGCCGATCCTGCCGTCTGGGGTGACCCGAGCGTGCTGGATGGTGCCAAACTACCTGCGAAAGCGGCAAAACAGCTTCATGCCTTTACCCCTTCAGGCACGCCTGATGTGCTTCCCGAACCGCACGCCGCCTGGGTTAACGCCCTGGAGCAGGAATGGCTTCGCCGCTACGGAACCCGCTAAGCGGGCTGGTCTGGGCGGCAATGGCGGTCATCTATCTGCCACTGCTTCCCGCCAGCGGCATGCTGCTGGCCCCGGCGTTTTCTCTCAGTAACTGGGCGGCGCTGTTTGCCGACCCGCAGCTGCCGCAGGCGCTGGCCGCTACGCTGGTGTCAACCCTCATCGCGACGCTGGGTTCACTGTTTATCGCCCTGAGCCTGCTTGCGCTTCTTTGGCCGGGTGATGGCTGGCAGCGCCTGAGCACCCGTCTGCCGTGGCTGTTAGCCGTGCCGCACGTCGCCTTCGCCACCAGCGCGCTGCTGTTGTTTGCGGAAGGCGGTCAGTTTTACCGGATCTGTACAGTCTGTTCGCCGCAGCTTGACCGCTACGGTATCGGGCTTGGCCTGACGCTTGCGGTCAAAGAGAGCGCGTTCGTTCTGTGGGCAATCTACGCCGCGCTGCCTGAAAAGCGCCTCGCACAGCAGAAAATTGTCCTGCATACCTTCGGCTACGGACGAATGCAGGCGCTTAACTGGCTCGTCCTCCCGGCTATCGCCCCCGCGCTGGGCGCCGTGATGCTGGCGGTGCTCGCCTGGTCGCTTTCCGTAGTGGATGTGGCGATCGTGCTCGGGCCGGGCAACCCACCTACGCTGGCGGTGCTGGCCTGGCAGTGGCTGACCCAGGGCGATGCGCAGCAGCAGGCAAAAGGAACGTTGCTATGTCTGGTGTTGCTCCTGCTGCTGGCCGCACTTGCCGCGGTGGGATACAGCCTCTGGACGGCATGGCGGCGCGCCCAGCCTGACCCCTCCGGGGTACGTCGCGCTTCGCATACGGCGCTGCCCGCACGGACGCTGGGCGGGTTACTGCCGTTGTGCGGCGTGCTCTGTGCGCTGGTTCTGCTGATGCTGGCACGCCGGGGCGACACCGGCCCCGTCAGCGACAGCCTTTCACTGGGACTGCTGTCCAGCCTGACAGCGCTGGCCATCCTCATGATCTGGCTTGAGTGGGGACCCCAGCGCGGCGCGGTGTGGATCTGGCTGCCGCTTGCCCTCCCGGCGCTGCCCCTCGTGTCCGGGCAGTATGCCGTGGCGCTGTGGCTGGGCATCGACGGCCAGTACGCTGCGGTGCTCTGGAGCCATATGCTCTGGGTTCTCCCGTGGATGCTCCTGGTGCTGCAACCGGCCTGGCGCAGGCTCGATCCCCGGCTTATCCTCACCGCCAGAACGCTGGGCTGGCGACAGGCGAAAATTTTCTGGTTAGTGAAATGTCCCCTGATGGTTCGTCCGGCCCTGCTGGCCTTTGCCACCGGCTTTTCCGTGAGCATGGCCCAGTACATGCCCACCCTCTGGCTGGGAGCGGGTCGTTTTACTACTCTGACGACGGAGGCGGTCGCCCTCAGCAGCGGCGGCAGCGTTCCGATCCTCGCCAGCCGGGCGCTGGGTCTGTTGCTGTTAACCAGCAGCGTATTTGCCCTTGCCGCGCTGCTCGCCCGGCTCGTGGGCCGTCACAGACAAGGATTACGTTAATGCTGAACGTGAAAAATCTCACCATTGCGCCACTCTTACGTGAGGTCAACTTCCGCGTCCCGGCAGGGGAGATTCTCACGCTGATGGGACCCTCCGGGAGCGGGAAATCGACCCTTTTCGCCTGGATGGTGGGGGCGCTATCCACTGATTTTAAGGCGCACGGCGAGCTGTGGCTGAACGATCGTCGCTGCGATATGCTCCCCGTGGAAACGCGCGGGATCGGCATTCTGTTTCAGGACGCCCTGCTGTTTGACGCCTTCAGCGTGGGGCAAAACCTGATGCTGGCGTTGCCGGCGCACATTGCCGGACGCGCGCGGCGCGACGCGGTAGAGCAGGCTCTTGAATCTGCCGGGCTGGCAAACCACTATGTCAGCGATCCGGCGACCCTTTCCGGCGGCGAGCGCGCCCGGGTCAGCCTGCTGCGCGCCCTTCTCGCCCAGCCGCAGGCATTGCTGCTCGACGAACCGTTCAGCCGACTGGATAAAACGCTCCGCGCCTCATTCCGGGCGTGGGTATTCGAAACCACTCGCCAGCGCAAGATCCCGGTGGTGCTGGTCACGCATGATGAGGAAGATATCCCGCCCGGCGGAGAGGTGTTTGAGATTTCTCGCTGGCAATAATGTGCTAACGCAATGTTTTTGGCTTCAGGAGAGACGACAATGCCACCCTCTTTTAATGACGTCAGGTTTTTCGATGAAACGTGTTTCTCAACTGACCGCGCTAGCTCTGATCTGCGGCCTCGCCTCACTCTCCTCCATGGCGGCTGATATGCCCCACTCCCTCACGCTGGACCAGCTCCAGGCGCAAAACGGCGCGGTAATTGATACGCGCGTCAGTGCGTTCTTTAACGGCTGGCCGCAGACGCTGCGCGGAACGTCCGGGCATGAACCCGCCGCGCTTAATCTCTCTGCAGGCTGGCTTGGGGCAATGAGCGATGAACAGCTCAGCGGCTGGGCAAAACAGCATCGGATTACGCCCGACATGCCGGTTGCGCTCTATGGCAACGATGATGACAACAAGACCGTCAAAACGCGGCTGGAAAAAGCGGGTTTTACCCACGTTTCCATCCTGAGCGATGCCCTGCAACAATCCGACCGTTTGCAACGTCTGGCACATTTTGAACAGCTGGTTTATCCGCAGTGGATCCACCTGTTGCAGCAGGGCAAACCCGTTACCGCCGCACCAGCCGGAGAGTGGAAGGTGATCGAGGCTGGCTGGGGTGCGCCGAAGCTTTATCTCCTGAGCCACATTCCCGGCGCGGGCTACATCGACACCAATGAAGTGGAAAGCGAACCGCTGTGGAATAAGGTCGCTGACGAAAAGTTGAAAGCGATGCTGGCGAAGCACGGGATCCGTCACGATACCACCGTCATTCTGTACGGTCGCGACGTATATGCCGCCGCGCGCGTGGCGCAGATCATGCTCTACGCGGGCGTGAAGGATGTGCGTATTCTGGACGGCGGCTGGAAGGCATGGTCAGACGCCAGCCTGCCCGTTGAGCGCGGAACACCTGAGAACGTGAAGCCAGCCCCTGATTTTGGCGCGCCGATCCCGGGCCAGCCCCGGCTGATGGTGGATATGGAACAGGCCCGGGGAATGCTGCACCGTCAGGACGCCTCACTGGTGAGCATTCGTTCCTGGCCAGAGTTTATCGGTGAAACCAGCGGCTACAGTTATATCAAGCCAAAAGGTGACATTGCCGGTGCGCGCTGGGGCCATGCGGGTAGCGACGCGACCCACATGGAAGATTTCCACAATCCGGATGGCACCATGCGTAGCGCCGATGATATTGCCGCCATGTGGAAGACGTGGAATATCCTGCCGGAGCAGCACGTTGCGTTCTACTGCGGCACCGGCTGGCGCGCGTCTGAAGCCTTCATGTACGCCCGCGCCATGGGCTGGCAAAACGTTGCCGTCTACGACGGCGGCTGGTACGAATGGAGCAGCCATCCGCAGAACCCGGTCTCCACCGGGGAGCGTGGACCGGAGAGTACACGCTAGCGGGGGAGTGACTTCAGCGTCACGTAACCGCTCCAGATGCGCGTTGTGGTGGTCAGCCAGCACAACGCGCCAAACGCCCAGGCAAACAGCGTGAAGTGTGCCGGAAACAGGCAGCACAGCACAAACAGCGCGATGGTCTCCGTTCCTTCCGTTAATCCTCCAATGTAATAAAGCGACTTGTGCGCGTAGCCGGGGTTGTCGATATTATGCTTCCCCGCCAGCGCGGCAAAGGCCAGGAAACTGCTGCCCGTCCCCATAAACGCGAACAGCAGCCAGGCGGCGGCAATCGCATTGTCAGCCGGAGCGGCCAGCGCGAAGCCAAACGGTACCAGCGCGTAAAACAGGAAGTCGAGGGCGATATCAAGAAATCCTCCCGCGTCCGTCAGGCCACGGCGACGCGCCAGCGCACCGTCCAGACCATCCAGCAGCCGGTTCAGCACAATGGCGACCAGCGCTGGCAGATACCAGCCCAGCGCCAGAAACGGTAACGCCAGTACGCCAATCGCAAACCCGGCGAGCGTTAACCCATCAGGCGTAATAAACGGTTTATCCAGCGCGGCGGCCAGCTGATTTAACCCGGGCTTCAGCCGTGGATGCAGATGTTTATCCAGCATGCGGTTTACCTTTAAACGTGGCACACAGGCCCTGAGCCGGGATATCCAGCGCGGCGTTAAAGCGGGCGGAAAGGTTCTGAAAGGCAATCAGAGCCGTCATTTCGGTGATAGTCTCTTCGCTAAAGTGGCGCTTCAGCTGGTTTTTGATATTTTCATCCACCTGAGGCGGCGTGGCGGTGACCGCTTCCGCATAGGCCAGCGCCGCGCGCTCCTCTTCGCTGAACAGGGTGGAATTTTGCCAGTCGTTGACGGCCTGCACTTTATCCAGCGCCCCGCTCCGCTCGGCCAGACGCAGGCTGTTGGCATCAATACAAAATGCGCAGTGGCAGATCTGCGAGACCCGCGTCATTAGTAACGAACGCAGAACCGGCGTCAAACGCGCCTTGCGCCGCTCCAGATAGCCGACAAATAGCGCTACCAGCCAGAAAAGACGCGGCATACGCCCCCACCAGCGCGTGGGGTTCAGCACCGCGCCGAAGTGTTTTTTCTGCATGGCAGCAATGGGCTTGAGGCTGACGGGAAGGGTTTCCATGGGCGCAACCCAGGCGGCTGTCTCTTTCACCTGATTCTCCTGATGACTGGACTCTTTGGCAGGGCACGATAATATGTCGTTTTTCGCTATTAATTATTGACGAACATGCTGAAAACACTCGATGTGGTTGCGGCCATCCTCGAAAAAGAGGGCAAAATTTTGCTGGCGCAGCGTCCCGAACATGCCGATCAGCCAGGAATGTGGGAATTTGCGGGCGGAAAGGTTGAAGCCGGTGAGACCCAGCAGGAAGCGCTGATCCGCGAACTGCACGAAGAGCTCGGCATTGAAGCCGTGCCCGCGCGGTATGTGGCAAGCCACCAGCGAGAGGTGTCGCAGCGGCTGATTCACCTCCACGCCTGGCATGTGCCTGAATTTAGCGGTGAGCTGAAGGCGCATTATCACTCGTCGCTGGTGTGGTGCACGCCAGAAGACGCGTTCACGTATGATTTAGCCCCGGCGGATATACCGCTGCTGGAAGCGTTTATTCTTTTACGCGACGCCAGACCAGCGGGTTTGTACTGAGGGTGCGTTCATCACGCTGGCACTGCAACAGCACGCCATCCGCCCTGACCACTGCGCCTTCGGAATAGTTTTGATCCTGATAGATACAGCACTGATTACACGGCTGCGCACGCTGTCCGCCAGCGCTAAAAACCTCTGGCGGCACGTTAACTTCGACATCCGGGCGAATGCGATCAGCCTGTGCCCCGGCGGACACCATCAAACATAACGCGGCCATTGCGAAACGGTTCATAGACTTAATTTCCTTTGCATCGTTTATATCTATAACGGTAGATCCTGACGGGATCTTTAATTTATCTCGTCATCGCTTTTGGTTATGACGCGCGGCTTGTCATTAATTTCCCTTTCGGCCTAAATTTCTGCTTGCCTCTCAAAGCGGTGCGGGTGGTATAGTCAAAAAAACGACACAAAACATCTCCGCCACACGCACAAATTATTATAAGAGGTTCTTATATCTATGGATCAGACACGCTCTCTGGAAAGCTTTCTTGCCCATGTACAGCAGCGCGACCCGCACCAAAGCGAGTTTGCCCAGGCCGTTCGTGAAGTCATGACCACCCTGTGGCCCTTCCTTGAGGAAAATCCGCGCTACCGCCAGATGGCGCTGCTTGAACGTCTGGTGGAGCCAGAGCGCGTCATCCAGTTCCGCGTGGCGTGGGTGGACGATCGCAATCAGGTACAGGTCAACCGCGCGTGGCGCGTGCAGTTTAACTCCTCCATTGGGCCGTTTAAGGGCGGGATGCGCTTCCATCCCTCGGTGAACCTGTCGATTCTGAAATTCCTCGGCTTCGAGCAGACCTTTAAAAATGCGCTCACTACCCTGCCGATGGGCGGCGGTAAAGGCGGGAGTGATTTCGATCCGAAAGGCAAGAGCGAAGGCGAAGTGATGCGCTTCTGCCAGGCGCTGGTCACTGAGCTCTATCGCCACCTTGGGCCGGACACCGACGTTCCTGCCGGGGATATCGGCGTGGGTGGTCGTGAAGTGGGCTTTATGGCCGGGATGATGAAAAAGCTCTCCAACAACAGCGCCTGCGTCTTTACCGGCAAAGGTCTGTCGTTTGGCGGCAGCCTGATTCGTCCGGAAGCGACGGGTTACGGTCTGGTCTATTTCACTGAAGCGATGCTTAAGCGTCACGGGCTGAGCTTCGAGGGGATGCGCGTGGCGGTCTCCGGCTCCGGCAACGTGGCGCAGTACGCTATCGAGAAAGCGATGGCGTTTGGCGCGCGCGTAGTGACCGCCTCCGACTCCAGCGGCACCGTGGTGGATGAAGCTGGCTTCACAGCAGAAAAACTGGCGCGTCTGTGCGAAATCAAAGCCAGCCGTGACGGCCGCGTGGCGGATTATGCCCGAGAGTTTGGCCTGACCTATCTGGAAGGTAAACAGCCGTGGGGTGTGCCGGTGGATATCGCCCTGCCGTGCGCGACGCAAAACGAGCTGGACGTGGATGCCGCCCGGACGCTGATTAGCAATGGCGTGAAGGCGGTAGCGGAAGGGGCAAATATGCCCACCACCATTGAAGCGACCGATCTGTTCCTGGACGCGGGCGTACTCTTTGCGCCAGGCAAGGCGGCGAACGCGGGCGGGGTGGCAACATCCGGTCTGGAAATGGCACAAAACGCCGCGAGAATGGGCTGGAAGGCGGAGAAAGTGGATGCCCGTCTGCACCACATTATGCTTGATATTCACCATGCCTGCGTGGAGTACGGCGGTGAGGCTTCACAGACCAACTACGTGCGCGGCGCCAACATCGCCGGGTTCGTGAAGGTGGCCGATGCGATGATCGGGCAGGGTGTGATTTAGTTTCGCTGCATTCTCGCCCTTGCAGGCCCGGTAAGCGTTATCGCCACCGGGCTTTTTTCAGGCCGCAGAGCTGCTTTTTGCCGGGTGGCGGCTTCGCCTTACCCGGCCTACGGTTTAAGCGGTGGTATTTTTGGCTGCGCTTTTTTTCTTTTTGAACGGTTTCTTCGCCCCGCCACCCGGGGCAACCATCCCCCGGAATCGCTTCACTGGCGTGCTGCGCGCCTGATCAATCAACTGATAAAGCGTCCCCACCAGCGGCTGCATAAAGTCCTGGTAACGGCACTGCTTTTCGCTGATCTGCGTCAGCACCGACTCCCAGTGCGCGGTCATGTCCGGTCTGGCGGCCAGCTCTGGCAAGGAGTGAATCAGTGCCCGGCCCGGCTCTGTCGAATGGATATAGCGCCCTTTTTTCTCGAGAAAACCACGCTTAAACAGCAACTCGATAATCCCCGCGCGGGTTGCTTCCGTACCCAGACCGTCGGTGGCGCGGAGGATCTTCTTTAGATCTTTATCCTGCACAAAACGGGCGATCCCGGTCATGGCCGAAAGCAGCGTCGCATCGGTGAAGTGGCGCGGCGGCTGGGTCTGACGTTCAACCACTTCGCCTTTTTCGCACAGCAGTTCATCGCCTTTGGCTACGACCGGCAGCGGCGTGCCGTCGTTCTCTTCGTCACGCTCTTTGTTGCCGAGCAGCGTGCGCCAGCCCGCTTCCGCGAGGAAACGCGCTTTGCCGATAAATTTGCCTTTGGCAATTTCCAGCTCAATAACGCACTTGCGGAAAACCGCGTCCGGGCAGAACTGCATCAGATACTGACGCGCGATCAGGTTATAGACCTTTGCTTCGTTGTCGGTCAGGTTGACGTTGCTGGTGCGCGCCGTCGGGATTATCGCGTGGTGGGCATCGACTTTTTTATCGTCCCAGCAGCGGTTATGGGTATCCGGGTTTACCGCCGGTTGCGGCAACAGATCCGGCGCATGGACACCAATGGCATTCATCACCGAGTGGCGTCCGGCGAAGTGTTCCTCCGGCAGATAGCGGCTGTCCGAACGCGGATAGGTGATCAGCTTGTGGGTTTCATAGAGCTTCTGGCAGATATCGAGCACGTTCTGCGCGCTCAGGCCAAACTTTTTCGCGGCCTCGATCTGCAACGCCGAAAGGGAGAACGGCAGCGGTGCGGGCTCTGATTCCCGTTTGTCGTTATAGCTGGTAACGATCGCGGGCTGGCCGGTAATGCGGTTAACCACGTGCTCCGCCAGCGGACGATGCAGCAGCCGCCCCTCTTCGTCCTGATATGACTCACAGGCATCGCTCGGCTGCCAGACGGCGGTAAAGCGTTCGTCTTTCGGCGTGACGATATGCGCTTTGACTTCGAAGAAGTCTTTGGCGACGAAATTTTCGATCTCTTCATCGCGACGCACCACCAGCCCCAGCACCGGGGTTTGAACACGCCCAACAGAGAGTACGCCCTGATAGCCCGCATTGCGTCCCAGGATGGTGTAGGCGCGGGTCATGTTGATCCCGTACAGCCAGTCGGCACGCGCACGCGCCAGCGCGGAGACACACAGGGGAATAAATTCGCTGTTGGCGCGCAGGCGCGAAATCGCGCGCTCCACCGCCTGCGGGTTGAGGTCGTTAATTAAACAGCGCTGCACCTGCTGGCGCTTTTCCGGTGCCAGCTCCAGGTAGTCGAGCACTTCGTCGACAAGCAGTTGCCCTTCCCTGTCCGGGTCACCCGCGTGGACCACTTCCGTCGCCTCATGCAGGAAGCGCTTAATGACGTTGAGCTGTTTGGTGACGGAAGGACGCGGTTGCAGACGCCACTTTTCCGGCACGATCGGCAGATCGTTGAGGTTCCAGCGGGCGTAGCGGCTGTCGTAGACATCCGGCTGCGCCTGTTCAAGCAGGTGACCGATACACCAGGTGACCACCTGCCCGTTACCGCATTCGATAAAGCCATCACCTTTGCGATGCGGCTTGGGCAGCACGTCGGCGATGGCTCGCGCCAGACTCGGCTTTTCGGCAATAAACAACCGCATCGAATTAACGGATCTCAATCATCGGGCGGCCACCGCGGGCGGTCACCAGCTCGCCAATGGCCGTCAGGGTGATGCCAAACTCGGCCGCCGTTGCCTGAACGTCAGCTTCTGCTTCCGGCGTCACCGCCAGCAGCAGGCCGCCGGAGGTTTGCGGATCGCACAGCAGATTGCGCCACGCTTCCGGCATTTCGCCCATTAAATGGCCGTAGCTGGCGAAGTTGCGCTGCGTCCCGCCCGGAACGGCGCCCTGAGCAATGTACTCTTCCACGCCCGGCAGCTTCGGCACATCCTGATACCAGACCTGCGCCTGCACGCCCGCGCCCTGACAGACTTCAGAGAGGTGTCCCAGCAGACCAAAGCCGGTCACGTCGGTCATGGCCTTCACGCCGTCGATACTGGCGAATGCCGCACCGGCAAGGTTCATCTGGCACATCACTGCCGTTGCCAGACCAATATGCTCGGGCTTCAGCAGGGATTTTTTCTCGGCGGTTGTCAGTACGCCAATGCCCAGCGGCTTGGTGAGGAACAGCTTGCAGCCCGCCTGCGCGGTGCTGTTGCGCTTCACGCGTTCGGTCGGCACCACGCCGGTGACGGCCAGGCCGAAGATCGGCTCCGGCGCATCGATAGAGTGACCACCGGCCAGGGCAATACCCGCCTGCTGGCAGGCAAAGCGTCCGCCTTCGATGACATCGCGGGCAATCTCCGGCGGGAGGGTGTTAATCGGCCAGCCCAGAATGGCGATCGCCATAATCGGCTTACCGCCCATCGCGAAGATATCGCTGATGGCGTTGGTGGCCGCAATGCGTCCGAAGTCGAACGGGTTGTCGACAATCGGCATAAAGAAGTCAGTGGTGCTGATAATGCTGGTGCCGTTACCTAAGTCATAAACCGCTGCATCGTCACGCGTTTCGTTACCGACAAGCAGGTTCGGGTCGACAAACTTCGCCTGTTCACTGTGCAGGATGGTCTCCAGCACTTTCGGGGAAATTTTACAACCGCAACCGGCTCCGTGGCTGTATTGCGTTAAACGAATGGTTTGCTCGCTCATGGACGTCTCCTGTCATCTCAATCGCGCTATGGTAGCGCTCATTCCATAAAGAGGTAAGTATGACTGTCTGAATTCTGCGGCGGATGCTCAGAATCCAGACAGTTTAGCGCGTGTAATTAAAAACGGCTGACGAAAGGCGTGGTGTCCGGCACGCTAATGGTGCTGGAGGCTTTAAGCTGCGGGGTGCCGAGATAGAGGAAGCCGACAATTTTATCGTGTTCACCGCAGGAGAAGCCTTCCCGCACGGCGGCGCTCTCGGTCAGCGGCCCGGTACGCCAGATGCCGTTAAAGCCCTGCGCGACGGCGGCCATCTGCATTGCCATTACCGCGCAACCGGCAGACATCTCCTGCTCCCAGACCGGCACTTTATGGTCGGCCTGGCATTTTGCGACTACCGCGATGATCATCGGCGCACGGAACGGCGCGTTGCGGGCTTTATCAATCCCCTTCTCATCCTGGCCTGCGGCAACCGCCCCCTGCTCCAGCAGCTGGCTGAAGCGGTCGCGCCCTTCGCCTTCAATAATAAAGAAGTGCCACGGCTGCAATGTGCCATGGTCCGGCGCACGCATTCCGGCACGCAGAATGTTTTCCAGCTGCTCGCCGACGGGGGCCGGGTCGGCCAGGCGGGAAGCGCTACGACGGTTAACAAGCAGTTCAAGTGCGTCCATTGGTTAACTCCTTTCGTGAAATTTACTCACAAAATTAACACGACAGCAGAATTTGTTACAGCGTGGCAGGCGATTCCTGCTGACAAGTGGCGGTTGGGTCATTACGATAACCGCACATTACCGTCCTGTGGCGACGGAAACAGTCCTTTTCTGGTTAGGGAGAATACATGCGAACCCTTTGGCGAATCTTTGCCGGTTTCTTTAAATGGACGTGGCGACTGCTCAACTTCGTCCGCAACCTGGTGATGAATATCTTCTTCATCTTCCTGGTCCTGGTATGCGCAGGTATCTGGATGCATCTCAGCAGCGCCAGCCAGGCGCAGAATTCGACGCGCGGCGCACTGCTCCTCGATATCACCGGGGTGATTGTTGATAAGCCATCGACCAGCAACCGTCTGGGCGTGATTGGCCGCCAGCTGTTCGGCGCGACTTCAGACCGCCTGCAGGAAAACTCCCTGTTTGATATCGTCGACACGATCCGTCAGGCCAAAGACGATCGCAACATTACCGGTATCGTGCTGGATCTGAAAGATTTTGCCGGAGCCGATCAGCCTTCGATGCAGTACATCGGGAAAGCGCTGCGGGAATTCCGCGACAGCGGTAAACCGGTCATTGCCGTCGGCGACAGCTACACCCAGGGGCAATATTATCTGGCGAGCTTTGCTAACAAAATCTGGCTCTCTCCGCAGGGCACGGTCGATCTGCATGGCTTCGCCACAAATGGTCTGTACTACAAATCGCTGCTCGACAAGCTGAAGGTCACTACCCACGTCTTCCGCGTCGGGACCTATAAATCTGCCGTGGAGCCGTTTATCCGTGATGATATGTCCCCTGCCGCCCGTGAAGCGGACAGCCGCTGGATTGGCGAGCTGTGGCAGAACTATCTCGGCACCATTGCCGCTAACCGTCAAATGACCGCTGAGCAGGTCTTCCCGGGCGCGCGCGGTGTGCTGGAGGGCCTGCGCAAAGTGGACGGCGATACAGCGAAATACGCGCTTGATAACAAACTGGTCGATCGGCTGGGTTCCAGCGCTGAAATCGAAAAAGCGCTGACCAAACAGTTCGGCTGGAGTAAAGAGGACAAGAACTACAGCGCCATCAGCATGTATGACTACGCCGCGAAAAAGCCGGATGACAGCGGTGACAGCATCGCCGTGGTGTTTGCTAACGGGGCCATTATGGACGGTGAAGAAACGCCGGGGAACGTCGGCGGGGACACCACCGCGTCGCAGATCCGCGATGCGCGTCTGGATCCGAAAGTGAAGGCGATTGTCCTGCGGGTGAACAGCCCTGGCGGCAGCGTCAGCGCCTCCGAGGTGATCCGTGCTGAGCTGGCCGCCGCGCGTGCCGCGGGCAAGCCGGTCGTGGTCTCGATGGGGGGCATGGCGGCTTCAGGGGGGTACTGGATCTCGACGCCAGCCAACTACATTGTGGCTAACCCAAGCACGCTGACCGGCTCGATTGGCATCTTCGGCGTGATCAACACCGTAGAGAACAGCCTGGATTATCTCGGCGTTCATACCGACGGCGTTTCCACCTCGCCGCTGGCGGATGTGTCCGTGACTAAATCTCTGCCGCCTGAGGTGTCCGAGATGATGCAGCTCAGCATTGAGAGTGGCTATAAGCGCTTCATCACGCTGGTGGCGGATTCCCGTAAAAAGACGCCAGACCAGATTGACCAGATCGCGCAGGGCCACGTCTGGACCGGCCAGGATGCGAAGAGCAACGGTCTGGTAGACAGCCTGGGTGACTTCGACGATGCCGTGAAGAAAGCGGCGGAACTGGCGAAGCTCAAGCAGTGGCACGTTGACTATTATCAGGACGAACCGACGTTCTTCGATATGGTCATGGACAGCATGTCCGGCTCCGTCCGCGCCATGCTGCCGGAAGCGCTTCAGGCGTATCTGCCGGCGCCGGTGGCGACGGCGGCTAAAGCCATGAAAGCGGAGAGCGATAAGCTCGCGACTTTCAACGATCCGCAAAGCCGTTACGCGTTTTGCCTGACCTGTGCGAACGTGCGTTAAAAACCGTCCCCTCTTCCCGTTAAGAGGGGATTTTTTCTTTTGAAGAACAAGAACTCATTACCATGCAGAAGAAATCAATATATGTCGCCTATACCGGCGGTACCATCGGTATGCAGCGCTCAGAAAATGGCTATATTCCGGTTTCTGGCCACTTGCAGCGCCAGCTGGCGCTGATGCCTGAATTCCACCGTCCGGAAATGCCGGACTTTACCATCCACGAATATGAGCCGCTGATGGACTCCTCCGACATGACGCCGGAAGACTGGCAGCATATTGCGGACGATATTAAAGCCCATTACGACCAGTACGACGGCTTCGTGATCCTGCACGGCACCGACACCATGGCGTTCACCGCCTCGGCGCTCTCCTTCATGCTGGAGAACCTGGGCAAGCCCGTCATCGTGACCGGTTCGCAGATCCCGCTGGCGGAACTGCGTTCAGACGGGCAGATCAACCTGCTTAACTCCCTGTACGTGGCCGCTAATTACCCGATCAACGAGGTAACGCTGTTCTTCAACAACCGACTGTACCGCGGGAACCGTACCACTAAAGCGCACGCTGACGGCTTTGACGCGTTTGCCTCACCTAACCTGCAACCGCTGCTGGAAGCGGGGATCCATATCCGTCGTCTGGGCACGCCGCCCGCGCCAAATACTGCAGGCGAGCTGATCGTTCACCCGATCACCCCGCAGCCGATTGGCGTGGTGACGATTTATCCGGGTATTTCCGCCGACGTGGTGCGCAACTTCCTGCGCCAACCGGTGAAGGCGCTGATCCTGCGCTCCTATGGCGTGGGTAACGCCCCGCAGAACGGTGAGTTCCTGAAAGAGCTTCAGGAGGCGAGCGATCGCGGGATTGTGGTGGTCAACCTCACCCAGTGTATGTCCGGAAAGGTCAATATGGGCGGCTACGCCACCGGCAACGCCCTGGCGCACGCTGGCGTGATCAGTGGTTTCGATATGACCGTTGAGGCAACGCTGACTAAACTTCACTATTTACTGAGTCAGGATCTGGATATTGATTCCATTCGCCGCGCCATGATGCAAAACCTGCGCGGTGAACTTACGCCGGACGAATAAGGAGTTCCCATGAAGCAACGCGCCCTGTTACTGGTCGATTTGCAAAATGATTTCTGTGCGGGCGGTGCGCTGGCCGTCGCGGAAGGCGACAGCACCGTAGACGTCGCGAATTCGCTGATTGAGTGGTGTAAGGCTCGTGATGAAGCGGTGGTGGCGAGTCAGGACTGGCATCCGGCAAACCACGGCAGCTTTGCCAGCCAGCACAACGTTGAGCCTTACAGCCAGGGCGAACTGGACGGACTGGCGCAAACCTTCTGGCCCGATCACTGCGTGCAGCAGACGGAAGGCGCTAAGCTGCATCCGCTGCTGAACCAGAAGGCCATCGACGCGGTGTTCCACAAAGGTGAAAACCCAACCATCGACAGCTACAGCGCATTCTTCGATAACGGTCACCGCCAGAAGACGGCGCTGGACGCATGGTTACGCCATCATGGGATCACCGAGCTGATTGTGCTGGGCCTGGCGACGGATTACTGCGTGAAGTTCACCGTGCTGGATGCGCTCCAGCTGGGCTATACCGTGAATGTCATTACCGACGGCTGTCGCGGGGTGAATATTCAGCCGCATGACAGCGCCCAGGCGTTTATGGATATGGCCGCAGAAGGCGCAACGCTGTATACGCTGGCTGACTGGATGGAGACGCAGGCGTAAGCTTTGTTAGCCGGGTGGCGGCTTCGCCTTACCCGGCCTACTTTCTCTGGTTTTGTAGGCCGGGTAAGCATCAGCGCCACCCGGCAAAACCCCCTCCCCGATCTCCCATAAAGTGAACTCCCTCGCATCACAAGCGAAGCGGAGATGGTATTCTCTTCAGGCTGTTTTTTCGCCACGCCTTTTCTGTGGCGTGGTTATTTTTATTCAGTCAAAGAGGAACTTATATGAAACGTTTGCCCTTGCTGGCAGCATTACCCTTGCTTTGCGCGTCACTGGCTTCCGCCGCGCCCCTGATGTCCGTGGGCTACTTCAATGGCGGTGGCGATGTTACCGCCGGACCGGGTGGCGATATCAATAAACTCGATGTCCGCCAGATCACACACCTCAACTACTCGTTTGGTCTGGTCTATAACAACGAGAAAGACGAAACCAACCCTGCACTGAAAGATCCGGCAAAACTGCATCAAATCTGGTTATCACCCAAGGTGGCATCCGACCTGGCGTTACTTCCTCAGCTTCGTAAACAAAACCCGAATTTAAAAGTGCTGCTTTCCGTTGGCGGCTGGGGCGCACGTGGTTTTTCTGGCGCAGCGGCTACCAAAGAGAGCCGCGCGGTGTTTATTCGCTCCGCGCAGCAGATCGTCAGTCAATACGGCCTGGACGGGATCGATCTCGACTGGGAGTTCCCGGTCAACGGCGCGTGGGGACTGGTCGAGAGCACCCCAGCCGACAGGGATAATTTCACCGCGCTGTTAAAAGAGATGCGTGACGCGTTTGGTATGAAAAAACTGGTCACGATTGCGGTGGGCGCAAATGCAGAAAGTCCGAAAAGCTGGGTGGATGTGAAGGCCATTGCCCCCCTGCTCGATTACATCAACCTGATGACCTACGACATGGCGTACGGGACGCAGTATTTTAACGCGAATCTGTATGACTCCAGCGCCTGGCCAACGGTGGCTGCCGCAGACAAATACAGCGTTGATTTTGTGGTGAATAACTATCTGGCCGCCGGCCTTAAGCCGCAGCAAATGAACCTCGGAATCGGTTTTTACGGTCGTGTACCGAAGCGCGCCGTTGAACCGGGTATCGACTGGAGTAAACCGGACGCGCAAAACAATCCGGTCACCCAGCCCTACTTCGGGCCGCAGGAACTGGGCCTGTTCAAATCGCTTGGCTATGACCTGACCAAAGATACCTACGTGAAATACAACGATATCGTCCGCAAACTGCTAAACGATCCGCAGAAACGCTTTACCGAGCACTGGGACGAACAGGCGAAGGTGCCGTGGCTGTCGGTAAAATCCGCCGACGGGAAGGCGCTGTTTGCGATCTCCTATGAGAACCCGCGTTCCGTGGCGATTAAAGCCGATTATATCAAGGAGAAAGGTCTCGCCGGGGCGATGTTCTGGGAGTATGGCGCGGATGACAACAACCAGTTAGCGAAGCAGCTGGCGGAGTCGCTTGGGATCCCGCACTAAGGTGTAGTGTGCCGGGTGGCGGCTTCGCCTTACCCGGCCTACATAGGAGATTTATTTGAAGGTTGCAATCGGCTTCGGCGTGATGCCGAAGTCTTCTTTCAGTTCGCGCTTACTTTTCATCACCATCTGACCGTTAGTGTCGATGGTCATGTGCTGGGCGTTGGTATTGTGACGCGCCTGCCACAGCATCACCAGCTGCAAGCTGTTCTCTTTTTGCTCAGGTGTGAGCGCCACACCGTCCGGCCATTTTCCCAGCTCAACGGCCGTCACCAGGCGCTGATAAACCTCCGGGGTCATGCCTGCAATCATGTCATCAATATTCACGATCTCTCCCTTTCAAAGGAATAATTTGCTGAATCGTTTTTTCAACCCTTGGTCTGGTCGCCGTTTTCGTCATCGGTAAAGCTCATCGAAGCCGAATTTACGCAGAAACGCTCCCCCGTCGGCTGCGGGCCATCCGGGAAGACATGCCCGAGATGGGCGTCGCAATTCCCACAACGAATTTCGGTGCGCACCATGCCGTGCGAGGAGTCCGTCAGATAGCGGATCGCATCATCGCTGACAGGCTCGTAAAAGCTTGGCCAGCCGCAGCCAGAATCGTACTTAGTCTGGGAGTTAAACAGCGGTGCATCACACACCAGGCAGTGGTAGACGCCTTCCCGTTTATTGTGCAGCAAACGCCCGGTAAACGGCGGTTCCGTGCCGTGATTTTGCGTTACGTAAAACTGCATCTCTGTAAGGTTTTTTTTCAAATCGTCGGGGTTATGTTGGTTCGACATATGCTTACATCTCGCTGTTGAAACAGACATCTTTTAACCCAGATTCTAACAAAACATTAACACCCGCGCGTGCACTTTTGATCTAAACTTATGTGTCGCGAAAAGGCGGTCAGGCAATTGTGATCAATTTCACATTTTAATCCTGCGAGGCCTTTAAAATTCCGGGCGCAGCCCCCATGTGGTTGCTAGCTCAAAGGGAAAGTGAGGCGAGTCAGTCGCACAAACGTTAGTCACAGGATTGATTTGTCGCAATGATTGACACGATTCCGCTTGACGCTGCGTAAGGTTTTTGTAATTTTACAGGCAACCTTTTATTCACTAACAAATAGCTGGTGGAATATATGACTATCAAAGTAGGTATCAACGGTTTTGGCCGTATCGGCCGTATTGTTTTCCGTGCTGCTCAGAAACGTTCTGACATCGAAATCGTTGGTATCAACGATCTCCTGGACGCTGAATACATGGCGTACATGCTGAAGTACGACTCAACTCACGGTCGTTTCGACGGCACCGTTGAAGTGAAAGACGGCCACCTGGTTGTTAACGGCAAAACCATCCGCGTTACTGCTGAGAAAGACCCAGCTAACCTGAAATGGAACGAAATCGGTGTTGACGTTGTAGCTGAAGCTACCGGTATCTTCCTGACCGACGAAACTGCACGTAAACACATCACTGCGGGTGCGAAGAAAGTTGTTCTGACTGGTCCTTCCAAAGACAACACCCCAATGTTCGTTCGCGGTGCAAACTTCGAAACTTACGCTGGCCAGGATATCGTTTCCAACGCATCCTGCACCACCAACTGCCTGGCACCGCTGGCTAAAGTTATCAACGACAACTTCGGCATCATCGAAGGTCTGATGACTACCGTTCACGCTACCACCGCTACTCAGAAAACCGTTGATGGCCCGTCTCACAAAGACTGGCGCGGCGGCCGTGGCGCGGCTCAGAACATCATCCCATCTTCTACCGGTGCTGCTAAAGCAGTAGGTAAAGTACTGCCAGAACTGAATGGCAAACTGACTGGTATGGCGTTCCGCGTTCCAACTCCTAACGTATCCGTTGTTGACCTGACCGTTCGTCTGGAAAAAGCTGCTTCTTACGAAGAAATTAAGAAAGCAATTAAAGCTGCTTCCGAAGGCCCGATGAAAGGCGTTCTGGGTTACACCGAAGACGACGTTGTATCTACCGATTTCAACGGCGAAGTGTGCACTTCCGTGTTCGATGCTAAAGCAGGTATCGCACTGAACGACAACTTCGTGAAACTGGTTTCCTGGTACGACAACGAAACTGGCTACTCTAACAAAGTACTGGACCTGATCGCTCACATCTCCAAATAAGTTGAGATGAGTGCTTGATCCTAAAAGGCGACTTCGGTCGCCTTTTTTATTGTTTTTAGACAGAGGATTGCTTAATGATTAATAAAATTTTTGCACTTCCGGTAGTCGAACAACTTACCCCTGTGCTCTCCCGCCGTCAGATTGACGGCGCCGATATCATCGTCGTCGATCATCCGCGCGTTAAAGCCTCCGTAGCGCTCAATGGCGCCCACCTGCTCTCCTGGAAACCAGAAGGCGAAGAAGAAGGCCTGTGGCTGAGCGAGGCCACCTCGTTCAAAAAAGGGGCGGCGATCCGTGGCGGCGTACCGATCTGCTGGCCATGGTTTGGTCCGTCAGCGCAGCAGGGATTGCCGTCTCACGGTTTCGCCCGTAACCAGCAGTGGACGCTGAAAGCCCACAACGAAGATGATAACGGCGCGGTGTTGACCTTTGAACTTCAGGCAAATGATGAAACGCGCGCCCTGTGGCCACATGAATTCACCCTCTATGCCCGCTTCAAGCTGGGTAAAACCTGCGAGATAGAACTGGAAGCGCACGGCGAATTCGAAACAACGTCCGCCCTGCACACCTATTTCAACGTAGGCGACATTCAGGCCGTTAAGGTGAGCGGACTTGGCGATACCTTTATCGACAAAGTGGACAACGCGAAAGAAGGCAGGCTGGACGACGGCGTTCAGAGCTTCCCGGACCGTACCGATCGCGTGTATCTGCACCCGGAAGCCTGTAGCGTCATCCACGACAGCGCGTTGAACCGCGGCATTGACGTGGTTCACCACCACCATAGCAACGTGGTGGGCTGGAACCCGGGCCCTGCCCTTTCCGTCAGCATGGCAGATATCCCGGATGACGGTTACAAGACCTTCGTGTGTGTGGAAACCGCGTGCGTGACCGCCCCGCAGAAAACCAGCGAAGAAAAACCGTCCCGCTTAGGCCAGACGATCAAGATTGTGAAGCGCTAATATTTATCAGGCACCATAAAAAACAAACGGGGCGCAAGCGCCCCGTTTTAAGACATCACGTTCTGGTCAGAACTTGTAGGTCACACCCACGGAGAAGATGCCGGACCAGGACTTGTCGACCATCGGGCTGTCCTTCACTTCGTCGCTCAGACGGGTATAACGGCCAGTACCGTACACGTTCCAGTCGCCGAGGAAGTTATAGGAGGCGGTGAGTTCCAGGTACGGATCCCAGCCATCATCAGCGCTGTAGCTCTTCAGACCACTGCGGCGAGACTCAGCCTTAGACACGCCATAGTAGTAGTCATTGTAATTCTCGCTGCTGTACTGCACACCGATACCCGGCGTCAGGGTCACCGCGCCGTTGGTATAGCGATAAAGCCACGCCAGATCCCAGATGAAGCCATTGCTGTTGTCCAGGGTATCGCCCGCCAGCGCCGTGCGCAGGAAGCCATACTGGGTGTTATGCACATATGAAAGCCCGGCCATCAGTGAGCTTCTGCGCTTGTCCAGCTGACGAAGCGCATTGCTGTCGCTGTCGCCTGGTTTAAAGTACGTTGGGTCGTAATAGGCCATGATGGAGAGCTTATCGGCCGTATCGTTCCACAGATAGTAGCCGCCGCCCAATCCACGGAACCAGAAGTTATCGCCTTCATAGGTGACAACGGGGACAGGATAAACGTCGCGGTCATACTGCTTGTACGGGCTGTTGATCACGCCAGCACCCGCGCCAACAGTCCACTGGCTCTCAGCCTGTACGGTGCTCGCTGCGGTAGCGGCAAGGATGCCCAATGCCAGAAGTTTGAGTTTGGTCACAATCCATTCTTTCCTGTAGTCAAATAATCAGCGGGTGAAGTGTAACCGCCATTCCCGTACATCCCAAAATTTTTTGCGCGCGAATCCATTTGATTAACCCATTATTTTTCATTTTTCAGATGACATCCCGCTTTCATTTATGTGACCGATAAATGAAAAACCCCCTTTTCGCTTATAACCGCAGTGGAAATTTTTGGATGAGTTATTGATATGTCATTGAAAGTAGATTTTATCCGTATGCAAGTTTTGCAATTGCCATCTACGCTTTAATTTAAGAAGAGGTTTTGCTGAACACCCTGCGGTTCATAGCCTTCGACCTGGCACACAGGTTGCTGCTCTGGCAGTGAGGTGCGAAAGATTCTCTTCCGGGAGCCTCCACTACTCATACGAACGGCTCTTATCCTGTGCTAAAAAACGAAAGGACGGCATGCCATGAATATATTCGATCACTATCGCCAGCGCTACGAAGCTGCCAAGGACGAAGAGTTCACACTGCAGGAGTTTCTTACCATTTGTCGGCAAGATCGCAGTGCCTATGCCAATGCGGCAGAACGGCTATTGATGGCTATCGGTGAGCCAAACATGGTTGATACTGCACTGGAGCCACGGCTTTCCCGTCTTTTTTCGAATCGGGTAGTCGCCCGATACCCGGCGTTTGAAGAGTTCTATGGTATGGAAGATGCCATTGAGCAGATCGTCTCCTACCTGAAGCATGCCGCTCAGGGGCTGGAAGAGAAGAAACAGATCCTTTACCTGCTGGGTCCCGTCGGCGGGGGTAAATCCTCCCTGGCTGAACGGCTGAAAGCGCTGATGCAGCGCGTGCCGATCTATGTGCTGAGCGCCAACGGCGAGCGCAGCCCGGTCAATGACCATCCGCTGTGCCTGTTTAATCCGCAAGAGGATGCGCAAATTCTGGAAAAAGAGTTTGGCATTCCGCATCGCTATCTCGGTACGATCATGTCGCCGTGGGCGGCAAAACGCCTGCACGAGTTTGGTGGGGACATCACCAAATTCCGCGTCGTGAAAGTGTGGCCGTCTATCCTCGAGCAGATCGCCATTGCTAAAACTGAACCCGGTGACGAGAACAATCAGGACATCTCGGCGCTGGTGGGTAAAGTCGATATCCGTAAGCTGGAACATCACGCGCAAAACGACCCGGATGCCTACGGCTATTCCGGTGCGCTGTGCCGCGCCAACCAGGGGATTATGGAATTCGTCGAGATGTTTAAAGCACCGATCAAAGTGCTGCATCCGCTGCTGACCGCCACCCAGGAGGGGAACTACAACGGGACGGAAGGTATTTCCGCCCTGCCGTTTAACGGGATTATCCTCGCCCACTCGAACGAATCTGAATGGGTGACCTTCCGTAACAACAAAAACAATGAGGCGTTCCTTGACCGCGTGTACATCGTCAAAGTGCCTTATTGCCTGCGGATCTCCGAGGAGATCAAGATTTACGAAAAACTGCTCAACCACAGTGAGCTGGTCCATGCCCCTTGCGCACCGGGAACGCTGGAAACGCTGTCGCGCTTCTCGATTCTGTCGCGCCTGAAAGAGCCGGAAAACTCCAGCATTTACTCCAAAATGCGCGTGTATGACGGCGAAAGCCTGAAGGATACCGACCCGAAAGCCAAATCGTACCAGGAATACCGCGATTACGCCGGGGTCGACGAAGGGATGAACGGCCTGTCGACACGTTTCGCGTTTAAGATCCTCTCCCGCGTCTTTAACTTCGACCACGCGGAGGTGGCCGCCAACCCGGTTCATCTGTTCTACGTGCTGGAACAGCAAATTGAACGTGAACAGTTCCCACAGGAGCAGGCTGAACGCTACCTGGAGTTCCTGAAAGGCTACCTGATCCCGAAATACGCCGAGTTTATCGGCAAAGAGATCCAGACCGCCTACCTGGAATCCTATTCCGAATACGGCCAGAACATTTTCGATCGGTACGTCACCTACGCTGACTTCTGGATCCAGGATCAGGAGTACCGCGACCCGGATACCGGCCAGCTGTTTGACCGTGAATCCCTGAACGCAGAGCTGGAAAAAATTGAGAAACCGGCCGGGATCAGCAACCCGAAAGACTTCCGAAACGAGATTGTGAACTTCGTGCTGCGCGCCAGAGCGCATAACAACGGCCGCAATCCAAACTGGACCAGCTACGAAAAACTGCGCACGGTTATAGAGAAGAAAATGTTCTCTAACACGGAAGAGCTGTTGCCGGTTATCTCGTTCAACGCCAAAACCTCAACCGACGAGCAGAAAAAGCACGACGATTTTGTCGACCGTATGATGGAAAAAGGCTATACGCGCAAACAGGTCCGCCTGCTTTGTGAATGGTATCTGCGCGTGCGTAAATCGTCTTAAAACAAGTGCCCGGTAACGCGCTTACCGGGCCAACAAAATGTCCGGCACTTACGGACGCTGCAAGTTGGCAAATGCAGTACGGGGGATATATGACCTGGTTTATTGACCGGCGTCTTAACGGCAAAAACAAGAGCACGGTGAATCGCCAGCGCTTCTTGCGCCGTTATAAAGCGCAAATTAAACAGTCGATCTCCGAGGCCATCAACAAACGCTCGGTGACCGACGTCGACAGCGGCGAATCCGTCTCCATTCCCAACGATGACATCAGCGAACCGATGTTTCATCAGGGGCGTGGCGGTCTTCGCCATCGCGTGCACCCAGGTAATGACCACTTCGTCCAGAATGACAGAATCGAGCGGCCACAAGGCGGAGGCGGCGGTTCTGGCAGCGGTCAGGGACAAGCCAGCCAGGACGGTGAAGGCCAGGATGAGTTCGTCTTTCAGATTTCAAAAGACGAATATCTCGACCTGCTGTTTGAGGATCTGGCCCTGCCGAATCTGAGAAAGAATCAGCACCGTCAGCTCAACGAATACAAAACCCATCGTGCGGGCTATACCGCAAACGGGGTGCCCGCCAACATCAGCGTAGTGCGTTCACTGCAAAACTCGCTGGCGCGACGCACGGCGATGACGGCAGGCAAACGGCGCGAACTGCGCGAGCTGGAAACCAACCTGAAAGTGGTGGAAAACACCGAACCGGCGCAACTACTGGAAGAGGAGCGCCTGCGAAAAGAGATCGCCGAACTGCGGGCGAAGATCGACCGGGTACCGTTTATCGACACGTTCGACCTGCGCTATAAGAACTACGAAAAACGTCCGGAGCCTTCCAGCCAGGCGGTGATGTTCTGCCTGATGGACGTGTCAGGTTCAATGGATCAGGCCACCAAGGATATGGCTAAGCGTTTTTATATTCTGCTCTATCTGTTCCTGAGCAGAACGTATAAGAACGTGGAGGTGGTCTACATCCGCCATCACACTCAGGCGAAAGAGGTGGATGAGCATGAGTTTTTCTACTCGCAGGAGACCGGTGGCACCATCGTGTCGAGCGCCCTGAAGCTGATGGATGAGGTGGTGAAGGAGCGCTACGACCCGGCGCAGTGGAACATCTACGCCGCCCAGGCATCGGATGGCGATAACTGGGCGGATGACTCGCCCCTGTGTCATGAAATTCTGGCGAAGAAGATCCTGCCGGTGGTGCGCTACTACAGTTACATTGAAATTACCCGTCGCGCCCACCAGACGCTGTGGCGCGAGTATGAGCATCTGCAAGCGATGTTTGATAACTTTGCGATGCAGCATATTCGTGACCAGGATGACATCTATCCGGTCTTCCGGGAACTGTTCCAGAAACAGTCTTCCACCAGCAACGCATGAATCAACAGCCAGCGCTCCCGCTGGCTGTTTTCTTTCAGCCCTCTCCCTCCCGTGCTAATGTAGCAAGCTACGTATTGGCTAATCACAGGTGAAATCGTTATGTCTGATGACGTGACCGGGACGACAACCCATCAGCAGCTAATCAGCTTATTAACCGAGCAGGAGGTGCGCTTTCGTGTGGTGGCGCATGAGGCCGTAGGGAAATGCGAAGCGGTCAGTGAAATTCGCGGGACCGATCTCCGCCAGGGAGCAAAAGCGCTGGTCTGTAAGGTAAAAGGCAACGGCGTTAAGAAACATATTCTGGCAATCCTCGCCGCCGATCGGCAGGCCGATCTGAGCCTGCTGGCCAGCCATTTCGGAGGGCTTAAGGCATCTCTCGCCAGTCCGGCCGAAGTGGATGCGCTTACCGGCTGCGTTTTCGGCGCCATTCCCCCCTTCAGCTTTCACCCGGATCTGACGCTGGTCGCCGATCCGCTGCTGTTTGAGCGCTTTGACGAGATCGCCTTTAACGCCGGTCTGCTGGAAAAATCGGTGATTATGGATACCCAGGACTATCTGCGTATCGCCCGTCCTGAACTGGTGTCGTTCCGTAAACAATAAATACAGAGGCTGGCTAACGGTCAGCCGTTTTCCAGCAGCAGCACGGAAGCAATCAAAATAATCGCGATGATAAAAAACGATGAGGAGATAATCAGCGTTTCGACAAACATAGGATCGTTCATGATGCCCTCTGCCTTGCCCATTTCCCTTTTTTTTTACTCCCGCAAAATGACAGTTAAATGACAATGACGCGTCCGCGAAATGACAATTTTTCGCTGAAACGATTCGCTGTTAACTCCCCTCCCCCGTATAAAGTCACTGTTTAAATACTTTATTTGTTACCGGTATCACGAAAAGAAATTTACGTAACCCCGATGCCAGATCTCGCAATTGTTAACCTTTTCATGATGGTTAACCTTGTTTACGGAGCACCTCATAAATAAACCTTACACTGGCAAGGTGAATACAATGACCGAGATAATTACCCGTAAAGAAAAAATCAGTTATGGGTTAGGCGATATGGCGAGCCATATTGGGCTGGATAACGTCATTATTTTTCTGACGTTTTACTATACGGACGTGGTGGGGTTACCTGCCGCATTCGTGGGCACTATGTTTCTTCTGGCGAGAACCGCCGATGCCATAATTGATCCGGCGATGGGCTATATCGCAGACAGGACGCGTACCCGCTGGGGAAAATTCCGCCCCTGGATGCTGTGGCTGGCGCTGCCCTTTGGCGCAAGCTGTCTGCTGACCTACGCCGTGCCGGCGTCGCTCGACCTGCACGGTAAAATGATTTTCGCCACCGTCAGCTATACCCTGATGATGCTGATGTATACCGCAATCAATATTCCCTATTGCTCCATGGGCGCGGTAATTACGCCCGACAACGATGCGCGAATTTCCCTTCAGTCTTATCGCTTTTTCCTTGCCACGCTGGGAGGCGCGTTGTCGACATTCTTTATGATGCCGCTGGCAGAGTTTTTAGGCGGCGACGATAAATTACTGGGCTACCGCTGGGCGATGGCCATTATGGCGACCGTCGCGGTCATCATGTTCTGGATCTGCTTCGCGAATACGCGTGAACGTATTAAGGCTCCCGCCACCCACAATAATTATCTTGCGGAACTGCGGGATTTATTACGAAACGACCAATGGCGAGTTGTCGCCGTCCTGGTATTAACCAATATTGGTTTTGGCGTTATTCGCCTTGGCGCAATGATGTATTTCGTCACTTATTATCTCGGTAGCGCAAGCTATTTTATGTGGATGCTCGGCGCGCATATTCTCGGGAAAGCCGCAGGCAGCGCGCTGGCCAAACGTCTGACGCAGAACGTCAGCAAAGTGCAGATGTTTGGATATTGTTCCGTACTGGCGGGGGTACTCAGCATCGCCCTGTTCTTTGCGCCTAAGTCGGTGCTTATTCTGGTGCCCATGACGTTTATCGTCTCCACCCTTTACCAGGCCACCACCACGCTAATGTGGGTGATGATGGCGGATGTCGCCGATTACGGCGAATGGAAACAGGGCAAACGCATGGACGGCGTGATCTTCTCCACCTTCCTCGCCGTACTCAAGCTGGGGATGGCGATCAGCGGCGCGATTGTTGGCTGGACGCTGGGCTTAAGCGGCTATGTTGCCAATGCCCCGGAACAAACTACCACGGCCATGTACTGCATCATCGCCCTCTTCACCGTCGTACCTGGCATCTTGTCGCTCTGCGCGTTTGCCACGCTGCGCTGGTACAAGCTCGACGACAGCACAATGCAATCCATCCATCTCGCCAAACACCCTGTTTAGAAGGACGCATTATCCATGAGTGAGCTGATTCAACATTCCAACTGTATCGAATGGCGTTTTGAACGCCAGATCCTGCGCATCGAACCCTGGGGAGAAAACAGTCTTCGCGTCAGGGCCACCTGCTCCCCGGCATTTGATGACGCCTTACAGGCACTGTTACCCGCCACCCCTTGCCAGGCCGAGATTGTCGCCGAAGCGGAAAGCCTGACGCTGCGCAACGGCAATATTACCGCGACCCTGAACCTTAAAGGTCAGTTGGCCTTCTACAATCAGCGCGGCGAACTGCTGCTGGAGGAGATGTGGCGCCAGCGTTCAACGGTGGGTATCGGTGCCAGCGAGAAGAGTCAGGATAAATATGTCAGCGCTCTGAAGCTGGATGGCCGCGAATTTAAACCGCTGATGGGCGGCAAATATCAGCTCACCGTCCGGTTTGAATCGCGTCCGGATGAACGCATCTATGGCATGGGTCAGTATCAACAGCCGTGGCTGGATCTGAAAGGCTGTACGCTGGAGCTGGCTCAGCGAAACTCCCAGGCCAGCGTGCCCTTTATGCAGTCCAGCCTTGGCTATGGCCTGCTGTGGAACAACCCGGCGATTGGTGAAGCCAGCTTTGCAAAAAATCAGACGGAATGGCTCGCCCGCGTCACAGGAGAGATGGACTACTGGATCACCGCCGCTGACACGGTGGCGGATATCACCCGCCAGTATGTGAAAGCCACCGGTACTCCGCCCCCCGCCCCGGCGTTTATCAGCGGGCTGTGGCAGTGCAAATTGCGATACCGCACCCAGCAGGAGGTGCTGGAGGTTGCGCGGGAGTATCGCCGCCGTAATCTGCCGCTGTCGGTGATGGTCATCGACTTTTTCCACTGGCCGAATCAGGGCACCTGGTGCTTCGACCCCGTAGACTGGCCCGATCCTGAAGGCATGGTCGACGAGCTGCGCGAAATGGGTATTGCGCTGATGGTGTCGGTGTGGCCAACGGTAGAGGCGCGCAGCCCCCTCTACCCGCTGATGAAAGCCAAAGGCTGGCTGGTCAGCAGTGAGCGCGGCGTGCAGGTCAACCTCGATTTTATGGGCAATACCACCTTCTTTGATGCGACCCATCCTGAGGCGCGGAAATTCGTCTGGGATACGGTGAAGAAAAATTACTACGACATGGGCATTAAGCTGTTCTGGCTGGACGAAGCGGAGCCGGAATATCGCGCCTATGATTTTGACAACTATCGCTACCACGCCGGTCCGGTACTGGAAGTGGGCAATCGCTACCCGCGTGACTTTGCGCAGGGCTTTTACGATGGGCTCCAGGCAAACGGCGAAACCGACATTGTTAACCTGGTACGCTGCGCCTGGGCAGGCAGCCAGCGATTCGGCGTGCTGGCGTGGTCGGGTGATGTCCACTCATCGTTCCATGCTTTTCGCAATCAACTCGCCGCAGGACTGAATATGGGGCTGGCGGGGATCCCATGGTGGACGACCGATATCGGCGGCTTCCAGGGAGGGAACGTTAACGACCCGGCGTTCCATGAATTGCTGATCCGTTGGTTCCAGTGGGCGGTGTTTACACCGGTTCTGCGCATGCACGGCTATCGCGAACCGCAGATCCAGCCCCCGGAGCGCTACCGTGACGGCATTCCTCAGTGTAACAGCGGTTCGCCTAATGAGCTGTGGAGTTACGGAGAAGAGAATTACGCCATCATGCAGCACTGGCTTACCGTGCGCGAAACCCTGCGCCCGTATATTGACGCGTTGTACCGGCAGGCTCATCTGCACGGAGACCCGCTTATGCGTCCGCTGTTCTGGCACTATCCGAAGGATAAGCAGAGCTGGGCGTGTGAAGATCAGTATCTGTTTGGTGAAGATCTTCTGGTGGCGCCGGTTATGCAGGCCGGTCAGCGTGAGCGCGATGTCTGGCTGCCGACGGGCAATAGCTGGATCGCCCTCAACGGTAAGCGCTACGCCGGTGGGGAGCATATCCGGGTGCCTGCGGCGCTGGAAACCATCCCGGTGTTTATCCGCGAAGGGAGTCCGCTTATCCAGCAACTGGTGGACTGACGTCAGGCAAGTGCCCAAAAATAGACAATTTTTTCAGTAAAGCCTGCCTGCCGTCGCGTTTGCGCGTAAAGTAAGCAGGCTTACTATTTTTGGCAAGGATCCCGTCATGTTCGACCCTACACTACTCATACTTCTGGCCCTGGCTGCTCTGGGTTTTGTCAGCCACAATACCACCGTCGCGATTTCCATTTTGGTCCTGATCATCGTTCGCGTCACACCGTTGAACACCTTCTTCCCGTGGATAGAAAAACAGGGGCTTACCATCGGGATCATTATTTTGACCATCGGTGTGATGGCCCCGATTGCCAGCGGAACGCTACCGGCCTCAACGCTGCTGCACTCCTTTGTGAACTGGAAATCGCTGGTGGCGATTGCAGTGGGCGTTTTTGTCTCATGGCTTGGCGGGCGCGGCGTGACGCTGATGAGCAGCCAGCCTTCTCTGGTGGCCGGGCTGCTGGTGGGCACCGTGTTAGGCGTGGCGCTGTTTCGTGGCGTGCCGGTTGGCCCGCTGATTGCTGCCGGACTGGTTTCGCTGTTTATCGGGAAGTCGTAGACAGGCTGGCGATATAGCGGGCGGGCGTCTGTCCCAGTCCTTTCTTGAACATGGTGATAAAGGCGGTGGTGGAGTCATACCCCAGCGCCTGCGCCGCCTGCTGGACCGACTTTCCGCCGATCAAAAACTGCAATGCGACAATCAGCTGGAGCTGGTGTCGCCAGCGGCGAAAGCTTAAGCCGGTCTCTTTCACCACCAGTCGCGCCAGATTGCGCTCGCTCATGGCAAAGTGGCTGGCCCACTGCGCCAGCGTCTGCCAGGCGGCAGGTTCGTTTGCCATGGTCTCACTCATCAGACGAATTTTCGGATGCGGAGATACCGGCAGCTGGAGATGCTCCTGCGGTTGCAGGGGCAGTTCATCAAACAGGACGTCAACCAGCCTTCCGGTAGCGGGAAGAGGCAGTTCCGCCTGTGACCTGTCCGCGAGCGCCAGCACCAGCTCCCGCACCAGGGGTGATATTTTCAACGTACAGGTACGGGTCGGCAATTCGAGCGCACCGGGTTCAATAAACAGCAGGCAGAGCTGCGCGCCGGGCGTCGCCTTGTTGCTGTGCGGCGTTTGACCCGGGATCCACACCGCATACTGGGGCGGTACCATCAGCATCGCGTTCTCTACTTCACAGGTGATCGCTCCTCCCAACGCCATAATCAGCTGCCCTTTGCGGTGCTGATGCAGCGGAATGTACTGTTCTTGTGCCACCACGCGGATGCGAAAGGCCACCGCCGCGTCGTGCTGGCTATCGGGATCGTAGCCGTCGAGTCCCAGTCCATACATAAAGTTGTCCGATATTAGCGATAAACTGTCATTTTAGCCTGATTTCAACCACGACTTAAATCGGTATGGTATGCGCTCGCCTGAACGTAAGAGACAATAATGACTACTGCTATTCAACCTTCCGGGAAACAGGGCGCGCTGCTGGTTGCAGGCATCCTGATGATCGCCACGACGCTGCGCGTCACCTTTACCGGGGTCGCCCCCCTGCTCGACACCATCCGACAGGACTATGGCTTAAGCACGGCGCAAACCGGCCTGCTCACAACGCTGCCTCTGCTGGCCTTCGCCTTTATCTCTCCCCTTGCCGCAGGCGTCGCCCGGCGCCTGGGCATGGAGCGCAGCCTTTTTATCGCTCTGCTGCTGATTTGCATCGGGATTGGCGTACGTTCGCTGCCGTCGGCCTCGCTGCTGTTTATCGGTACGGCGATCGTGGGCTGTGGGATTGCGCTGGGCAATGTCCTGTTACCCGGATTAATCAAGCGTGATTTTCCGGGCCAGGTCGCAAAACTGACGGGGGCTTATTCGCTGACGATGGGGGCCGCCGCTGCCGCAGGGTCTGCGCTGATCGTCCCGCTGTCGCTGGGGAGTGGTGGCTGGCACGGGGCGCTGTTGATGCTGATGTTCTTCCCGCTGGTGGCGCTGCTGCTGTGGTTACCGCAATGGCGCCAGAGGCCGGCCGCCACCCTGACCGGCGCGGGCGCGTTGCACAATCGGGCAATCTGGCGCTCGGCACTCGCCTGGCAGGTGACGCTTTTTCTGGGCATTAACTCGCTGATTTACTACGTCATTATCGGCTGGTTACCCGCGATTTTACTTAGCCACGGCTACAGCGAAACGCAGGCTGGCTCCATGCACGGACTTCTCCAGCTGGCAACCGCTGTTCCCGGTCTCGCCATTCCGCTGATCCTGCACCGTCTTAACGATCAGCGTGGCATAGCCGGGCTTGTCGCTCTGATGTGCGCCGTCAGTGCGGCCGGGTTCTGGTTCGCGCCGGGGCTGGCCGTCGTCTGGACGCTGGTGTTTGGCTTTGGATCCGGCGCCACCATGATCCTCGGCCTGACGTTTATCGGACTGCGGGCCAGCTCGGCCCATCAGGCCGCCGCGCTCTCCGGCATGGCACAGTCGATTGGCTATCTGCTGGCGGCCTGTGGCCCACCGCTGATGGGGAAAATTCACGATACCGCCGGAGACTGGCGCATTCCGCTGCTGGCCTGCGCGCTGGCAGCGGTAGTGATGGCCCTGTGCGGCATGCTGGCCGGGCGTGACCGGGAGATCACACCCCGCTGACATTCAAGGCAGACCTGACGGTCTGCTTTTTTTATCCCTGCGCCGCCCGCAGCATGGCCTGTACCAGCACGACTGGGCGCCCTTGAAGCGCAGCCCGCTCATGCTGGAACAGGGTGATGACAAAGAAAGGATGGGTCAGCAGCTCTGCCGCGCGGATCTCGCCCTGCTCGTCCCAGCCCGTTACGCGCATGTCGCCCCGCTCAAGCTGGCTGGCAAACTCAGACGAGACGCCGTAATTGCAGTGATAACCTTCCTGAATTTCCGGCTTGCCGTACGCTTTGGCAATCAGCGTGTTGTTCCGCAGCTCAATCGCGTCGGTTTTTTCCACCAGCGAGCAGGCCAGCGGCGCAATCACCATCCTCCCCTCGGTATCGGTTTCGGCATGGCCTGCATCGTGCCAGCCCAGCACATTACGGGCATACTCAATCAGCGCATGCTGGAACCCGCCGCAGGTGCCGAGAAAAGGGATGCTGTTTTCACGCGCGTAACGCGCGGCAATAAACGCCGCCTCGGTGTTTTTATACGGGCTTGCCGGTACCAGCCAGATGGCATCATACCCGACCAGGTCTTCGGGGTTGGTCAGCTCAGGCGTGGCGAGCCAGTCATAATCAGCGGTGAGATCCAGAACCGCAGCGGCGTCGTCAATCGCCAGCGGGATCGCCTGGTGCGCAATAACATCGGGATTGTAATCACCAACCAGCGCAATGCGCAGCGTCGTTTTAACCGGGGAGAGTTCCATGAGAGATTCCTTATGCCGGAGGATTTTCAGATAACATAAGGAACCTCAGACTACCGATCTTTTGCAATTATCACAATACCTTAAATTGGGTGGTTAAACGCCGGGTGCTATAGTGTTCTTGCCGAACGTCGAACGGTAGGAGGAAAACGGATGATTCAATGTAAGCGCGTCTATGAGCAGGCAACGTCAGACGATGGTTACCGGGTGCTGGTAGACAGACTCTGGCCGCGAGGGATAAAAAAGACCGACCTCGCCTGTGATGAGTGGTGTAAAGCGCTAACGCCGTCCAGCGAACTGCGGAAAGCCTTTCACAATGAAACGATCGATTTCACCGCGTTCAGTGAAGCCTATCGTAAAGAGCTGGCGCAGCAGCAGGATGAAGGCAAACGCCTGGCGGCCCTCGCCCGACAGCAGACCGTGACGCTACTCTATGGGGCGAAAAATACGGAGCAGAATCACGCGCGGGTACTGGCGGACTGGCTGCGTGAACTGTGATTAACCGATTGCCAGCTCATCCACGTTGTGTGGCATCTCGTCGGGAGTAAGCGGCATCAAATGTTCCGGGCGAACAAACGCAAAACCGTGCTGATTATCAAAGGCGTAAACATCACCGGTGACCAGCCACAGCGCACGCGCTGATGTATCAGGTAATTGCGTCATGACGCCGTTAACCGGGTTAACAAAACGCTGGCCCGGCTGACAAAGGCCAAACAGCTCTACGGATTTACCGATATTTCGACGGCCCGCCGTCGTACGCGCACCCACAATTATCGCCATGCTGCCCGGTTTTAACTGAAACATACTTCTTCTCGCAAACGTACCGCCAGAAACTGGCTAAGAATAATCCTAAAGAGAAGTGTATCGCAGTTTTATTGCCGTTGTCATCTGGTCGGTTGCGGATGATCGCGTCGATAGAGATCCCATTCATCGATCACTTCCCCGCCTGGCAATTTACACTCGGTACGTACACCCTGCGGGCTTTGAACAGGGATTTGCTCTCCCCCTTTTTCCAGACAGTACACTGACGCCGGATTTGCCATACCAATAGCGTGCGGCGGTTGAGGCGCATCGGGAGGAGGTGTCTTTGTTGAGCATGCGGCCAGCGGTAAAACCAGCGCCAGGAGAAGATATTTCATTATCATGATCCTTCAGGGTGTTGAAAACGTCAGAGTAACGGGTCATCGCCGTTTTCTCCATGATTTCTCCATTAAACCTGCACGATTCATCCCTATAGTGGTGTCTGTTCTCACTCTGACCAGAGAACATCATTCCGTAATCAAGATGTTTTGCCCCGATCTCAACATCGGGGCTTTTTTTTAGCCTCTCCTTCATCCGCTTTCAGAAGAATCTATAAAATTAATCCAGTTCATGTTTTACTATGACCGGAGTCTATATTTTCAGCATAACATGCAGATACAGAGGTCTTCTGCATGGGAGTCAACCTGCCTCATGTCAGATATCATTCTTGCCCGTGTTTCAGAAACCCTCTCCACCGAGCAATCTCTCGACAGTCTGGTGCGTCAGCTACTGGAAATGCTGGAAATTGTGACGGATATGGAATCAACCTACCTGACCAAAATCGATATCAACGCGCGTTTGCAGCACATTTTATATGCCCGTAACAGCAAGCAAATGCAGATCCCGGAAGGGTTCAGCGTGCCCTGGGACGAAACGCTCTGTAAGCGCGCCATGGATAGCGACACCTTGTTCAGTAACGAGGTGCCCGACCGCTGGCCGGAGTGTGAAGCGGCAAAAGCACTGGGTATTACAACCTATATGAGCGTGCCGGTTCACCTGGCTGACGGTTCTCTGTACGGCACGCTTTGCGCTGCCAGCACCGCACAGAAACAGTTCAGCGAACGTGGCGAGCAGGTGATCAGGCTCTTTGCCGGGTTAATTGGTCAGTACATTCAGAAAGAGTCGCTTGTGCTTCAGCTTCGTGAAGCAAATGCGGCGCTCATTGCCCACTCTTACACCGACGCCCTTACCGGCCTGCCGAATCGTCGCGCCATTTTTGAAAACCTTACCACCCTGTTCTCACTGGCGCGCCATCTTAACCGCAACGTCATGATTGCCTTTATTGATCTCGATGATTTCAAGCGAATCAATGATCAGTACGGTCATGAAGCGGGCGATCGGTTCCTCGTTCAGGTCGGCAATCGACTGACTCACCAGCAAACGCAGGACGAAATTATCGGCCGGCTCGGCGGCGATGAATTTCTGGTTGCCAGCCTGAGTCACAGCGATGATGGCGACGCCAGCACAGAGGTCAACGCTATCAAAACCCGCCTCAACGGCCGTATCACGGGTGAATATGGGTTAGGTAATGTCACTATTCTCTATCCCGGTGCAAGCTATGGCGTCGTTATTGTTGATCCTCACTGCACAGATGAAGATAGTGCCCTGCGCACCGCAGACCTCGCGATGTATCAGGATAAAAAAGGAAAAAACAAAACAGGCTTTGTCGCGTTAGATTAAAACCGTACACTCTACGGCCTTATACAAACTCAAACAGGTGATGGCATGAGAATAGGGATCCTCTTTCCGGTGGTTATTTTTATCACGGCAGTCGTGTTTTTAGGCTGGTTTTTCCTTGGCGGTTACGCCGCGCCGGGGGCATAAATGAGAAAAACGACCCTCATCATGCTGATTGTCGCCATCGTGGCCGTCGCCGGTACGCAGTTTGGCTGGTGGTAACGCCCAAAGTAAAAAGGCCGCCCTCAGGCAGCCTTTTTTAACACAGGTCAGATTTAGCTTTTGATTTTTCTGTAGATAAACAGAACAACCAGCGCGCCAATCACCGCGACGACAAAGCTGCCGAAGTTGAAGCCATCAACTCTGCCAAAGCCGAACAGGGTACTGATCCAGCCACCGACGACTGCACCCACAATCCCCAGAACGATCGTGACGATGAAACCGCCGCCATCTTTGCCCGGCATAATCCACTTCGCCAGGATCCCCGCAATCAGCCCAAAGATAATCCAGGATAAAATTCCCATAGCTTTCCTCTCTGTATGGTTTTTGTCATTAAATCAACGACACAGAAAAGGATAGCACAGGATCTGAGAAAGGAAATTTGTGATAAGAATCACACGGTTCGTTTGAGTAAAATCTGAGCAATAAAAATTGCCGTTCCACACTCATCGTGGGGTTGCATCTTTTACTGAGAAAGATTATCTTTCTCATTACTGAATAGTTGAGCAAATCACTCAGGTATTCAGTACGACATTGCTCACATTGCTTCCAGTATTTCTTGCCCACTTTTTAGTGGGCTTTTTTTTGCCTCACCCCACCAAAATCTGGCGTTTTTTCCCATGAGGTGAACCGCTATTCTCTGTGGCTACTGAACAGCAAAGTGAATCTGATAACATGAACGTATCGAGCAAGTTCGTCATCTGCCTTAATCTTGTTTCTGCCAGTACGCTACTGTTACTGCTCTCAACACGGTTTGAGTGGTTCTGAGATGTAATGAGTCGGCATGGTGGCTTTCCTTTCAATTACGTGCGGGCTCAACGCGCATACTTGTAGCTTTAATGACCTGTGTTAAGATCCCTGCACCTCAGGACGTGGCGGGACAGCAGGAAAATGAACAAGGCCATTGCCGTTGCTATCATCTCAACCTTTATGGTCGTCCTGTCGCTGTATGCGGTTAACGCCATTATCGTTGAGCAGCAAAAGGACCGGCAGAGGGAGATCTCCCACACGCTCTTACGCTATTCCGAAGACTTGACGCAAAATATCGCCAGTACGCTTAAAAATACCTCCGCGAAGGGATGCGATAACGCCAGCCTGAACGTCTACCGTAATTTAAAGATGCAGAGTCTCTATTTCGCCGATGTGGGGTTTATTGAAAATGGGAAAATCACCTGCACCGCATTTTGGGGCAAGCTGGCAAATCCCATCGCTCTTCCCTCTGAGCTTCACAACACCCTGAACGGATTCAGTCTGGCGCAATTTTCACAGAAAGATTTTTTTGTAGGCAATGCGACAATTTATAACCATCTTATTATCTTCACATCACGTTCAGCCTACGATAAATTCTCTCCGGTCACCGCCAACTATTCACTTCGTTCTACCACGAAAGATTTCGACCGAACCTTTTTTACCGTTACGTCACCTACAGAAAACCTTAGCCGCTTGTCGTCACTGTTATTCACGCAGACCGTGACGCAGTGCAGCACGCGCTGGGATTTGTGCGTTACCGTCACCCACCACAATGCCGGACTGGCATCGCTCTCCCGCGTAGTGATGGTGCTCCTGTGCCTGTTTTTATACTTTATCTGGGTATCCCTGACGCTGTTTTCTCTTCGACTTTATGAAGATCGACTTTCTCTTGAGCGAACGCTGGTCAAGGCGGTGATAGCGAATACTATCAGCGTTCATTTTCAGCCCATAATTCGGGTTGCTGATAAGAAAATCGTCGGGGTTGAAGTGTTATCAAGATGGCAGGATAACAATCACAAAGAGGTTTCTCCTGAGCTGTTTATCCCGTTAATTAAAAAAATTGGTCTGTATAACGTTTATTATCAGAACATGATAAAGAAATCCCTGGCGGAAATTGCCGGGCTGGCGGCCGAACATCAGTTAATGATTTCACTGAACGTTGGCCGGACGGAAATTGAAGACGGCAAATTTCTGGCGGTATTACGTCATGCATGCTTAGAGAACGCTATTCCCTTATCGTTAATCAAAGTTGAGTTATCCGAGAATGGCGTTTCCACCTCGGCCATCCTTGAAGAGTTTTGTGAGGATCTTAAATCGGCAGGCGTCAAAATTTCAATAGACGATTTTGGCGTGCAAAACTCTAATCTGGCAAGGCTGTCCAATCTCAAATATGACGAAATCAAAGTGGATAAGTCGTTAGTGGATGGCATCAACGAGCATTATAAACAGGATATCCTGGTGATCTTTAGCGACGCGCTCGCTAAACTGCACAAAACCCTGGTGTTTGAGGGAGTCGAAAGCGAAACGCAATATCAGTTCATCGCGCAGAGATACCCCGATGCCCTCGTGCAAGGCTGGTACTTTTCAAAATCACTAACCCGGCACGACCTCGCCAGCCTGCTGGCTTACTCAGCGCGATGAAGCGTTATTCATTGCCCCATTGATTCAGGAAGTTCGCAATATCGTCAATGCGCGCTTCATCTATCTCCGCCTGGACAGCCATCTCCCGCTGCGCCTCTTCACTGATTTCCTCATTGTTGTATAAGCGAGTGAGCAGCAGCTGAAAATAGTGTGCCAGTGGCGTACGCTCCGCCTCTTCTGGCGGTTTTGCCGTTTCAGTCGCATACTCGTCGACGATGTCATAATACTTGAGCGGGATATCATGGGTCATAGCGTTGTTTTCCGTCTTGTGTGCATAAAAAACGGGAACCCTCAGGCTCCCGTTGTCATTTAACCCAGCGAGTGGATTACATGTTCGCGATAATCGCGTCGCCAAACTCTGAGCATTTCAGCAGTTTAGCGCCTTCCATCAGACGTTCAAAGTCATAGGTGACGGTTTTCGCGTTAATCGCGCCTTCCATACCCTTAACGATCAGGTCTGCGGCTTCGAACCATTCCATATGACGCAGCATCATCTCTGCGGACAGAATGATAGAGCCTGGGTTGACTTTGTCCTGGCCTGCATATTTCGGTGCAGTACCGTGAGTTGCTTCGAACAGGGCGCACTCGTCACCGATGTTCGCGCCCGGGGCGATACCGATACCACCGACCTGCGCTGCCAGCGCATCGGAGATGTAGTCACCGTTCAGGTTCATACAGGCGATCACGTCATATTCAGCAGGACGCAGCAGGATCTGTTGCAGGAACGCATCGGCGATCACATCTTTAATGATGATCTCTTTACCGGTGTTCGGGTTTTTAATTTTCTGCCATGGGCCGCCGTCGATCAGTTCACCGCCGAACTCTTCGGTCGCCAGCTGGTAGCCCCAGTCTTTGAACGCGCCTTCGGTGAACTTCATGATATTGCCTTTGTGAACCAGGGTCACAGAGTCACGATCGTTGGTGATAGCGTATTCGATGGCGGCACGCACCAGACGCTTGGTCCCTTCTTCGGAGCACGGCTTGATGCCGATGCCGCAATGCTCAGGGAAGCGAATTTTCTTCACGCCCATCTCTTCGCGCAGGAATTTAATCACTTTTTCTGCATCAGCAGAATCCGCTTTCCATTCGATACCGGCGTAGATGTCTTCAGAGTTTTCACGGAAGATGACCATGTCGGTCAGTTCCGGGTGCTTAACCGGGCTTGGAGTGCCCTGGTAGTAACGCACCGGACGCAGACACACATACAGATCCAGTTCCTGACGCAGCGCCACGTTCAGGGAGCGAATGCCGCCGCCAACTGGCGTGGTCAGAGGGCCTTTGATAGCAACGCGATAGTCGCGGATCAGGTCCAGCGTTTCGGCTGGCAGCCAGACGTCCTGGCCATAAACTTGAGTCGATTTTTCACCGGTGTAAATTTCCATCCAGGAAATTTTACGCTCGCCTTTGTAGGCTTTCTCAACAGCGGCATCAACCACTTTCAGCATTGCCGGGGTAACGTCTACACCGATACCGTCACCTTCGATGAACGGGATAATCGGGTTGTGAGGAACGTTAATCTTGCCGTTTTGCAGGGTGATCTTTTTACCTTCCGCCGGAACAACTACTTTGCTTTCCATTAACCTCTCCTTCGAGCGCTTCTGGTTGTTACTGATCTTATGTTAATAAATTGTAATGAGCCTTCCGATAGTACCTGATTGTCCGACGCCATGAAAGGTCTTCGTTATTAGGCTATAATGCGGCAATTGATAACGCCTGAAAATACCATGACGAAAACTTCTTTTAGAAAACACCGGGTTGAGCGATTCAGCTCACGACAAGCCACCAGAAGAACGCCAGAACCCCAGCCAACGCGGGTCATACTGTTCAATAAACCCTACGATGTATTGCCGCAGTTTACCGACGAGGCCGGGCGCAGCACGCTGAAGGATTTTATCCCCGTTCAGGGGGTCTACGCGGCCGGGCGTCTGGATCGCGACAGCGAGGGGCTGCTGGTGCTTACCAATGACGGCGTGCTCCAGGCCAGGCTTACTCAGCCGGGCAAACGTACCGGAAAAATTTACTATGTGCAGGTTGAAGGCGAGCCGGACGACGCGTCGCTGGCAAAGCTGCGCAACGGCGTAACGCTGAACGATGGTCCTACCCTGCCAGCTGGTATTGAGCGCGTGAATGAACCCGAGTGGCTGTGGCCGCGCAACCCGCCGATTCGTGAGCGCAAATCGATTCCCACCAGCTGGCTTAAAATCACCCTTTATGAAGGCCGCAACCGACAGGTCAGGCGCATGACTGCGCATGTGGGCTTCCCTACCCTGCGACTCATTCGCTACGCCATGGGCAGCTACACGCTGGACTCGCTGGCTAACGGGGAATGGCGGGATGTTACCCCTAAGGAGAACTGATGTTTAAACCCCATGTTACGGTCGCCTGCGTGGTCCACGCGCAGGGGAAATTCCTTGTGGTGGAAGAGACCATCAACGGCAAAGCGCTTTGGAATCAGCCAGCCGGGCATCTTGAAGCCAACGAAACCTTATTGCAGGCAGCGAAACGCGAGCTCTGGGAAGAGACGGGTATCCGCGCCGAACCGCAGCACTTTATCCGTATGCATCAGTGGATAGCGCCTGACCAGACACCTTTCCTGCGCTTTTTATTCGCCGTTGAGCTTAACGAAACGTGCGCCACTGAACCGCACGACGACGATATCGATCGCTGCCTGTGGGTGACCGCAGACGAGATCCTGAGCGCGCCAAACCTGCGCTCGCCGCTGGTTGCGGAAAGCATCCGCTGCTGGCAGTCTGCGGCGCGCCTGCCGCTGGATGTCATTGCAGAATTTAACTGGCCGTTTACAGAGGGTGTCAATGGTGGGGGGGCGTGATAGAATACGCCGCCTTGAAGTTCAATGTCGTGAGTATTCCATGTCAGATAACAGCCAGAAAAAAGTGATCGTCGGCATGTCCGGCGGTGTCGATTCCTCCGTTTCCGCCTACCTGTTGCAGCAACAGGGCTATAAGGTGGAGGGCCTGTTCATGAAGAACTGGGAGGAAGACGATGGCGAGGAATACTGCACTGCCGCTGCGGATCTCGCCGATGCGCAGGCCGTGTGCGATAAGCTCGGCATCGAACTGCACACCGTTAACTTTGCCGCAGAATACTGGGACAACGTTTTTGAACTCTTCCTCGAAGAGTACAAAGCGGGCCGCACGCCAAACCCGGATATCCTGTGTAACAAAGAGATCAAATTCAAAGCCTTCCTGGAATTCGCCGCGGAAGATCTGGGCGCAGACTACATTGCGACCGGCCACTACGTGCGTCGCGCGGATGTGAATGGTAAAAGCCAGCTGCTGCGCGGTCTGGATGGCAATAAAGATCAGAGCTACTTCCTCTACACGCTGAGCCATGAACAGATTGCCCAAAGTCTGTTCCCGGTCGGCGAGCTGGAAAAGCCGGAAGTGCGTAAGATTGCTGAAGATTTGGATCTGATCACCGCGAAGAAAAAAGACTCCACCGGTATCTGTTTTATCGGCGAGCGTAAATTCCGCGAGTTCCTGGGGCGCTACCTGCCTGCACAGCCGGGCAAAATCGTCACCGTTGACGGTGATGAGATTGGTCAGCACCAGGGGCTGATGTACCACACTCTCGGCCAGCGTAAAGGTCTGGGTATCGGCGGCACCAAAGAGGGCAGCGAAGATCCGTGGTACGTGGTCGACAAAGATGTCGAAAACAATATTCTGGTGGTGGCTCAGGGTCACGACCATCCGCGCCTGATGTCCGTTGGACTTATCGCGCAACAGCTGCACTGGGTCGATCGCGAGCCGCTGAAAGGCACGCTGCGCTGCACCGTGAAAACGCGCTACCGCCAGACCGACATCCCTTGCACCGTCACCCCACTGGATGACGATCGCATTGACGTGCGTTTCGACGAGCCGGTTTCCGCCGTTACCCCTGGCCAGTCTGCTGTTTTCTACAGCGGCGAAATTTGCCTCGGCGGTGGGATCATTGAACAGCGCCTGCCGCTGCCTGCTGTTTAAACCGTTTGCACACATAAAGGAGACCGTGTGGCGAAGAACTATTACGACATCACCCTGGCGCTGGCGGGAATTTGCCAGTCAGCCCGTCTGGTGCAACAGCTGGCGCATCAGGGTCATTGCGACGCTGATGCCCTGCACGTTTCACTCAACAGCGTTATCGATCTTAACCCAGGCTCCACGCTGGGCGTCTTTGGCGGCAGTGAAACCAATCTTCGTCTCGGTCTTGAAACCCTGCTCGGCGTGCTCAACGCCAGCAACCGTCAGGGGTTGAACGCGGAACTGACACGCTACACCTTAAGCCTGATGGTGCTGGAACGTAAGCTGAACGCGGCGAAAGGCGCAATGAATACCCTGGGCGATCGCATCGCCGGGCTACAGCGCCAGCTCGACCACTTTGATCTCCAGTCTGAGACCCTGCTGAGCGCGATGGCCGGTATCTACGTCGACGTAATTAGCCCGCTCGGCCCGCGTATTCAGGTCACCGGTTCGCCTGCCGTATTGCAAAGCCCACAGGTACAGGCGAAGGTACGCGCTTCGCTGCTGGCAGGCATCCGTGCCGCCGTGCTGTGGCAACAGGTCGGCGGTGGCCGCCTACAGCTCATGTTTTCTCGTCATCGCCTGACGACTCAGGCAAAACAAATTCTTGCTCATTGTTAACCTCCCGGAGTTGCGAATTATGGAATTATCCTCACTGACCGCCGTATCCCCTGTCGATGGACGCTACGGCGATAAAGTCAGCGCGCTGCGCGGGATCTTCAGCGAATATGGCCTGCTGAAGTTCCGTGTTCAGGTTGAAGTGCGCTGGCTGCAAAAGCTGGCCGCCCAGACAGCAATCAAGGAAGTTCCTGCTTTTGACGCAAAGGCAAACGATTACCTTGATAAAATCGTTGCTGAGTTCAGCGAAGAAGATGCCGCGCGTATTAAAACCATCGAACGCACCACCAACCACGACGTGAAAGCGGTTGAATACTTCCTGAAAGAGAAAGTGGCAAGCGTCCCTGCCCTGCACGCGGTATCTGAATTTATTCACTTCGCCTGTACCTCTGAAGATATTAACAACCTGTCTCACGCGCTGATGCTCTCTACCGCACGCAAAGAGGTGGTACTCCCTTACTGGCGTAAAATCATCGATGCGGTGAAAGCGCTGTCCGTGGAGTACCGCGATATTCCGCTGTTGTCCCGTACTCATGGCCAGCCAGCAACCCCATCCACCATGGGTAAAGAGATGGCAAACGTGGCGTACCGCATGGAACGCCAGTATCGTCAGCTGGAGCAGGTTGAGATCCTCGGCAAAATCAACGGCGCGGTGGGTAACTACAACGCCCACATCGCGGCGTACCCGGAAGTGGACTGGCACCAGTTCAGTGAAGAGTTCGTGACGTCTCTGGGGATCCAGTGGAACCCGTACACCACCCAGATTGAGCCGCACGACTACATCGCCGAGCTGTTTGACTGCATTGCGCGTTTCAACACCATCCTGATCGACTTCGATCGTGATGTCTGGGGCTACATCGCCCTGAACCACTTCAAGCAGAAAACCATCGCCGGGGAAATCGGTTCGTCCACCATGCCGCACAAAGTGAACCCAATCGACTTCGAAAACTCCGAAGGTAACCTGGGCCTGGCGAATGCCGTGTTGCAGCATATGGCGAGTAAGCTGCCGGTCTCCCGCTGGCAGCGCGACCTGACTGACTCCACGGTGCTGCGTAACCTGGGCGTGGGTATTGGCTACGCGCTGATCGCCTACCAGTCCACCCTGAAGGGTGCGAGCAAGCTGGAGGTGAACCGCGACCGTCTGCTGGACGAGCTGGATCACAACTGGGAAGTGCTGGCGGAGCCGATTCAGACCGTGATGCGTCGTTATGGCATCGAAAAACCGTACGAGAAACTCAAAGAACTGACCCGCGGTAAACGCGTTGATGCTGAGGGTATGAAACAGTTTATCGATGGTCTGGCGCTGCCCGAAGAAGAAAAAGCGCGCCTGAAAGAGATGACCCCGGCAAACTATATTGGCCGCGCCATTACTATGGTTGACGAGCTGAAGTAATCACCCTCCCCCTTTCCACCCGGAAAGGGGGCTGCTTTTCATCATCGTGTCGACGTTCACACCCCGTTACAGGCTCTTCCGGGATTACAACCTGTTGTCAGGCTGGTTGTTATTTTTCGCCGTGGAATAACTTTCCGGAATATATCGTTTTAAGCCGAACGGGCACAGCCTGAACTGGCACGGGGTCTCAACCGTGCATGGCCGATCCATCTCCTGCCGGTTACCTGGACACGCATTTTTCTGTTTGAACCCCATCCAGCCTATTGATGTATAGGGCATTGCCTGCACTATCCATACCCTACGCCGCCGATCGTTAATCAGGATACCCTGGTTTGAGGTGGTGATGATTTCACCGGCACGAACGTAATAATCCCCTTTTAGCCAAAGGATATAATTCAGGCCATATTGTGTTTCAACTTTGCAAAAGATGGTTCCACTTTCCGGGCTCGCAATAGTCTCAACAACCTTCCATTCCATAGAATCCTCTTTACTCGCTATATTGCTGTTTTGTTGTGTAAAAATGCTGATTTTCTGGCACATCTTATGCAAATCTAATTTCGCACCATAAAATAAGCGTAGACAAAGACAGACATAGTGAGAACATCCTTACAAAAAAAAGGGCAATCTTTACAAAACTGGCGTGCCCGTTCTGTCAAAAAAGCGACTCGCCTTCAACCGTTCATAAACGGATGGATGTTTTATCCGGATAGCGAAAGCGTGCGAAAACAAGTCAGTTTATATTACCCGCGCCTTCTGGGGGCGTATGAGGCTTATGTGAGGTGGGTGGGCGATATGAAACAGGATCAGGTCAACATACTTAATAATCAGATGCCTGGCGTAATGCCACCTGTCTTCAGAAGCATGAAAAAAATCATTTAATTTCATAACGCTGGTGTCAACCTGGATAATCAGCGTTAAACTATTCATACCATTTATAAAGGGAGAAATGATGATGCGCGTACTGGTTGTTGAGGATAACGCATTGCTACGTCATCACCTGAAAGTTCAACTTCAGGAGATGGGTCATCAGGTGGACGATGCTGAAGACGCAAAAGAGGCCGATTATTATCTCAATGAACACCTGCCGGACATCGCCATTGTCGATTTAGGGCTGCCGGATGAAGACGGATTATCTCTTATCCGCCGCTGGCGTAGCCATGACGTTTCCCTGCCGGTACTGGTGCTGACTGCTCGCGAAGGCTGGCAGGACAAGGTTGAAGTGTTGAGCGCAGGCGCAGATGACTACGTGACCAAACCCTTCCATATTGAAGAAGTCGCCGCGCGTATGCAGGCGCTGCTGCGCCGCAACAGCGGGCTGGCGTCACAGGTGATCTCTCTGCCGCCGTTCCAGGTGGATCTCTCCCGCCGCGAATTTTCAATAAATGATGAAGTAATCAAGCTGACCGCATTCGAATACACCATCATGGAAACGCTGATCCGTAACAACGGTAAAGTGGTGAGCAAAGATTCCCTGATGCTTCAGCTTTATCCGGATGCCGAACTGCGCGAAAGCCACACCATTGACGTGCTGATGGGCCGCCTGCGCAAAAAAATTCAGGCACAGTACCCGCACGACGTGATTACCACCGTGCGTGGTCAGGGCTACCTGTTCGAATTACGCTAAATGAAAGGGATTTTGCGCCACATTTTACCCCTTTCACTGCGGGTTCGCTTTCTGCTGGCAACCGCCGCCGTCGTGCTCGTGCTGTCCCTCTCTTACGGAATGGTGGCGTTGGTCGGGTACAGCGTAAGCTTCGATAAAACCACCTTCCGCCTGCTTCGCGGCGAAAGTAATCTGTTCTATACCCTGGCGAAATGGGAGAACAACCAAATCACCGTCGAGATGCCGGAAAACCTGAACCAGCAGAGCCCAACGCTGGCACTCATTTACGATGAAAAAGGAAAATTGCTGTGGGCGCAGCGCGACGTCCCCTGGCTGAAAAAGCGCATCCGTCCGGAATGGCTTAAAACCAATGGTTTTCACGAAATAGAAGCCGACCTCAACTCTACCAGCATCCTGCTGCGTGACGATCGGGCGTTACAGAACAAGCTCAATGAGATCCGCGCTGAAGATGACGACACGGAGATGACCCACTCGGTGGCCATCAACCTGTATCCCGCCACTCTGAACATGCCGCAGCTGACCATTGTAGTGATCGATACCATACCGGTTGAGCTAAAACGTTCGTATATGGTCTGGAACTGGTTCGTGTACGTTCTGGCTGCCAACCTGCTGCTGGTGATCCCTCTCCTGTGGGTTGCTGCGTGGTGGAGCCTCCGCCCGATTGAATCCCTTGCCAAAGAGGTGCGCGAGCTGGAGGAACATCACCGCGAGAAGCTTAACCCTGAAACTACGCGCGAACTGACCAGCCTGGTGCGCAACCTCAACCGCCTGCTGAAAAGCGAACGTGAACGTTACGACAAGTATCGCACGACGCTCACCGATCTTACGCACAGCCTGAAAACCCCGCTGGCAGTGATGCAAAGTACACTGCGTTCAATGCGCAGTTCGAAAATGAGCGTGGATGACGCCGAGCCGGTAATGCTGGAGCAAATCAGCCGTATTTCACAGCAGATTGGTTATTACCTGCACCGCGCGAGCATGCGTTCCGGAAGCGCCTTATTGAGCCGTGAACTGCACCCGGTAGCCCCGCTGCTGGATAACCTCACCTCTGCGCTGAACAAGGTTTACCAGCGTAAAGGGGTAAACATCAGTCTGGATATCTCACCGGAAATAAGCTTTGTTGGCGAGAAGAATGACTTTATGGAAGTGATGGGTAATCTGCTCGATAACGCCTGCAAATATTGTCTGGAGTTTGTCGAGGTGTCCGCGCGCGTAACGGATAACGAACTGCATATTATCGTTGAGGATGATGGTCCTGGCATTCCCCATAATAAACGCGAAGTGGTATTCGATCGCGGTCAGCGCGCCGATACGCTGCGCCCGGGCCAGGGTGTCGGATTATCCGTCGCCCGGGAAATTGTCGATCAGTACGAGGGCAAGATTGAAACCGGCGAAAGTCTGCTGGGCGGTGCCCGTATGGAAGTCATTTTTGGCCGCCAACAACCCGGATTGAACGATAGTTAACCCGAAATGTGAAAAATACGCGGATCTCGCAGCCAGGGGTCGGTGCTTCCGTTATAATCCGTCTCAGTAAGAGCCTGCGGAATACAAAAATATGGATTATCAATTAACGCTTAACTGGCCCGAATTTATTGAACGTTACTGGCAAAAACGCCCGGTCGTTCTTAAACGCGGGATCAGCAATTTTATCGACCCTATTTCTCCTGACGAACTCGCTGGTCTGGCGATGGAAAACGAGGTAGACAGCCGTCTGGTGAGCCATCAGGACGGGAAATGGCAGGTCAGCCACGGTCCCTTTGAAAGCTACGATCACCTGGGCGAAAGCAACTGGTCTTTACTGGTGCAGGCGGTCAACAACTGGCACGAACCCACCGCAGCCTTGATGCGTCCCTTCCGCGCCCTCCCAGACTGGCGAATGGACGATCTGATGATCTCCTTCTCTGTTCCCGGTGGCGGCGTGGGTCCGCATCTTGATCAGTACGACGTGTTTATCATTCAGGGTACCGGTCGCCGTCGCTGGCGAGTGGGCGAAAAAGTGCCAATGAAGCAGCACTGCCCGCACCCGGATCTGCTTCAGGTTGATCCGTTTGAAGGGATCATTGATGAAGAGCTGGAGCCAGGCGACATTCTGTATATCCCGCCAGGCTTCCCGCATGAAGGTTATTCCCTGGAAAACTCGCTAAACTATTCGGTTGGTTTCCGCGCGCCAAGCGGCCGCGAGATGATCAGCGGATTTGCTGACTATGTTTTACAGCGCGAGCTGGGCAGCCATCGTTACAGCGATCCGGATGTTCTGGCGCGTGAGCACCCGGCCGATATTCTGCCAGAGGAGCTGGATAAGCTGCGCGGTATGATGCTGGATCTGATCAACGAACCGGAGCACTTCAGACAGTGGTTTGGCGAGTTTATCAGCCAGTCGCGTCACGAACTGGACGTCGCACCGCCAGAGCCGCCGTATCAGGCAGATGAAATTTATGATGCCCTCCAGCAGGGCGATAAGCTGGTTCGTCTGGGCGGATTACGTGTATTGCGCATTGGCGAAGAGGTATTTGTCAACGGCGAGCGCCTGGACTCTCCACACCGTCCGGCACTGGAAGCGATTGCCAGCCATATGGTGCTGTCTGCGGATACCTTTGGCGACGCGCTGGACGATCCCTCCTTCCTCGCCATGCTGGCCGCGCTGGTTAACAGCGGGTACTGGTTTTTTGAGGACTGAGTCATGATGTTTGCCGGGTGGCGGCTACGCCTTACCCGGCCTACAAAAGCCGTTCCCGTAGGCCCGGTAAGCGATGCGCCACCGGGCTTTTTTTACTTCCGCTCCCCCGCCGCAAAATCCTCAATCTCACCCGCCCAGTCTGCCGGAAATAACCCCTCCCGCACGTCCCGATGAAACGTTGAATAGGGCCAGTCGACGACTTTCCCGACATAGCCATGCTTCAGCGGATTGATGTAGACGTAGTCCATATGCCGCCGGTAATCCTGTTCATTGCGAATGGTGTGTTCCCAGAAACGCGGTTGCCAGACGTGGCGCATCTCAATGTTGCGGCTAAACATTTTTTTGATGTCGCGCCAGCGCGCTGAAAAGTCACTGTCCCCTTCCGGTAAGGTCCAGATACAGTGCATATGTTCAGGCAGGATAACCCAGGCGTTAATGGTGAAGGGCTTCGCATGCTTAACCGTGGCGGTAGCGGAACGCAGGCTGTCGATGTGGCGGGTAAGTAAATCGCTCTGGCGGTTTTGCAGATTGACGGTGAAAAACCAGGTCCCACCGGGGATGTAGTGGCGGCGGTAGTTTGACATTGGCACTCCTTGCCCATTGCCCGGTGGCGCTTCGCTTACCGGGCCTACGATCGAAATGTAGGCCGGGTAAGGCGTAGCCGCCACCCGGCATGAAACATTACCGCTTCGCGGTTAACTCTGCTATCCGCACAATCACCTGCACCGCTTTTTCCATCCCTTCCAGCGTCACGAACTCATGCTTGCCGTGGTAGTTATATCCACCGGTAAACAGGTTCGGGCACGGCAGGCCCATAAATGACAGCTGCGAACCATCGGTTCCACCACGGATCGGTTTCATCACCGGCTCGATATCACAATCGCGCATCGCCTGTTGGGCGATATCAAGAATGTGCGGATGCTCCATCACCTTCTCGCGCATATTGTAATAGCTGTCTTCGATGATGAGCTCAATATAGCAATCCGGGTGCAGCCCCTTGCCGACCTTTTTCGCGATCTCCATCATCTTACGCTTGCGCGCTTCAAAGGCTTTGCGGTCAAAATCGCGGACGATATAGTGCATCTGCGCGCTGTCCACGTTCCCCTTGATGTTGGTCAGATGATAAAAACCCTCATACCCTTCCGTCATCTCCGGGCTCTCTTCGGCAGGAACTTCCGCATGAATACGCGCAGCCAGCGACAGCGCATTCACCATCACCCCTTTCGCAGAGCCCGGGTGCACGTTATTCCCGACGATTTTGATCGTCACCGATGCCGCGTTAAAGTTTTCATACTCAAGTTCACCCACGCCGCCACCGTCGACGGTGTAGGCCCACTGAGCGTTAAACGCCTCGACGTCAAAATGTTTCGCGCCTTTTCCTACCTCTTCATCCGGCGTGAAGGCCACGCGGATATCGCCATGCGGGATATTTTTGCCCTTCAGCACCGCCAGCGCCGTCATGATCTCGGCGATACCCGCTTTGTCATCGGCCCCCAGCAAGGTTTTGCCGTCGGTGGTGATTAACGTCTGCCCCAGCAGCTGATGCAGTACCGGGAACATCACCGGCGACAGCACTTCGTCGCCAATGCCCAGCGCAATATCTCCGCCGCGGTAGTTTTCAACAATCTGCGGATTAACGTGTTTACCGCTAAAATCAGGTGAGGTATCGACATGAGAAATAAAGCCAATCGCCGGGATATCTCCCTCAACGTTGGCCGGCAGCGTTCCCATCACGGTCCCTTTTTCACTGAGCGTGACATCAACCAGCCCCATGGCCTCCAGCTGCTCTTTCAGCAGATTTAGCAGCTTCCACTGGCCTTCGGTGCTTGGCACCTGTCGGACCCCCGGCTTAGATTGGGTATCCAGCGAAACGTAATGTAAGAAACGCTCAAGTAGTTTATCCATGCAGTCACCCTCACTTTTTGTGACAACATTATCATTAAGCAGCAAAACGCAAATATTGCGTCAGGTCACTTTTATCCCGCAAACGAGAACTTTTTACGTTTATATCGTTCTGCGTTAATAAATGTAGCTTATGAATAAGTGAGAAGGATTGGCGATTCAATGGGTTTGCCGTAGAATGTCCGCCCTCATTACGAGTCACCAAGGTGGTTACACACAAACCCCGCTTCAGTCTGCTGCCTGAGGCGTCTATATGGGACAGCGCGAAAATTGAATACACAACCCCGTTCCCTTTCACCGCTGGTGCAACTGGAACGAATTCGTAAAAGTTTCGATGGCAAAGATGTCATTTCCGATCTTAATCTGACCATCAATGACGGTGAGTTTCTCACGCTGCTTGGCCCCTCCGGCTGCGGCAAAACCACCGTCCTGCGCCTTATTGCCGGGCTGGAAAGCGTCGATAACGGCCATATCCATCTTGAGAACCAGGACATTACCCAGGTCCCTGCCGAAGATCGCCACGTCAATACCGTCTTTCAGAGCTATGCCCTGTTCCCGCACATGACCGTGTTTGAGAACGTGGCGTTTGGCCTGCGGATGCAAAAAACACCCGCCAGCGAGATCCCGCCGCGCGTTACCGAAGCCCTGCGCATGGTGCAGCTGGAGGCATTCGCCCAGCGCAAGCCGCATCAACTTTCTGGTGGTCAGCAGCAGCGTGTGGCTATTGCCCGCGCCGTGGTCAACAAACCACGCCTGCTCCTGCTGGATGAATCCCTCTCCGCGCTGGACTACAAGCTGCGCAAGCAGATGCAGAACGAGCTGAAAGCGCTTCAGCGTAAGCTCGGCATCACGTTCGTGTTTGTCACTCACGATCAGGAAGAAGCCCTGACTATGTCAGACCGTATCGTGGTGATGCGTGAGGGTAAGATTGAGCAGGACGGCACGCCGCGTGAAATTTACGAGGAGCCGAAAAACCTGTTCGTCGCCAGCTTCATTGGCGAAATCAATATTTTCAACGCCACGGTGATTGAGCGTCTGAACGAGCAGCGCGTGCGCGCCAACGTGGAAGGCCGCGAATGCAACATCACGGTAAACTTTGCCGTGGAAAAGGGTCAAAGGCTCAACGTTCTGCTGCGCCCGGAAGATCTTCGCGTCGATGAGATCCACGACACGGCTGACGCCGAAGGTCTGATCGGTTACGTTCGCGAACGAAACTACAAAGGGATGACCCTCGAGTCCGTTGTGGAACTGGAAAACGGCAAAATGGTGATGGTTAGTGAGTTCTTCAACGAGGACGATCCGGACTTCGACCACTCGCTGGATCAGAAGATGGTCATCAACTGGGTAGAAAGCTGGGAGGTTGTACTGGCTGATGAAGAACACAAGTAAGTTCCAGAATGTGGTGATTGCCACGATCGTCGGTTGGCTTGTGTTGTTTGTCTTTCTTCCCAACCTGATGATCATCGTAACCAGCTTCCTGACCCGCGACGACGCGAACTTCGTCGCGATGGTCTTTACGCTGGACAACTACGCACGCCTGCTCGATCCGCTCTACTTTGACGTGCTGCTGCACTCGCTCAATATGGCGCTGATTGCCACCGTTGCCTGTCTGGTGCTGGGGTATCCGTTCGCGTGGTTCCTGGCTCGCCTGCCGCAAAAAGTGCGTCCGCTGCTGCTGTTTTTACTGATTGTGCCATTCTGGACCAACTCGTTAATCCGCATATATGGGCTGAAAATCTTCCTCAGCACCAAAGGTTATCTGAACGAGTTTCTGCTGTGGCTTGGGGTTATTGATACGCCGATCCGCATTATGTTCACTCCGAGCGCGGTGATCGTCGGCCTGGTCTATATCCTGCTGCCGTTTATGGTGATGCCGCTTTACTCAAGCATTGAAAAGCTTGATAAACCACTTCTGGAAGCCGCGAGAGACCTGGGGGCCAGCAAGCTGCAAACCTTTATCCGCATCATTATCCCGCTGACCATGCCGGGCATTATTGCCGGATGTCTGCTGGTCATGTTGCCTGCGATGGGCCTGTTCTACGTGTCGGACCTGATGGGCGGGGCGAAAAACCTGCTGATCGGCAACGTGATCAAGAGCCAGTTCCTGAACATCCGCGACTGGCCGTTCGGCTCGGCCACCAGCATTACGCTGACGGTGGTAATGGGGCTGATGCTGCTGGTTTACTGGCGTGCCTCACGCCTGCTGAACAAGAAGGTGGAGCTGGAATGATCGGTCGACTGCTTCGCGGCGGTTTTATGACCGCCATTTATGCTTATCTCTATATTCCAATAATCATTTTGATCGTGAACTCCTTTAACAGTTCACGCTTCGGGATCAACTGGCAAGGGTTTACCACCAAATGGTATGGCCTGCTGATGAACAATGACAGCTTGCTACAGGCCGCACAGCACTCGCTGACGATGGCGGTATTCTCTGCCACCTTCGCGACGCTGATTGGCTCGCTGACCGCCGTGGCGCTGTACCGCTACCGTTTTCGCGGTAAGCCATTCGTCAGCGGTATGCTGTTTGTGGTGATGATGTCCCCGGACATCGTGATGGCCATTTCACTGCTGGTGCTGTTTATGCTGCTGGGCGTCCAGCTCGGTTTCTGGTCGCTGCTGTTTTCGCATATCACCTTCTGCCTGCCGTTTGTGGTGGTAACCGTCTACGCGCGACTGAAAGGGTTCGACGTACGCATGCTGGAAGCGGCGAAAGATCTGGGTGCCAGCGAGATGACCATTCTGCGCAAAATCATCCTGCCGCTGGCGATGCCTGCCGTGGCAGCCGGATGGCTGCTCAGCTTTACCCTGTCGATGGACGACGTGGTCGTGTCCTCCTTCGTCACCGGGCCGAGCTACGAAATTCTGCCGTTGAAGATCTACTCAATGGTGAAAGTCGGTGTTTCACCCGAAGTGAACGCGCTGGCGACTATTCTGTTGGTGTTATCGCTGGTTCTGGTGATTGCCAGCCAGGTTATTGCTCGTGATAAAACAAAATCTCAGGGGACACAGAAATGAAAAAAATGCTTGCCGCTGCGGCACTGGTGCTCGGAATGGGTGCCGCGCATGCTGATGACAGCAAAACGCTCTATTTCTACAACTGGACCGAGTATGTGCCGCCGGGCCTGCTGGAGCAGTTCACCAAAGAGACGGGCATCAAGGTGATCTATTCGACCTACGAGTCGAATGAAACCATGTACGCCAAGCTCAAAACCTATAAAGATGGCGCGTATGACCTGGTGGTGCCGTCGACCTATTTCGTCGACAAGATGCGCAAAGAAGGCATGATCCAGAAGATCGATAAAACGAAGCTAACCAATTTTTCAAACCTCGATCCTGAGATGCTAAACAAGCCATTCGACCCGAACAACGATTATTCCATTCCGTACATCTGGGGCGCGACGGCAATTGGCGTCAACAGCGATGCCGTTGATCCAAAAACGGTTTCATCCTGGGCTGACCTGTGGAAGCCGGAATACAAAAGCAGCCTGCTGTTAACCGATGATGCGCGCGAAGTGTTCCAGATTGCGCTGCGTAAACTCGGCTACTCCGGCAACACCACCGATCCGAAAGAGATCGAAGCGGCGTATAACGAACTGAAAAAGCTGATGCCAAACGTGGCGGCGTTCAACTCGGATAACCCGGCTAACCCTTATATGGAAGGTGAAGTGAATCTGGGGATGGTCTGGAACGGCTCTGCGTTTGTGGCGCGTCAGGCCGGTACGCCGCTGGAGGTGGTCTGGCCGAAAGAGGGCGGCATCTTCTGGATGGACAGCCTCGCGATCCCGGCTAATGCGAAAAACGTCGATGGCGCCCTGAAGCTGATTAACTTCCTGCTGCGCCCGGATGTGGCAAAACAGGTGGCGGAAACTATTGGTTATCCGACACCAAACCTGGCCGCGCGGAAGCTGTTAAGTCCTGAAGTGGCGAATGATAAATCGCTTTATCCGGACGCTGAAACCATCAGCAAAGGGGAATGGCAGAACGACGTCGGTGACGCGAGCCGCCTGTATGAAGAGTATTATCAGAAGCTAAAAGCAGGCCGTTAATGCACAACGGGCGACGCAAGGTCGCCCGTTACCCTTACAGCCCCTTCAGGAGTTTATCCACAAAGGCTGGCACCACCTCGCTGGCCAGACCGTAATGCTTCTCTTCAAACTCACTCCCGACCTGGCTTGGCTCCAGATTAAGCTCCACCGTATGGGCACCTTGCAGTCGCGCTTCGTGAACAAACCCCGCCGCCGGATAGACATGTCCTGAGGTACCAATGGCGATAAAGACGTCCGCCATGGCCAGGGCGCTGTAGATCTCATCCATTCCCAGCGGCATTTCGCCAAACCAGACCACATGGGGACGCAGACGCGAAGGGAACTGACAGCAGTGGCAGCGGTCTTCGTCCAGCACGTCCTCTTTCCACTCCAGCACCTGCCCACTCCATGCACACCGCACCTTGAGCAGTTCGCCGTGCATGTGAATGATGTTGTGGTTTCCGGCTCTTTCATGAAGATTGTCGATGTTTTGCGTCACCAGCAGAAAACGATCCCCCAGCGCCTCCTCCAGCTTTGCCAGCGCCAGGTGCGCCGCGTTTGGCGCAATCTCCGGCTGCTGAAGCTGGCGACGACGGGCGTTGTAAAACGCCTGAACCAGCGCCGGATCGCGGGCGAAACCTTCCGGCGTCGCCACATCTTCTACTCGGTGTTCTTCCCACAGCCCGTCCGCCGCGCGGAAGGTCTGAATACCGGATTCGGCGGAGATCCCCGCCCCGGTCAACACCACCACTCTGGGTTTATCCATCGCTTCTGGCATCATCCTGTCTCTGAAAAAGATCCGCTGACGCAGGCGTTCACGTAAGCGGCGTTTATTTTTGCGAAAACGGCTGAGTCGACCCTGGCGACGCGACAGCATAGTAACCTCGTAAACTAATCGGTGAGATGAAGGAATGCGGCTCCGCGCATGCCTCCTGCGTCCCCGTGTCGCGCACGCTCAATGCGCGGCACGCGGGCGACCGGCAATAAATGTCGGGGCAAACGCCCGGACAGCTGTTCCGTAATCGCAGTGAAATTTGACAGCCCTCCCCCGATCACCAGCAGATCCGGGTCGACGATGGTCAGGATATTCCCCAGACACACCGCCAGCAAATCAAGATAGCGCTCAACGTGCTCACGCGCCTGCGCGTCTCTTTGCTCCCACAGCGTAATGATTTGAGGGGCCTCAAGTTTCTGATGATAGAAGTGTTCATAAAGCCATGCAAACCCGCGCCCTGAAAGGTAACTCTCAATGCAGCCGTGCTGACCACAGCCGCAGCGGGTAAGCGGGAAATCACGACCAACGACGTCCAGCGCATCCACCGGCAGACGGATATGACCAAATTCTCCGGTAATGTAGCTGCGCCCGGTAATGGGCTTGCCGTTAATGACAATCCCGCCACCGACGCCCGTTCCGAGGATCAGCCCCATCACCAACGGATAGCGACGAAACTCGTCGTCCCAGGCCTCTGAGAGAGCAAAACAGTTGGCATCGTTGTCTAAGCGCACGTCGCGCTCAAGGAGAGCAGAAAGATCGGCACGCAGCGGTTTGCCGCTGGCAGCAGGAACGTTGGCGGCATACAGCGTGCCGTCGTCGGTTTCGGGCATACCCGGTATACCAATGCCGACGCTGCCTTTGACGCCAAAGCGTTCATCCGCCTGCGCCACCAGCGCGGCAATGGCGGTTAAAAATTCATCGTAGCTATCGCGCGGCGTAGGCACGCGGGTTTCCCATTGTAGCTTAAGGTCTTTATCGAACACGCCGAGCGCAATCTTGGTGCCGCCAATATCAAATCCGTAATACATGATGCATTCCTCTGTTTGATTCAGCGGCCAAAAGACCGCTAAACCATGACGAAATTACTGGCCACTTAATACCCTCGCCGGATCAATTCGGCTTGCGCGACGCGCCGGATACCAGCTTGCCAGCAGACTCAGTAAAAGTGCTGTAACCAGCACATAAATGACGTCCAGCCAGTGCAGTTCAGACGGCAGGAAGTCAATAAAATAGATATCGCCTGACAGGAATTGATGGCCGATAAGCGCCTCAATCCCGTTGATAATCGGCGTCAGCTGAAGAGACACCACCACGCCGATGACCACGCCGCAGAGGCTACCAAACAGCCCCGCCAGCAAACCGTACCAGACGAAGATGGCGCGAATAAGACCGTCTTTCGCCCCTAAGGTACGCAGCACGGCAATGTCGCCGCTCTTGTCCTTAACAGCCATGACCAGCGTAGAGACGATATTAAAGCACGCCACGCCAATCACCAGCACCATCGCCAGATACATAATCGCGCGGATCATCTGGATATCACGGTACATATACCCGTAAGTGCCGATCCAGCTTTTGATGTAGACATAGTTATTGGTCACGCTGCCAGCGTCACGCACCAGTGTATTGGCGTTGAAAACGTCGTTAACCTTAATGGCAATGCCCGTCACGCTGTCGCTCATATCCAGATACTGGCGCGCATCTTCCAGCGGCACCATCGCGAAGCTGTGATCGAGCTGGCCGCTCAGCTGCAAAATACCGGTGACGTGCAGACGCACGCGCTTAGGCTGCTGCAATTTGTGATCAGCGCTGGCGTTCGGGATCATGATCGAGACCCAGTCGCCCTGCTTCACCTTCAGTGCATCGGCAACGCCTTTGCCCATGATGATCTGCTGTTCGCCAGCCTTAAAGTTTGCCCATGCACCATTTTGCACATAGCGAGGCAGCGCGCTCAGACGCTCCTCCTGACGTGGGTTCACCCCTTTCACCTGAATGGCGCGCAGGTTTACCCCGCTCTCTACCAGCCCGGTAAAGTTGATGTAAGGTGCAGCCGCCGCAATGCCGGGTACCTTTTCCACTTTGTTCAGGGCATCACGCCAGCTGGACCACGGCTGGTTAACCGGCTCGATTTCACCGTGGGGTACAACGGCCAGAATGCGGTTATTCAGTTCGCGCTCAAAGCCATTCATGGCGCTTAAGCCCACGATTAGAACCGCCACGCCCAGGGCGATACCGATGGTGGAGATCACGGAGATAAGGGAAACCATCCCGCTCCGGCGACGACCGCGGCTAAAGCGTAACCCAATGAGTAACGATAACGGTGAAGCCATTACTCCGCTCCCATCAGCGTCAGTTCTGCATTCAGACGACCGTCGCGCATTTCCAGCTGACGGCCCATCCGCTTAGCCAGCTGCAAATCGTGCGTGACCACCAGAAACGCGGTTCCCTGCGCGGCGTTCAGTTCGCCGAGAAGCTGGAAAATGCTGTCTGCGTTACGCGCATCGAGGTTACCTGTCGGCTCATCCGCCAGCACCAGGCGCGGGTTGTTGACCAGCGCACGGGCGATGGCCACACGCTGACGCTCGCCGCCGGAAAGCTCAGACGGACGATGATTCCCGCGATGACCCAGCCCTACCGCGTTTAGCATGTCGCTGGCGCGGGCATTGATTTCTGCGGGTTTCTTTTTACCAATCAGCAGCGGCATTGCGACGTTTTCCAGCGCCGTAAAGTCCGGCAGCAGGTGGTGGAACTGATAGATAAAACCCAGCTCACGGTTACGCAGCTCGGCTTTCGCCGTAGACGACATTTTACTCAGCGGCTGCCCGGAAAAGATCACATCGCCTTCGGTTGGCGTGTCCAGCCCGCCCAGCAGGTGCAGCAGCGTACTTTTGCCGGAGCCGGAGCTGCCAACAATTGCCATCATCTCGCCTTCACCCACGCTAAAACTCACATTGTGCAACACGTCGGTCTGCACAGTGCCTTCCTGATAGCGTTTGGACAGGTTGTCGCACTGCAACAGGATCTTATTCATAACGTAAAGCCTCAGCGGGTTGAGTGGCGGCAGCCCGCCAGGAAGGATAAAGCGTAGAGAGCAGCGCAATAGCCATCGCGGCCAGCGCAATACCGACCACCTGGAGCGGCTCGATAGACACCGGCAGCGCCGCACCATCAAGCAGCGCGCCGATAATCGGCATGAGATTGTTGAGCTGGCTGGCGAGCAGCGCACCCAGCGCCGCGCCGAGCAGCGCGCCGATGATGCCAGCGCTGGCGCCCTGGACCATAAATACCGCCATGATCTGGCGCGGCGTCAGCCCCTGGGTTTGCAGAATGGCGACTTCGCCTTGCTTCTCCATCACCATCAGCCCGAGCGAGGTGATGATATTAAACGCGGCAACGGCCACGATCAGGCTCAGCAGCAGCCCCATCATGTTTTTCTCCATGCGCACGGCCTGGAACAGTTCGCCTTTGCGGTCGCGCCAGTCCTGCCATTTCGTTCCTTCCGGTAGCGTCTGCTGGCTAAGGGTATCCACCTTCAGCGGCGCATCAAGCCACAGACGCCAGCCGGTGATATTTCCCGCCGGGTAGCGCATCAGACGCGAGGCGTCCTGAATGTTAACCAGCATCTGGTAACCATCGACTTCGCTGTTCGCCGCAAACGTGCCAATCACGTTGAACAGGCGCTGGCTTGGCAGACGCCCCATCGGCGTAAACTGACTGGCTGAGGGCACCATCACGCGCAGTTGATCGCCACGGTTGACCCCGAGCTGCCCGGCAAGCTGCTCACCGAGGATGACGTTGTATTTACCCGCTTCCAGGTCGGTTTGTTTCACATTGACCAGGAACGGCGTCAGCGGATCTTTTTGCGCCGGATCGATACCCAGCATCACCCCGACCGCCACGCTGCGGGCGCTTTGCAGCACCACATCGCCCGTCGTGAGGGGCGCAACGCGCGTGACACCCTGTAACTTCACCGCGCTTTCCGGCAGCTGTTGCGGGTTAACGGAGCCCTGAGTGGAAGAGAGAACGGCCTGCGGCATCAGCCCCAGGATATTGTTTTGCAGCTCGCGCTCGAAGCCGTTCATGACGGAAAGCACCGTCACCAGAGCCATCACGCCAAGCGTAATGCCAATAGTCGAAAGCCAGGAGACAAAGCGACCGAAGCGGTCCGCGGCGCGCCCACGCATGTAACGTAAGCCTATGAAGAGTGCGACAGGTTGATACATGAAATCCGTCTGTTTGCTGATAGCAGACCCACGAGTATATAAGCGAATCCGCTAAGCGTAAATGACTGAAACCGTAAGATTCGGTAATCATTTTTCCGAAAAATTCAGATAAATCATCATGCTACTGACTGAACTTCCGCCAGACAGTCTCCACCTTTTCCGAAAATCGTCCTGATACAGACTGTTACCCGTTACATCGGGGTTTCATTTTACAACAATCGACCTTTCGTTTATGGCAACAAGGTCGTCACGCACAATGAAACAAAAAGCATTATGGATTAACCAGATAAAAGGGCTGTGCATCTGCCTGGTGGTGATTTACCACTCGGTGATCACCTTTTATCCTCACCTGGACGGGCTACAGCATCCGTTATCGGGCCTGCTCGCCAAATGCTGGGTCTATTTTAATCTTTACCTCGCCCCGTTCCGTATGCCGGTGTTTTTCTTCATCTCCGGCTATTTGATTCGTCGATATATTGACGAGGTGAACTGGCGCACCAGTCTCGACAAGCGGATCTGGAGCATTGTCTGGGTGCTGGCCCTGTGGGGCGTCCTGCAATGGCAGGCGCTGACCCATCTGAATGCCTGGCTCGCCCCCGAGCGTGAACTGGCGACAGCATCCAATGCGGCCTACGCCGATTCCGTTTCAGGGTTTGTACTGGGAATGCTCACGGCCAGCACCAGCCTGTGGTACTTGTACGCCTTAGTAGTCTACTTCACGCTCTGTAAACTGCTGAGCCGCTGGAAACTGCCGATGCTGGGGATTCTGGCGCTGGCAAGCATCGCCATCAACTTCCTGCCGTTACCGTGGTGGGGAATGAACAGCGTGGTGCGCAACATGATCTACTACAGCCTCGGCGCATGGTACGGCGCGCAGTTGATGGCGTGGATGACAGGGATGAATTTGCGCCGCAGCTGGCTGGTACTTATCGCCTCTGGCGCGGTGTCGGTAGTGCTGTGGTTCGCTAATGTTCCTCTGCCGCTCTCACTGCTGTCGATCGTGGTCATCATGAAGCTCTTTTACAGCTTCGAGCAGCGTTATGCCGTTCATCCCAATAATCTGCTGAACGTCATCGGTTCAAACACCATCGCGATTTATACCACTCACCGCATTTTAATTGAGGCGTTTAGCCTGCTCCTGATTCGCGAAATGAATGCGGCGTACTGGCCGATCTGGGCGGAGTTAACGCTGATTCTGGTCTATCCGTTCGTCAGCCTGCTCGTCTGCACGCTGGTTGGACTGGGCGCACGTAAGCTCTCGACCGCCCTCTTTGGCGACCTTTTCTTCTCCCCTCCCGCACGGCTTACGCCACAGCTCGCCAGCCGCTAACCTACCCTGCCCCCATCCGGGGGCACTTTTCCTCTTGTGCGGTTACGATTTGCTTATGCAAAACGATCGAGGATAATAAAGACATTGCGTATCAGTGATATGCCCCAATACTGTTGGTATATCCCCAAGAGACCCTGACATAGCCATGCCTGAACACTATCGTTTTTCCTTGCCTGTAAAAGCAGGTGACCAACGCCAGCTGGGCGAACTGACAGGCGCGGCCTGCGCCACGCTGGTGGCGGAAATTGCCGAGCGCCATCCGGGGCCGGTGGTGCTGGTTGCCCCGGACATGCAAAACGCCCTGCGCCTGCACGACGAAATTCGTCAGTTCACCGACAGTCTGGTATTCAGCCTGGCCGACTGGGAAACGCTTCCCTACGACAGTTTCTCTCCGCACCAGGAGATCATCTCCTCACGCCTGTCGACGCTGTATCAGCTCCCCACCATGCAGCGCGGCGTGCTGATTGTGCCGGTGAATACCCTGATGCAGCGCGTCTGTCCGCACAGCTATTTGCACGGCCATGCGCTGGTGATGAAAAAAGGCCAGCGCCTGTCGCGCGATGCCCTGCGCGTGCAGCTTGACGGAGCCGGTTACCGTCATGTCGATCAGGTGATGGAGCACGGCGAATACGCGACGCGCGGTGCGCTGCTGGATCTCTATCCAATGGGCAGCGACCAGCCGTATCGTCTGGATTTCTTCGATGATGAGATCGACAGCCTGCGCGTGTTCGACGCCGACACCCAGCGCACGCTGGAGGAAGTGGACTCCATTAATCTGCTGCCCGCCCATGAGTTCCCGACGGATAAAACCGCCATCGAACTGTTCCGCAGCCAGTGGCGCGACAGGTTCGACGTGAAACGTGATGCCGAACATATCTACCAGCAGGTCAGCAAAGGCACCCTTCCGGCGGGGATCGAATACTGGCAGCCCCTGTTCTTTAACGAACCGCTGCCGGCGCTGTTCAGCTACTTCCCGGCCAATACGCTGATTGTTAACACCGGGGATATCGACGCCAGCGCCAGCCGCTTTGAAAGCGAAACGCGCGTCCGCTTTGAAAACCGGGGCGTTGACCCGATGCGTCCGCTGCTGCCGCCGGAAATGCTGTGGCTGCGTACCGACGAGCTCAACGCCGAGCTAAAACGCTGGCCGCGTATGCAGCTCAAAACCGATTCGCTTGCCGATAAGGCGGCGAACACCAATCTCGCGTTCCGGACGCTGCCCGATCTGGCCGTCCAGGCGCAGCAGAAATCCCCGCTCGATAACCTGCGCAAGTTTCTTGATTCCTTCACCGGGCCAGTGGTGTTCTCCGTTGAGAGTGAGGGTCGTCGTGAAGCGCTGGGCGAACTACTAGGACGGATCAAAGTTGCGCCGAAGCGCATTCATCGCCTGAGCGAAGCGACCGGAAATGGTCGTTACCTGATGATCGGCTCCGCCGAGCACGGATTTATTGATACGCTCAATAACCTGGCCTTGATTTGTGAAAGCGACCTGCTGGGCGAGCGTGTGGCGCGCCGTCGTCAGGACAGCCGTCGCACCATCAACCCGGACACCCTGATCCGCAACCTGGCCGAACTGCACCCCGGTCAGCCGATCGTTCACCTGGAACACGGTGTGGGTCGCTATCAGGGAATGACCACCCTCGAAGCAGGCGGCATCAAAGGTGAATACCTGATGCTGACCTACGCGAACGACGCCAAACTGTACGTGCCAGTGTCGTCCCTGCACCTTATCAGCCGCTACGCCGGTGGCGCGGAAGATAACGCGCCGCTGCATAAGCTGGGCGGCGACGCCTGGTCACGCGCGCGGCAGAAGGCGGCGGAAAAAGTGCGCGACGTGGCCGCCGAGCTGCTGGACATTTACGCCCAGCGTGCGGCCAAAGAAGGTTATGCGTTTAAGCATGATAAAGAGCAGTACCAGCTGTTCTGCGACAGCTTCCCGTTTGAAACTACGCCGGATCAGGCTCAGGCCATAAATGCCGTGCTGAGCGACATGTGCCAGCCGCTGGCGATGGATCGCTTAGTCTGCGGCGACGTGGGCTTCGGTAAAACCGAGGTAGCAATGCGTGCCGCTTTCCTGGCGGTGGAAAACAACAAGCAGGTGGCGGTACTGGTGCCGACTACCCTCCTCGCCCAGCAGCACTTCGACAACTTCCGCGACCGCTTCGCCAACTGGCCGGTACGCATTGAGATGCTGTCGCGTTTCCGCAGCGCCAAAGAGCAGACGCAAATCCTGGAACAGGCAAGCGAAGGCAAAATTGACATTCTGATCGGCACCCACAAGCTGCTGCAAAGCGACGTGAAGTGGAAAGATCTGGGGCTGCTGATCGTCGATGAAGAGCACCGCTTTGGGGTGCGCCACAAAGAGCGCATCAAAGCGATGCGCGCCGACGTCGACATTCTGACCCTGACCGCCACGCCGATCCCGCGCACCCTGAATATGGCGATGAGCGGCATGCGCGATCTGTCGATTATTGCCACCCCGCCGGCGCGCCGTCTGGCGGTGAAAACCTTTGTTCGCGAGTACGACAATCTGGTGGTTCGCGAGGCGATCCTGCGTGAAGTGCTGCGCGGCGGCCAGGTATATTACCTGTATAACGACGTTGAAAACATTCAGAAAGCCGCCGACAGGCTGGCAGAGCTGGTGCCGGAAGCGCGCATCGCCATTGGTCACGGCCAGATGCGCGAGCGCGAGCTGGAGCGGGTGATGAACGACTTCCACCATCAGCGTTTCAACGTGCTGGTATGTACCACCATCATTGAGACCGGGATCGACATTCCGACGGCGAACACCATCATCATCGAACGCGCGGATCACTTCGGCCTGGCCCAGCTGCATCAGCTGCGCGGGCGCGTCGGGCGTTCGCACCATCAGGCCTACGCGTGGCTGCTGACGCCGCATCCGAAGGCGATGACCACCGACGCGCAAAAGCGTCTGGAAGCTATCGCCTCGCTGGAAGATCTGGGTGCTGGCTTTGCGCTGGCGACGCACGACCTGGAGATCCGCGGCGCCGGTGAGTTGTTGGGTGAAGACCAGAGCGGCTCCATGGAAACCATCGGTTTCTCTCTGTATATGGAGCTGCTGGAAAATGCCGTCGACGCGCTTAAAGCCGGACGTGAACCGTCTCTGGAAGATCTCACCAGCCAGCAGACCGAAGTGGAACTGCGCATGCCTTCCCTGTTGCCGGATGATTTTATTCCTGACGTGAATACCCGTCTGTCGTTCTACAAACGCATTGCCAGCGCGAAACGTGAAGGCGAGCTGGAAGAGATTAAAGTCGAACTGATTGACCGTTTTGGGATATTGCCCGATGCGGCGCGCAACCTGCTGGATATTGCCCGCCTGCGTCAGCAGGCGCAGAAGCTGGGCATTCGCAAGCTTGAAGGCAACGAGAAAGGCGGCGTAATTGAGTTTGCCGAGAAGAACCACGTCGATCCGATGTGGCTGATTGGCCTTCTGCAAAAACAGCCGCAGCATTTCCGTCTTGATGGCCCGACGCGTCTGAAATTTACTCAGGATCTGACGGAACGTAAAATCCGCATGGACTGGGTGCGTAACTTTATGCGTCAGTTGGAAGAGAACGCCATCGCATAACGGTTTCCCCCGCCAGCGCCCGGCTGGTGGGGGACAATTTACAAACTCTTTGCACTTCGCCCGATCTTCCCGACCATACATTCGCCATAATTATCATTAACGCCTTATAAAACAATAACCTTATCATTTGTATGGATTATGATAATGATGATTTCTTCGCGTTTTACCCGCTGGTTAACTGTGGTTGCGCTGGCCGCGACGGTTGCCGTCGCGCTCCCTGCTCGCGCAAATACCTGGCCTCTTCCGCCCGCCGGCAGCAACGTCGTAGGTGAAAACCGCTTTCACGTGGTTGAAAACGATGGCGGTTCGCTGGAAGCGATTGCTAAAAAATATAACGTCGGGTTCCTGGCGCTGTTGCAGGCCAACCCGGGCGTAGATCCCTATGTGCCCCGGGCGGGCAGCGTACTGACGATTCCGCTGCAAACCATCCTGCCGGACGCGCCGCGTCAGGGCATTGTAATTAACCTCGCCGAACTGCGTCTGTATTACTACCCGCCGGGCAAGAACGAAGTTACCGTTTACCCTATCGGTATTGGTCAACTGGGGGGCGATACGCTGACCCCTACCATGGTCACCACCGTCTCTGATAAGCGCGCTAATCCAACCTGGACCCCGACGGCAAACATTCGCGCCCGTTATAAAGCTCAAGGTATCGACCTGCCTGCCGTGGTGCCTGCTGGCCCGGATAACCCGATGGGGCACCATGCAATTCGCCTGGCGGCCTACGGTGGGGTTTATCTTCTGCACGGAACGAATGCGGATTTTGGGATCGGGATGCGCGTCAGCTCCGGCTGCATTCGCCTGCGCGATGACGACATCAAAACGCTCTACCGCGTGATCGCCCCTGGCACGAAAGTGAATATCATCAATACGCCGATTAAAGTGTCTGAAGAGCCGGGTGGCGTCCGTCTGGTTGAGATCCACCAGCCGCTATCGAAAAACATTAATGACGATCCGCAGACGCTGCCGATTAATCTGAATGCCTCGATGGTGAGCTTTAAAACGAATGCAAACACCGATGGCGCAGTGATGGAGCGGGCGATGGAAGCGCGCTCCGGGATGCCAACCGATGTCACGCGGCATCATGAGGTTGCTCAGCAGTCAATGTAAACGGTAATAACGACAAACGCCCTGCATTAGCAGGGCGTTTTTTTTTGCAGTGGCATAACGGAGGGTTGCGTTACGCTTATTTGTAGATAACTGCGGTACCGTGCAGGGTGTTAGGACCGGTCACAGAGGTGATGCGGAATGATTTCGCACCCATTTCGTCAGCTTTTTGTGCCAGCTGATCTTCCAGAGAGCCGAGGTTAGTCCCGGCAGTGGCAGAGATGGTACCGACTTTCTGCTGGTCTGCTGGAGTGGATTGCACTTCAACAGCAGCGAAGCTTGCGAAAGAGAGTGAACTCAGAACGGCGGCAGCGATGAGGGTTTTAACGTTTTTCATGATTTTATACCTTTGGGCAGATGATGTAGTGGTCGTTAGTTATTTAGTTAACGATCGATAGGTAAATGATAGATGTGATCCAGGTCACACGTCAACCCATTTTTATAATGGTCGTTAAATTAATTTCATTTTCCTTATATTTCATAAAGATAAAATTAAATTATTTTTAAGAAATCACCGCTGGTCGTCGCAGACGTTTATTTTTATAATGACTATTCAACAAAACAACAGAGGACCAACGGCACATGACAACCGATGTCACGCGTTGCGCAAAGAAAAGCCGTGGCCGACCAAAAGTGTTCGACAGGGATGCGGCGCTCGATAAGGCCATGACGCTCTTCTGGCAGCATGGGTATGAAGCCACGTCGCTCTCCGACCTGGTGGAAGCAACGGGCGCGAAAGCCCCTACCCTGTACGCAGAGTTCACCAACAAAGAAGGCTTATTCCGGGCCGTTCTGGACAGATACATCTCGCGCTTCGCGGCAAAACACGAAGCCCAGCTATTCTGTGAAGAAAAAACGGTTGAGCAGGCATTGCAGGATTATTTCTGCGCAGTCGCAACCTGCTTTACCAGTAAAGACACGCCCGCGGGCTGTTTTATGATCAACACCTCCGCGACCCTCGCGGCATCGTCGAAAGAGATTGCCAACACGGTCAAATCGCGCCATGCGATGCAGGAGGAGACGCTCAGCACGTTTCTGGCTCAACGCCAGCAGCGCGGTGAAATTCCGGCGCATTGCCGTCCGCAGGAGCTGGCCCAGTATCTGAGCTGTATTCTACAGGGGATGTCCATCAGCGCCCGTGAAGGCGCGACGCTGGAAAAACTGCAGGGGATTACGCAAACAACGCTGCGCCTGTGGCCTGAACTTCTTAAACTCTGACGCAAAAAAAAGCTCCTCAGCCTGAGCGCATGAGGAGCTAAGTTCAGAGAACATCTTTTTTACACTTTGTTATTCAGTATCAGCTGACCATTGCTGTCGAGAGGGATCTGCGTACCAGGATCTTTATCCATGCGGATTTTGCCCTGCTGATCGCCAATTTTGTAGGTTACGTCGTAGCCCAACATTTTTTCAGACTTGTCATACACGGTTTTACAGCGCTGCTGCGTTGTGGTGTAGGTATCATTTTCCTGCATCGCGCCCTGCACCTGGTTACCGGCATAACCGCCACCCAGCGCACCAACTACCGTCGCGACATCCTTACCACGGCCACCACCAAACTGATGACCAATCACCCCACCAGCAACCGCGCCCAGCACGGAGCCAGCGATACGGTTTTCATCCTGAACCGGACGACGATGGGTGACAGAAACATTACGGCACTCCTGACGAGGCGTCTTGACCGTCTCTTTGATCGGTGTAGCGGAAACCACCTGCGCATACTGCGGGCCACGATCAAGTACGTTCAGACTGGCAACGGCAGCCACACCTAACGCAGCTGCGACGCCAATCCCTATACCCGCCAACATTGATTTATTCACGGGACTTCCTCCTTTGTTGCAATTGGTAGCAATTTTGCAGCGCAATAAACGCTTCGCCAATAAGATAAAGGATCAAAAAACCGCGGGATGAGCTGGGATAGCGTCTGTTTAAGAGAACTCTTAAGCGTCAGGAGCGAAATGCACAGCATGATGTGCTAAGAATTCCCTCCGGAGAGCCCGGAGGGAGGGAGAAATTAATGCAGCTTCAGGCGTGGGCGGATAACGCGGTTGATGCGGCCAACCAGCATCATCAGGCCGGTTTTGAAGTAGCCGTGCAGCGCAATCTGGTGCATACGGTACAGAGAAATGTACACGAAGCGGGCGATGCGCCCTTCCACCATCATGGAGCCGCGCATCAGGTTACCCATCAGGCTGCCCACGGTGGAGAAGTTTGAGAGCGACACCAGAGAGCCGTGGTCTTTGTAGACATAGGCTTTCATCGGTTTGCCTTTTATCTGCGCCAGGATGTTATGCAGCACGAGGCTTGCCATCTGGTGCGCGGCCTGGGCGCGAGGAGGCACAAACCCGCCTTCCGGACGTGCGCAGGAGGCACAGTCGCCGATGGCGAAGATGTCCGGATCGCGCGTGGTTTGCAGCGTCGGCTCTGTCACCAGCTGGTTAATGCGGTTTGTCTCCAGCCCACCGATATCTTTCATGAAATCAGGCGCTTTGATCCCCGCAGCCCAGACCATCAGGTCGGCCTGGATGTACTCGCCGTCTTTGGTATGCAGGCCGCCCTCATCCGCGCTGGTCACCATGGTCTGGGTCAGCACGCGCACGCCCAGTTTGGTCAGCTCGTTGTGCGCCGCGCCGGAAATACGCGGCGGAAGCGCAGGCAGAATGCGTTCACCTGCTTCCACCAGCGTCACATTCAGCGCTTCGTTAGTCAGCCCTTTGTAGCCGTAGCTGTGCAGCTGTTTGACCGCATTGTGCAACTCCGCCGATAATTCAACGCCCGTTGCGCCGCCGCCCACGATAGCAATGTTGACCTTGCCGTTAGCACCCATGTTGTTGGTGTACTTCAGGAACAGGTTAAGCATCTCCTGATGGAAACGACGCGCCTGATGCGGGTTATCCAGGAAGATGCAGTGCTCTTTTACGCCTGGGGTGTTGAAATCATTGGAGGTACTGCCCAGGGCCATCACCAGCGTGTCATAGGCCAGCTTGCGCTCAGGAACCAGCAACTCGCCTTTATCATCACGCAGCTCAGCCAGCGTGATGGTTTTGTTTTCACGATTGATATCCACCACCGAACCCAGCTGGAACTGGAAGTGGTGGTTACGCGCATGCGCCAGATAGCTGAGCGCATCCACGCCCTCATCCAGCGACCCGGTCGCCACTTCGTGCAGTAACGGCTTCCACAGATGGCTGTGGTTACGATCCACCAGCGTGATTTTGGCTTTCTTACCGCGACCCAGTTTCTTACCCAGCTGCGTCGCCAGCTCCAGTCCGCCAGCACCACCGCCGACAATCACTATCTTTTTCAATGGCGTAGTCAACGTGACCCCCTCAAATTATTAACCAATTGTTAATTAAAAGTTATATAAATAACCCTTAATTAACAACAGGTTACTGCGCTGAAACCATTCAGATTCATTGAGAATAGCACGTCAGGCGCATTGGTCATACCAAAATTGATATGTATCAAGTTTTGATGGTTTAAAAGTAGACAACTCTGACAAAAAAGAGGCCCGGCACGCTTTCACGTACCGGGCCTTTGTCATGTTCAGGGAGTTCAGCCCAGCGTCTTAAAGGCCTTAATACGCTGCAAGTGCGGGGAAATATTTTTGAACTTGTGGGTCTGCTCTTCATCCCAGACAATTTCGTAGTAATGATGCAGAAGTTCGGCAGCGCGGGAGCTGTCCAGCGCTTCATCGTTGCGGGAGAGGATCGCCAGACACCGGTCGCGGTTCTTTTCGCGGAAATTGCTCACGCATTTTGTTGCGATATCGGCGTACTCTTCCGGACGGTCAATCTTGCCTTCCATGTTTTCGTTTGGAAACAGGTTAGGATTAAAAATGACCTGACGGATATCGCACAAAAAACCGATGCGCTCTGCCCAGTATCCCCCCAACCCCACGCCGCAGATCAGCGGACGATCGTCGATATTGAGCTGCAACATTTTGTCCACTTCTTTAAGCAGATGCTGCATGTCATGTTTCGGATGACGCGTGCTGTAACTGATCAGCCGGACATCCGGATCGATAAACTGCAATTGCAGCACTTTCTCATGATTACCAGGACTGTTTGAGTCAAAACCGTGTAAATAAATGATCATCGTCTCACCACGCTACGCCTTCCGGGATGAATTAAAGGGCTGCTTTATGTGCCTGCCAGCGCTCGTTCAGGGCTTCAAGCCGGGCGTTTACCGATTTCCAGCGCGCCGAGTCCATCAGCTCCTGACGACTAAATGAACCTTTATGATACAATTGTGTAACACGTTCAGCATTGATCGGCGACAGGTTATCCAGCACGCTCACCGCCCCTTTACGATTATTGCAGACGAGGATCATATCGCAACCTGCATCCAGCGAAGCCTGCCCACGTTCGGCATAGCTTCCCATGATCGCCGCCCCTTCCATGGATAAATCGTCAGAGAAAATAACGCCATTGAAGCCCAACTCCTGACGCAGCACGGTTTTAAGCCAGTGCGGAGAGCCGCTGGCCGGACGCGGATCAACGTCACTGTAGATGACGTGCGCAGGCATAATAGCGTCCAGCTTGTTATCGGTAATCAGCGAGCGGAAAACAGACATATCTTTAGCGCGAATGTCTGCTTCCGGGCGCGGATCGCGCGGGGTTTCTTTATGGGAATCCGCCGTCACCGCCCCGTGGCCAGGGAAATGTTTGCCGGTGGTTTTCATGCCCGCATCGTGCATACCGTCAATGAAGCGCGTCGCCATTGCCAGCGCGATACGTGGATCGTCATGATACGAACGCTCACCAATTGCCGCGCTAATGTGTCCTACGTCCAGCACCGGGGCGAAGCTGATATCGATATCCATGGCGATCATCTCGCTGGCCATCAGCCAGCCTGCGTCCTGCGCCAGTTGACCGCCCTCTTCAGTACCCAGCAGCGCAGCAAAAGATTGTGCGGCGGGTAAACGGGTAAACCCTTCGCGGAAACGCTGCACGCGTCCACCTTCCTGGTCGACGGCCACCACCAGGCGATTGCGTGACGCCGCGCGGATCTGGCGAACCAGCTCGCGCAACTGCGCCGGATCGTGATAATTGCGGGTGAAAAGAATCAGCCCCCCTACCAGCGGGTGCGCCAGAATTTCGCGCTCTTCCGCATCCAGCTCAAACCCTTCAACATCCAACATTACTGGACCCACACCAACCTCTCTTATCCTTTCGTTTGTAACTGACGCCAGGCATCATTTGCCAGCGCAATAAATTGTTCGTCATCTGTCTGCTGAAGGCGCATTTCAAACCATCCCGCCATCAGCATCAGCACCCACGGACGCCAGCGCGCGACCTGCCGCGCAAGGGTGAGTACATTTATGTTGGCGTTTCGGGCATAGGCGGTTATCAGCTGCACGCGCGAAGCCTCATCAGGCATCCAGACCGCAGCGAGTTCAAGCGCCACGTCACCGTCCCCGGCATATTCCCAGTCGATAAGTTTCTCGCCCGCCGTGGTATGAACGATATTCCCCGCATGGACATCCATATGCAGCGGCGCCAGACGTAACGCCTTCGGCTCTCCCGCTTTACGCAGCCGCTTAAGCTGCGCCAGCCAGAAGGGCGTGCGTCGTCCAGGCGCAGCCTGCTGCCAATAGCTATCCAGTAATGGAAGTAACGTCACCTGCCAGCCCAGACGCGGCTGTCGATGCAGATGATACAGCATGGCTGCCAGCGTGGGCGTATCGGGAAGCTCGCTTTTGATCTCACCCGCAATAAACGCCACTGCCATCCAGTCCCTGATAAAGAGATGAGGTTTCGGGGCAAGGTCGGCGGGAAGGCGCTTCAGGGCGCGGAACTGGCGACGAAAATGGGCGGCAGGCGCGGCGGCATCGTGATGCTGACGTAAAACCAGCCGATGGTCGCCACGCTCAATAATGCAACTCGCGCCGCCAAGCCCGACGGGGGCTTGCGGCGCGATAACACGGTACTGGGGGAAATAACGCGTCAGGACATCCTGACGCGTGCGCTTATTGTTGCGTAACGGCACCTTTACCTGACCAGATAATTTCGCCGGTTTGAACCAGCATTAACTGCATCTGCAACGACGGCGTGTTCACGTTGCCTGTCGCGTTAGAATAAAGGACATACTGCGCGCCAACGTTGCGGGCGATACCAATCGCTTTACTGCGCGAACCCAGGCTGTCCTGAGGCGACAGACCAAGCTGTTGCTTGGCGACCGCGAGCTGCTGGGCTGAGACCAGCGTAAATTTACCGTTGTTTGCCAGCGCGTTGCGCAGGGTTTCCGTCGCTTCTCCCGCATTCAGGGAACCGTTTGTACGGTTGTTCACGCTGTCCACCAGCAGCACACTGCCAGGCGTAACGCCCTGTGCCTGCAACATTTTGCCCACCATCGGCTGCATCGCGCCGTTCCAGTCATAGTGCCGCACTCGCGGCGCAGGCTGCGCGGTATCGTCCGGATGTTCGATCGGGCCAGGCTGCGCAGGAATAGTCGGTACAGACGGCACGGTTGGAACAGGTTGCGCCGGTGTGGTCGGCTGTTCCGTTCCCGGCTTCGCCTGATCCACCGGTGCAGGTTCTTCCGTTCGCGTCACACAGCCTGCCAGAAAGAGTGCGAACGCACTCAGGAGCGCATAACGGCTCATTGTTTTAATCAAGGTTCACTCCTTACAAATAAAGATAAAGTCTCACCTTATGTGCACCCAGATAACTGGCGCTGCCGTAGAGCGTGACCGACGATCTTGCCGGGACCGTCACGCTACGCGGCGCCTCAAGCGGGTGCATCTCAAGACCTCTCACGTCATACCAGTAGAAGCGATAATGCACCGTCACTGGCTCTTGCCTTTCGTTATAGAGCGTAGAGGAGGCAGAAGACTGGATTTCGCTTATGGTCAACGAAGGATTTTCCGCCGTGATGCCCGCAGCAAGCACTGAGGACTCCATCACCAGCGTCTGTTCTTCACTGACCGGGATGGCGGGACGCGCGCTGCACCCAACCATAACCAGCGTCACGATCAGCGCTGCAATACGCCCAGTTAACATATTAAAGACCTTTATGTGCCAGCATCGGTCCCAGTGGACGTCCACCCAGAAGATGCATATGAATATGATAGACTTCCTGGCCGCCATGGCGATTACAGTTCATGATCAAACGGTATCCATCTTCAGCAATCCCTTCCTGCTCAGCAATTTTCGCGGCCACCGTAAGCATACGGCCCAGCGCCACTTCATGCTCGGTTTTAACGTCATTGACGGTCGGAATCAGAATATTGGGAATAATAAGGATGTGCGTCGGCGCCTGGGGAGAAATGTCGCGGAAAGCCGTGACCAGTTCATCCTGATAGACAATATCCGACGGAATTTCCCGGCGGATAATTTTACTGAAAATCGTTTCTTCAGCCATGACCTTTTCCTTTTATGTTTAATCTGGCGTCGTGCGTCCGTTGTTAACACACATTGTCTGTTTTACTGTGTGACACAACACAAGAGTATGAGCGAGTTTCTCCTGTCCTTTCAACCTTCTCCCGTTATTTCTTTCCTGATTATCGCCCATCTGGGTGAAGAGGCATCGCTTTAGGACATTTCTTTTCTGAAACCTGATTTCAGTTCATCCCGAAACATCTGTTTACAGCGTTAATCACAATGCGTATATTTCGCATTTGCATTTTCATGCGCATTTTTAACATAGAAAACGACGTCAGCCCGTGCTAGCGGGACTGTCGCGCACTACCTTCACCATTCACTAAGGGTTTGATGATGTCTTTCATTAATCACACCAGGGATGGGCAACGTCAGCCTGCCGCAACACCTTCGTTGCTGGCCGCCTGCATTGCTATGGCATTGACGCCAACCACCGCTTTCGCTGCTTCAACAGCCGAAGATACCGTCGTCGTTGATGGGGGTTTTGATAACACACAGGATCTTTCTGCCAGCCAGGATCAGGATTACAGCGTAAAAACCACCACCACCGGCACCAAACTGTTGCTGGTTCCCCGCGACATCCCACAGTCCGTCAGCGTTATCAGCCAGCAACGTATGGCTGACCAGAATCTGCAATCCATCGGCCAGGTGCTGACGAACACCACGGGCATCACGGCGCAGGTGCAGGACAGCGATCGTACCGTATTTTACTCACGCGGATTTTTCGTCAGCAACTACGCCTATGACGACCTTCCAACGTCCATCAGTGAAGTGTGGAACTTTGGTGATACCGCCGCCGATACCGCAATTTATGACCGCATTGAAGTGGTCCGCGGCGCCACAGGCCTGATGTCCGGGACGGGCAACCCGGCGGCGTACGTTAATATGGTGCGCAAGCATGCGGACAGCCAGGAATTTAAAGGCAACGTTTCCGCCAGCTACGGCAGCTGGGACAAGCAGCGTTACGTGCTGGATCTCCAGGCGCCGCTGGTGGAATCAGGTAAGGTACGGGGTCGTCTGATCACGGGTTATCAGGACAACGACAGCTTCGTGGATAACTACCACTACCGGAAGAAATTCCTCTACGGCGTGATGGATGCAGATGTTACCGACAGCACGACCCTCTCTGTAGGGTATGAGTATCAGGAAAGCCATACCGCCGACCCAACCTGGGGCGGGCTGCCGACCTGGTACAGCGACGGAAGTAAGACCAACTACAATCGCAGCCAGACCGTCGCGCCTGACTGGGCCTATTCAGATAAAGACAGCACCCGCATCTTCGCTAACCTGACCCAGCGTTTCGATAATGGCTGGGAAGCGCACATCAACGGCATGCATGCTGAAACCAACTTTGACTCTAAGCTGATGTATATGTCCGGTTATCCGGATAAAGAGACCGGCGCTGGCCTGGTGGGTTACGGCGGCTGGAACCGCGGGGAACGTAAACAGGATGCGGTCGATGCCTTCCTGCGCGGCGGCTTCGATCTCTTTGGCCGTCAGCACGAGATGATGTTCGGCGGCAGCTTTAGCCGTCAGCGTAACCATTACGACAACACCATGCCGGATGCAGTATACGGCATGGTTGATGTCGGCAACTTTAAGAACTGGAACGGGAACATTGCCGATCCGCAGTGGACGCCGTGGAAACTCTACAGCAAGGATGATATTCGCCAGTCTTCAGCCTATTCCTCTGCGCGTTTCTCACTCGCCGATCCGTTGCACCTGATCCTGGGGGCGCGTTACACCCAATACAACATTCGCTATAACCCCGCTGGTTCGCCGAATACACGTCTGGAAAGCACCAAAGATGATGTCACGCCGTATGCCGGCCTGGTGTATGACATCAATGAGGACTGGTCGACCTACGTCAGCTATACCTCTATCTTCCAGCCGCAGGATAAGCGCAATGCCAGTGGACGTTATCTCGACCCTACCACGGGTAAAAGCTACGAAGCCGGGGTGAAGGCAGACTGGTTTAATACCCGCCTCACCACCTCGCTGGCGATTTTCCGCATTGAGCAGGATAACGTGGCCAGCAACACGTATACCTACATGCCGAGCGGTGAGTCGATTTATGAATCGCTGGACGGGGTGGTCAGCAAAGGGGTCGAGTTTGAGCTCAACGGTGCACTGACCGATAACTGGCAGCTGACCTTTGGCGCGACGCGTTACATTGCAGAAGATAAGAATGGCAACGCTGTCAGCTCCGATCAGCCGCGCACAACCATGAAGTTGTTCACTCGTTATCAACTGCCAATGCTGCCGGAACTGACCGTGGGCGGTGGCGTAAACTGGCAGAACAAAGTGTGGACGGACGTGGAAGGCGGTCCGGCAGGACGTTCCCGCGCGGAGCAAGGCAGCTATGGGCTGGTGAACCTGTTCAGTCGCTATCAGGTCACCAAAGACTTTGCTGTTCAGGCTAACGTCAACAACCTGTTCGACAAAGAGTATTACGACTACGTCGGATCGTATGTAGTGTATGGCGCGCCACTGAACGTTTCGGTTAGCGCGAGCTACGACTTCTGAGTATTAAGCCCGGTGGCGCTGCGCTTACCGGGCCTACCCATCACGTAGGCCGGGTAAGGCGCAGCCGCCACCCGGCCCCCCAAACCGAGTAATAAAAAAGGCAGCCATTCGGCTGCCTTAGTCTCCCCAGATCACAGCTTAGTTGTTGCGGATGTACTCATCCATTTCGGTTTTCAGGTTATCGGATTTCGTTCCGAAGATTGCCTGAACACCAGAACCTGCAACAACGACGCCTGCTGCGCCCAGTTTTTTCAGACCCGGCTGGTCGACTTTCGCAACGTCGGCAACGCTCACACGCAGACGAGTGATACACGCGTCCAGGTTAGTGATGTTCTCTTTACCGCCGAAAGCAGCAACCAGAGCAGGTGCCATTTCGCTGGTCACACCGGCTTTGCTGTCTTCCGTTGCATCTTCACGACCCGGCGTTTTCAGGTCCAGTGCTTTGATCAGCACGCGGAAGACGGTGTAGTACACCACTGCGTAGCCCGCACCCACGATAGGGAACAGCCACAGCTTGCTGCTGTTACCGGACAGAACGATGAAGTCGATCAGGCCGTGAGAGAAGGACGTACCGTCACGCATACCCAGCAGGATACAGATTGGGAATGCCAGACCTGCCAGTACCGCGTGGATGATGTACAGGATCGGCGCAACGAACATGAAGGAGAACTCGATCGGCTCGGTGATACCGGTCAGGAACGAGGTCAGCGCTGCGGAGATCATGATACCGCCCACTTTTGCACGGTTCTCTGGTTTAGCAGAGTGCCAGATAGCAATTGCAGCGGCCGGCAGACCGTACATTTTGAACAGGAAGCCACCAGACAGTTTACCTGCCGTTGGGTCGCCCGCCATGTAGCGTGGGATGTCGCCGTGGAACACCTGACCTGCTGCGTTGGTGTATTCACCAATCTGCATCTGGAATGGAACGTTCCAGATGTGGTGCAGACCAAATGGTACCAGGCAGCGCTCAATGAAGCCGTAGATACCGAACGCCACAACCGGGTTCTGGTAAGCTGCCCACTGAGAGAAGGTCTGGATTGCCGTACCGATTGGTGGCCAGATGAAGGACAGGACCACACCGGTGAAAATCGCGGCCAGACCAGAAATGATCGGCACAAAACGTTTACCCGCGAAGAAGCCCAGATACTCAGGCAGCTTGATGCGATAGAAGCGGTTAAACATATACGCTGCAATCGCACCGGAGATGATACCACCGAGAACACCGGTGTCCGCCAGGTGCTTAGCGGCAATCTCTTCAGCAGGTAAATGCAGTACCAGCGGCGCAACCACAGCCATGGTTTTCACCATGATGCCGTAAGCAACAACGGACGCCAGAGCGGAAACACCGTCGTTATTGGTGAAGCCCAGAGCAACACCGATAGCGAAGATCAGCGGCATGTTAGCAAAAACAGAACCGCCTGCTTCGGCCATCACGTGGGAAACTACGGCTGGCAGCCAGCTGAAGTTTGCAGAACCGACACCCAGCAGGATACCTGCGATAGGCAGTACGGATACTGGCAGCATCAGCGATTTACCGACCTTTTGCAGGTTAGCAAATGCATTCTTAAACATAATTGAGAGTGCTCCTGAGTATTTGTGCTTTTTTTTACGTTTTCACGCATTGGCCCGGGGGGAGTACCGCGCCGTGGACAGGACATCTAAGCGCCCTTTATTTATTACACAGAGTAAAATAATTCCCTCTGAGTTTGTTTGACGGCTATCACGTTTCAGTTCAAGACGGCCAAAAAACTTGCAGATATTTACATAAAGCATGTCTGGATGTGTCTAAAAACGCCATCACCGCCCCGAATGAGGCGGTGAACTTTACTCGCTTTACTTATTAATTACGAGCCTAAAAATAACAGGTGTATCAGACAGATTGCAGGCGGGCGGGGTCAATATGGAACAGGCTGGCGAAGTTTTCCGTTGTCACGCGAGCCAGTTCTTCAATACTGACACCTTTCAGAACGGCCATATACTCAGCGACATCCCGGGTCATCGCTGGCTGGTTCTCTTTGCCACGATGAGGCACCGGCGCCAGGTACGGGGAATCGGTTTCCACCAGAATACGATCCAGCGGAACATAGCGCGCCGCATCACGCAGTTGCTCAGCATTACGGAACGTGACAATTCCCGAGAACGAGATATAAAAGCCCAAATCAAGCAGCTTACCCGCCGTTTCTCTGTCTTCTGTGAAACAGTGTAGTACGCCACCGCAATCCGTCACCTTTTCTTCCCGCAGGATACCCAGCGTGTCGGCGCGCGCATCTCGGGTGTGAACGATAACCGGCTTATTCAGTTCCCGGCCAATGCGGATGTGGTTACGGAAGGATTCCTGCTGGCGAGGTTTCGTTTCCGGAGTGTAGAAATAGTCCAGGCCGGTCTCGCCCATCGCCACTACGCCCTCTTCTGCGGCAAGACGGCGTAAATCCTCAACGTCGTACGCTTCATCCTGATTCAGCGGATGCACGCCGCAGGAGAAGACGACATTATCGCGCTCGCCTACCAGTTCACGCATGGAGCGGTAACCCGGCAACGTGGTTGCCACGGCCAGGCAAAATTTCACATCGCGCGCGGCGGCTTTCGCCAGCACGTCGTCCACATTTTTATGCAGGGATTGATAATCCAGGCCATCGAGATGGCAGTGTGAGTCGACTAAAAACATAATGTCTCTCTCAGAGGTGGGAAACCGGCGGTATGACGCCCGGTTACAGGTAGTGTTCAATACGCAGTAACTGGTCGGTCAGTAAAAGCTCGCGATTGAGACCGGTTACCGTCAAAAGTTGTTCACGACTCTGGCAGATATCATGAAGGATAGCGTGCAGCGACTGCCCTGACAGGCGATTCGCCAGCGTGGTGACCAGCGCCCACACGTCAGGGTTAGTCAGAAGCGTAGCCCCCTGCTGAATTTTGAGCGCATCCAGCAGTAGTGCGGCCAGCCAGTGCAGCCGTTCCGGAGCCTGATCGCTGTTCAGCGCTGGCAGCACGCTCAGCCAGTCATGGCTGTCGAGGGCTGATTCAACCGCACGACACAGCGTTTCACGCTGGGACCACACTTCGGGCTGTAATAAGGCCAGCGCAGCCGCAGGCGCACCGCTGCACAGGCGCAACGCTGAGAGCGCCGCGTCTTGTGACACCGTCACTTCCCGCTCAAGCCAGGCGAGTGCCCAGGATTCCTGAGGGACAGCAAGGTGGTGAAGACGGCAGCGACTGCGCAGCGTCGCCAGCAAGCGTTCCGGCTCGCGGCAGGAGAGGAAAAACCAGGTGTTTTCTGGCGGCTCTTCCAGGGTTTTTAACAGCGCGTTGGCTGCGGCTTCCGTGAGCAGCGCGGCATCTTTCAGCCACACCACTTTCGCCCCCCCCAGACGCGCATATTCGTACAGTTTCTCACTGACCTCACGCACCGCGTCGATACCGAGCGTATTTTTGCCCTTCTCAGGTTCGAGGGTGTAATAGTCAGGATGCGTGCCCGCCTGCATGAGCTGGCAACCCCGGCACTTACCGCAGCTTTTATGTCCTTCCGGCTGTTGGCACATCAGAAAGCGGGTTATGGCGTAAATCAACGCATCATCACCCATTCCCGGCAGCGCCTGGATCAGTAACGCATGATGCCCCCGACCAACCTGATAGCTGCCGATCAGCTGTTCAAAGTGTGGGCGCAACCATGGATACCATTTCATGCCTGCTGCTCCTGTAGCCACTGCGTAACGGTCTGCTGAATATCACATGTAACGTCTTCAAGGGATTGCGTCGCATCGATGGTACGAATGGTCTTGTCCTGCCCGGCCAGTTCCAGATAACGCGCACGGGTGCGGTTAAAGAAATCAAAAGACTCCTGTTCAATGCGGTCCAGTTCGCCGCGGGCACGGGCGCGCTTCAGGCCCACCTCAGGGGTCACGTCCAGATACAGCGTCAGGTCAGGACGGAAATCGCCCAGAACCGCGTCGCGAAGCGTAGCCAGCATGGCCTGATCGATACCCCGTCCACCGCCCTGATACGCCTGGGTTGAGAGATCGTGGCGATCGCCAATCACCCATTTGCCTTCTGCCAGAGCGGGTTTGATCACCGTCTCCACCAGCTGAACGCGCGCCGCATAGAACATCAGCACTTCCGCTTTGTCGGTAATAACTTCATCGCCAACGGATTTGATATCCAGAACCAGGCTGCGCAGTTTTTCCGCCAGCTGCGTACCGCCCGGCTCGCGGGTGAAGACCATGTCGGCGACGCCAAGCGATTTCAGCGTATCCACCACCACGTTACGGGCGGTGGTTTTGCCCGCCCCTTCGAGTCCCTCAATGACAATGTATTTACTGCGCATTTTTTTCCTTAAGTGCCTTCAGATAGTCCTGAACGGAGCGATTGTGGCTGGCCAGGTTGGTATTGAACGTATGCCCCCCTTTTCCGTCAGCCACAAAATAGAGATACGGCGTTTTGGCCGGGTGCGCGGCGGCCTTCAACGATGCTTCACTCGGCGTCGCAATCGGTCCAGGCGGCAGGCCGCTAATCACGTAGGTATTATACGCCGTTGGCGTTTCCAGATCTTTTCTGGAAATCCTGCCGTTGTAGTTTTCGCCCATGCCGTAGATGACGGTAGGATCGGTTTGCAAACGCATGCCGATGCGCAGACGGTTAATAAACACCGAGGCAACCTGGTCACGTTCGGCAGCAACGGCCGTCTCTTTCTCGATGATCGAGGCCATCGTCATGAACTGGTTTTGATCTTTATAAGGCAGGCCCTCTGCTCGCCCTTTCCACGCAGCGTCTACCGCCGCGACCATTTTGTTGTGCGCGCGCTTCAGAATTGCCACATCCGTCGTGCCTGCCGTATACATCCACGTATCGGGCCAGAACCAGCCTTCCACCCACTCGGGATGTTCGAATTTTAAGGCGTCTGCCACGGTCTGGTAGCGGTCATCTTTCAGCGTATGCTTGATGTACGGCGCGTCACGCAGTTGCCTGAGATAATCGCTCAGACGCATACCTTCTACAAAACGCAATGGAAACTGGGCTTCTTTACCACTCTCCAGCAGTTGCAGCATCTCGCGCACGGTCATGCCAGGGGTGAAACGATAGGTACCGGCCTTGAAGTGGGACAGGTCCGGCTCAATACGCAGCAGCCACTGGAATACGCGTGGGCGATTGATAATTTTGTCGTCATACAGCTGCTGACCAAGCGCCTGCCGCCCGGTCCCCGCTTTCAGGGTAAATATCGTCTCGTCTTTAATCAGGATCTGACTTTCAGCCAGCTGACGGACTTTCCACACTCCCGCTCCGCCAGCGATTCCGAACGCAACGATAAGAAGGAGGACAAAGCGTAACATTTTCTTCATGACTACCTGGTTTGCTCACATAACGGGGCCAGAAACTGGAACAGCTCGCGGGATGACCAGCACTTGCGGTCATAAGCGCGAACGGGGACAACGGGCATCAGCGCATTGCAGATAACAACTTCTTCGGCAACCAGCAGCGCCTCTTCCTTAGCGTTAACTTCGACAACGCGAAAGCCTGCGCGTGCCAGCTGTTGCAAACAAAACTGCCGCATAATGCCGTTGACTCCGGCCTGCTCCAGCGAAGGCGTGAATACGTCACTGCCCTTCCGCCAGAGTAAATTAGCCGCACAGCATTCCGTAATGTACCCTTCGCTGTCAAGAACCAGCGCCTCCCCGGCCTCCGTCTGCTCAAGATGAGTACGAATAAGCACCTGTTCAAGACGGTTAAGATGTTTTATGCCAGCGAGCATCGGGTTTCGCCCCAGACGTACCGGGCTAAGCGCCAGGACTACGCCCTCTTCACGCCAGTGCGCGTAATGGGAAGGATAATCTGAAACGGAAAGGATCCGCGCAGGATGCTGGCAGGCAGAACCGCTATAGCCCCGACCACCGCTGCCGCGGCTGATAATGACTTTCAGGACGCCGCTTGCTTTCTCTGACGCCAGCCGACGCATTTCACTTTCAAGAATGTCCCACTGCGAGAAGGGGATCAGTAATGCTTCGCAGGCTTTTTGTAAACGAAGGATATGGGCCCCGAGCAGGCACACGCCACCGTCGAGAATACGCGCGGTCGTGAAACAGCCATCGCCAAACTGGGTCGCCCTGTCGCTTGCCGGCAGCATTTCTTGCTCAAGGCCATTAATTAAAAACATAGTGGCTCCTTATGCATGGAGGCTCAGTCTGGCAGGATGTGGTTAGCCGGACAAGGGGATATCACCTAATAAAAAAGGCCCGGCAAGCGGACCTTTATTATCGTCAGCGACTAACCAGACTCAGACCTTTTTGAAGATCAGAGAACCGTTAGTCCCACCGAAGCCGAAGGAGTTACACAGGGTGTACTCCATACCGCTAACCTGGCGCGCTTCGTGGGGAACGAAGTCCAGATCGCAACCTTCATCTGGATTATCCAGGTTGATGGTTGGCGGTACAGCCTGATCGCGCAGCGCGAGAATAGAGTAGATTGATTCTACTGCACCCGCCGCACCCAGGAGGTGACCGGTCATGGATTTCGTGGAGCTCACCAGTACACGGCTGGCAGATTCGCCGAAGATAGACTTAACCGCCTGCGCTTCTGCTTTATCGCCCGCAGGGGTAGATGTCCCGTGCGCGTTAACGTAGCCAATCTGTGCCGGCGTAATGCCCGCATCACGGATGGCGTTTTCCATCGCCAGCGCAGCACCTGCGCCGTTCTCTGGAGGAGACGTCATGTGGTAAGCATCGCTGCTCATGCCAAAGCCAACAACTTCAGCATAAATTTTCGCGCCACGTTTTTTCGCGTGTTCGTACTCTTCCAGTACGATCATGCCTGCACCGTCACCCAGCACGAAACCATCACGGTCTTTATCCCACGGACGGCTCGCCGCCTGAGGATTATCGTTTCGGGTAGAGAGCGCACGCGCTGCACCGAAGCCACCGACGCCCAGCGGGGTACTGGCTTTTTCAGCACCGCCCGCAACCATAGCATCTGCATCGCCGTACGCGATGATACGCGCGGCCTGGCCGATGTTATGCACGCCAGACGTACAGGCTGTCGCGATTGAGATGCTTGGGCCACGCAGGCCGAACATAATGGTCAGGTGACCTGCCACCATGTTTACAATCGTAGACGGAACGAAGAACGGGCTGATTTTACGCGGGCCGCCATTCACCAGAGATGTATGGTTTTCCTCGATCAGGCCAAGACCGCCAATCCCGGAGCCGATAGCAGCGCCGATACGGGTAGCGTTCTCTTCCGTAATCTCAAGGCCAGAATCCTGCATGGCCTGAACGCCAGCGACAATTCCATATTGAATGAAGGCATCCATCTTGCGCTGTTCTTTGCGCGAGATGATCTCTTCACAGTTAAAATCCTTTACTAAGCCAGCAAATTTCGTTGCATAGGCGCTAGTATCGAAATGGTCGATTAGGCTGATGCCGCTCTGACCGGCAAGGAGAGCTTTCCAGGTGGACTCTACGGTATTGCCGACAGGAGACAACATGCCAAGTCCGGTCACAACTACACGACGCTTAGACACGTTTGTCCTCCAGGGAGGGATAAAAAAAGAGATTCGTGGGACTACAAAAGATAAAACTCAGGCGGTCGAATGACCGCCTGGAGATGTTCACTTACGCCTGGTGACCGTTGATGTAATCAATGGCAGCCTGAACGGTGGTGATTTTCTCAGCTTCTTCGTCCGGAATCTCAGTATCAAACTCTTCTTCCAGAGCCATTACCAGCTCAACGGTGTCAAGAGAATCTGCGCCCAGGTCTTCAACAAAGGAAGCGGAGTTCACAACTTCTTCCTGCTTAACGCCCAGCTGTTCGCCGATAATTTTCTTAACGCGTTCTTCGATAGTGCTCATACTCTTAAATTTCCTATCAAAACTCGCTTTCGCGATGGTTTTCGTAGTGTATAAAATGTTGAAAAATTTGCAACTAAATCCCGGCAGGTCTTACCACGATTTTACGTTATTTTGAGGCCATTTGCCCAAATAACGCAAATATTTTCGATCGTGATTAAACCATGTACATCCCGCCGTTGACGTGGAGGGTTTCACCAGTGATGTAACCCGCTTCGTCAGAGGCTAAAAATGCAACCGCGCTGGCGATTTCTTTAGGGTCGCCAAGACGACCCGCTGGAACTGCCGCCAGCGTACCCGCACGCTGATCATCGGTCAGCGCACGCGTCATGTCCGTTTCAATAAAGCCCGGAGCAACAACGTTTACAGTAATTCCGCGGGACGCGACTTCGCGCGCCAGCGACTTACTGAAACCGATCAGACCTGCTTTCGCCGCAGCGTAGTTAGCCTGACCAGCATTTCCCATGGTACCAACCACAGAACCTACAGTGATAATACGTCCATGACGCTTTTTCATCATAGCGCGCATTACCGCTTTTGACAGACGGAATACCGATGACAGGTTGGTTTCGATAATATCGTTCCACTCATCATCTTTCATTCGCATCAACAGGTTGTCGCGAGTGATCCCGGCATTATTGACCAGAATATCCACTTCGCCAAACTCTGCGCGAATATTTTCCAGAACAGATTCGATAGATGCTGGTTCAGTCACATTCAGTACCAGACCTTTGCCGTTCGCACCCAGATACTCGCTGATGGCCTGTGCGCCATTCTCGCTGGTCGCAGTCCCGATCACCGTCGCGCCGCGCGCAACCAGTGTTTCAGCAATAGCACGCCCGATACCGCGGCTTGCGCCGGTCACCAGGGCAATTTTTCCTTCAAAACTCATGGTATTCCTCTTTTATTGCGAGAGTGCCGCTTTCATTGCTTCCGGCTCGTTAATCGCCGAGGCAGTCAGGGTGTCTACAATACGTTTTGTCAGACCGGTAAGTACCTTACCTGGACCGACTTCATACAGATGTTCAACGCCCTGAGACGCCATAAATTCAACGGTTTTGGTCCACTGAACTGGGCTGTAGAGCTGGCGAACCAGCGCGTTACGGATAGCCTCCGGCGCGGTTTCGCACTTCACATCGACGTTATTCACAACGGAAATCGTCGGTGCGTTAAAGGTCATTTTTTCCAGCTCAACCGCCAGTTTATCGGCAGCGGGCTTCATCAGCGCACAGTGAGACGGCACGCTCACCGGCAGCGGCAGTGCACGTTTTGCACCCGCAGCTTTACAGGCAGCGCCTGCACGCTCAACCGCTTCTTTATGACCCGCGATAACTACCTGGCCTGGCGAGTTAAAGTTTACCGGAGAAACGACCTGACCTTCAGCAGATTCTTCACAGGCTTTAGCAATAGAAGCATCATCCAGACCGATGATGGCAGACATGCCGCCCGTGCCTTCTGGCACCGCTTCCTGCATAAACTTACCACGCAATTCAACCAGACGGACCGCGTCAGCGAAGGCAATCACCCCTGCGCAGACCAGCGCAGAGTATTCACCCAGGCTATGACCCGCCATCAGCGCCGGCGTTTTGCCGCCCTGCTGCTGCCATACGCGCCACAATGCGACGGAGGCTGCCAGCAGTGCCGGTTGAGTCTGCCAGGTTTTGTTCAGCTCTTCAGCTGGGCCCTGCTGGGTCAGCGCCCACAGATCATAACCCAGCGCGTCAGAAGCTTCACGGAAAGTCTCTTCAATAACCGGATAGTTTGCTGCCATTTCAGACAACATCCCAACAGTTTGTGAGCCCTGTCCCGGGAACACAAAAGCAAATTGCGTCATTTTTTAATCCTTATCCTAGAAACGAACCAGCGCGGAACCCCAGGTGAACCCACCACCAAAGGCTTCAAGCAAGACCAGTTGGCCCCGTTTAATTCGTCCATCGCGTACCGCTTCGTCAAATGCGCACGGTACCGATGCCGCAGAGGTGTTGCCGTGGCGATCAAGCGTCACCACAACGTTATCCATAGACATGCCCAACTTCTTCGCCGTCGCGCTGATAATACGCAGGTTAGCCTGATGCGGTACCAGCCAGTCGAGTGCGGCGCGATCCAGATTGTTCGCTTCCAGCGTCTCATCAACAATGTGAGCGAGTTCGGTCACGGCCACCTTGAACACTTCATTACCCGCCATTGTCAGGTAAATCGAACTGTCCGGATTAACGCGATCGGCGTTAGGCAGCGTTAACAGCTCGCCGTAGCGACCGTCAGCGTGCAGGTGCGTGGAGATAATGCCTGGTTCTTCGGACTGCCCCAGCAGTACCGCGCCCGCGCCATCGCCAAAAATAATGATTGTGCCGCGATCGGTTGGATCGCAGGTACGCGCCAGCACATCAGCACCGATCACCAGCGCATATTTTACGGCACCCGATTTAACATACTGATCGGCGATGCTCAGCGCATAGGTGAAACCCGCGCACGCCGCTGCAACATCAAATGCCGGGCAGCCTTTGATGCCGAGCATGTTCTGCACCTGGCACGCTGCGCTTGGGAAGGCATGCGTGGCAGATGTTGTCGCCACCACAATAAGCCCGATCTGTTCTTTATCAATGCCCGCCATCTCAAGCGCTCGCTGAGCGGCTTCGTAGCCCATGGTGGACACAGTTTCGTCTGGCGCGGCGATACGACGTTCACGGATACCTGTGCGCGTGACAATCCACTCGTCAGACGTATCTACCATTTTTTCAAGATCGGCGTTGGTACGCACTTGTTTTGGCAGGTAGCTGCCGGTACCTAAAATCTTCGTATACATGTACGCTCAGTCACTTTTAGCTAATACAGATCCCAGGCGAGCGGCAATCCTCTGAGGGACTTGTCGCTGCACCGCCTGCACTGCCTGTTCAATCGCGACGGTAAATGCTCGCTGATTGGCGGCGCCATGACTCTTAATCACGATGCCGCGCAATCCTAACAGACAGGCGCCATTATACTGGTCGGGGTTGAGGTGACTGAATCGCCGCGTCAGGCTTTTTTGTAACCAACGCTTTAATAAAATCAGCCACCAGGACCTTTTTTTACCTTCTCCCTGCGATTTCAGCAGAGAAAGGAACATTCGTACGACCCCTTCCATGGTCTTCAACGTCACGTTTCCGGTGAAGCCATCACACACTAATACATCCGTTTTGCCCGTCAGCAACTCATTGGCTTCGAGATAACCAATATAGTTGATGGAGGGAACCTGTTTGAGTATTTCCGCAGCGTCGCGGATACTGTCCAGGCCTTTGGTCTCTTCTTCACCAATATTCAATAACGCAACGCGGGGATTAGTAATCCCGACCACGTCTTCTGCCAGCACCGACCCCATCACGGCAAACTGAGCCAGCATTGTACTATCACAATCTACGTTAGCGCCCAGATCGAGCACCACCGTTTTGCCCTTCTGCTGATGCGGTAACACCGTCACCAGCGCCGGACGCTCAATGCCCTCAATCGGCTTGAGCAATAATTTCGACAGCCCCATCAGCGCGCCAGTATTTCCCGCGCTGACGCAAGCCTGCGCTCGCCCTTCTTTCACCAGCTCCAGCGCCATTCGCATAGAGCTGCCGCGGCTATTACGAATAGCCTGCGATGGCCGGGCATCACTGGCAATAACTGACTGCGCAGGAATAATCTGCAGACGCGAACGTTGTTCAAAGTCAGCTTTTGCAAGTAATGGCGTGATTGTGTCGGGATTACCGACTAAAAGAAGTGTGAGTTGCGAATTAGAATTCAGTGCCTGCAATGCTGCAGGCACTGTCACGGTAGGGCCAAAATCTCCCCCCATGACATCTAACGCCAGGGTTAGACGTGTCAAGGTATCGTCGCAGCCTGGTTCGGTAAACTCCCCGTTTTCACGGGGAAGTTCCTCACTAAGCCTAATCACGCTGACGCGTGATTACTTAGTGATAACCTTGCGGCCGCGGTAGAAACCGTCAGCGGTGATGTGGTGACGCAGGTGTTTCTCACCAGAAGTCTTGTCTACAGACAGGCTGGTAACTGCGGTCAGCGCGTCATGGGAACGACGCATGCCACGTTTGGAACGGGTTGGTTTATTCTGTTGTACGGCCATGGACCTTACTCCTCAATTACTTACGCTTTAAGCTGGCTAATACGGCAAATGGATTTGGTTTTTGCGCTTCATCAGGCAGTTCCCCAAAGACCATGTCCGCCTCGGACACTTCACAGTGTTCAGAATCATGCACCGGAACGACTGGCAGGGAGAGGATGACTTCATCTTCAACCAGCGCCAGAAGATCGATTTCACCGAATTCGTTAACCTCAATCGGTTCATACGCTTCCGGGAGTGCTTCAGCCTGTTCGTCAGAACGAACCGGACTGAAACAATACGTTGTGTGAACATGCTGTACAAACGGTTTCCCGCAGCGCTGACATTCGAGCGTTACCGTCACCTTTGCATCACCGGTTAAAACGGCGAGGCGCTGGTTGTCGATAGCGAACGACATGGAACACTCTACATCACTGTCCACACTGACTACAGATTCGGCAATACGCTCAGCCTGATCGGAAGAATAGATTCCTTCGTAATCGAGGCGTTTTTGAGCCGTACGAACCGGATCAAGAGTCAGGGGTAATTTTACCTTTTGCATAGGGCGCGCATATTAACTTTGTAACGTCATAGAGTCAAAGAAAAAGGCAACCAGAGCTGCCTTTTGCCAATTATTCGCACACAATGCGGCCTGTAGTTTAAAATGGCTGGCATCGATACGCTATATCTGGTGATAAAAATATGCCAAATCTCGTCCTTGCTTCCACTTCACCTTATCGCCGAATGCTGCTGGAAAAGCTCGGGATCCCGTTTGAATGCGCCGCGCCGGAGGTGGATGAAACGCCACAGCCGGGCGAGTCACCGCGTCATCTGGTGACCCGTCTCGCGAAAGAGAAAGCACAGTCGCTGGCCGTACGTTACCCCGCTCATCTGATTATAGGCTCCGATCAGGTTTGTGTGCTGGACGGCGAAATCACCGGTAAACCGCTTACGGAAGAAAACGCCTGCCAGCAGCTTTTGCGTGCGCGAGGCAGTATCGTGACCTTTTATACCGGCCTGGCGCTTTATAATTCGGCCTCCGGTCATCTGCAAACCGAGTGTGAGCCATTTGATGTGCACTTCCGTCATCTCAGCGAGGAGGAGATTATGGATTACGTGCGTCGGGAACGTCCTCTGAACTGCGCAGGGAGTTTCAAAAGTGAAGGGCTGGGAATTGCACTGTTCGACAAGCTGGACGGGCGGGATCCCAACACGCTGGTGGGGTTGCCGCTGATTGCGCTGTGCCAGATGTTAAGGCGAGAAGAGTGTAATCCGCTGACGATGTGATTTTTGCCCAGCGGCGCTTCGCTTGCATGGGCCTACGGATTTCGTAGGCCGGGTAAGCGCAGCGCCACCCGGCACATAATCAGCCGCGCAGAACTTTCAGGCAGCGTTTCAACTGCTCATCCAGCGGCGCTTCAATACGGATAACTTCACCGGTATTAGGATGGGTAAACTTCAGCGCTGCCGCATGCAGGAACAGACGCGACAGCCCCGTACCCGCCAACTGCTTATCAAACTCGCGATCGCCATAGCGATCGTCAAACGCAATCGGATGGCCTGCAAACTGGGTATGGACGCGAATCTGGTGAGTACGCCCCGTCACCGGACTACAGCGCACCAGCGTGGCAAATTCGTAGCGCTCTTCTACTTTAAATCGCGTCTCAGACGGTTTCCCTTCCTGATTAACACGAACAATGCGCTCACCGCTTTGCAGAATATTTTTCAGCAGCGGCGCCTGCACCACTTTCACGTGGGACTGCCACTGGCCGCGCACCAGCGCCAGATAATCTTTCTGCATCCCTTTTTCGCGCAGCTGTTCATGCAGGGAACGCAGTGCAGAACGTTTTTTCGCCACCAGCAGCACGCCTGAGGTATCACGGTCAAGACGGTGAACCAGTTCGAGGAAACGCGCTTCCGGGCGCAGCGCACGTAAACCTTCGATCACGCCGAAGCTCAGACCGCTCCCCCCGTGTACCGCCGTTCCGGACGGTTTATTCAGCACCAGAATGTGGTCGTCCTCATAAAGGATAACGTCGCTCAAAGCCGCGACTTTTTGCAGCTTCGGAGAAACGACCTCTTCTTCACGCTCTGCAACACGTACCGGTGGAATGCGGACTTCATCGCCCGCCTCGAGCTTGTACTCGGGCTTCACACGTTTTTTGTTCACCCGCACCTCACCCTTACGCAAGATGCGATAAATCATACTTTTTGGCACACCCTTCAATTGGGTGCGCAAAAAATTATCGATACGTTGCCCCGCCTCGTCGTCGGCGATGGCAACCATTTTTACGGCTGGAGTCTCTGTTTTCATGGTTGGCGATTCTAAATAGCGTCTGACATTAGCGCCACTCATTTTTCTATGCTTATATTTACTTTTATCCGGACCACTCCCCTTTCGCGCAATCGATTTGGTGGTTATTAAACCAATCACCCCGTTGAAGTGAAGAAACTGTGAGTAACCGGGTGATAATTGGTAAAAGTCATCTTGCTATAACCCGGCGAGCAGTGGAATAATGAATTCGTTTTCCGCGTTAAATCCGGGTTTTGTAAGGATGTCGACGGAATGACCAATTTTGTCTGACCGATCATCCACGCAGCAATGGCGTAAGACGTATTGATCTTTCAGGCAGTTAGCGGGCTGCGGGTTGCAGTACTTCCCGGTATAAGGATTGTTCTCTGGAGAGTTTTCCCAGGCAATTCCCCTGATAATTGCGCTGTGTTTCCCTATGAAATACAGGCAACCGACACTCTGCGCCTCTTAAGCGAGCGACAACCGTGAGGTTGGCGACGTGAATAGACACGAGGCCATCGGTTCATACCCCGGAAAGCGTCACCTTGCCCGCAGCTTTGTCGTCAATGTAAGAATAACGAGTAAGTTACGATGAAAAGAATGTTAATCAACGCAACTCAGCAAGAAGAGTTGCGTGTCGCCCTTGTGGATGGGCAGCGCCTGTACGATCTGGATATCGAAAGTCCTGGACACGAACAGAAAAAAGCGAACATTTACAAAGGCAAAATCACCCGCATTGAACCAAGCCTTGAAGCTGCATTTGTTGATTACGGTGCTGAGCGTCACGGTTTCCTTCCTCTCAAAGAAATCGCCCGCGAATATTTTCCTGCAAACTACAACTCCCATGGCCGTCCGAACATCAAAGATGTTCTGCGTGAAGGTCAGGAAGTTATCGTCCAGATCGATAAAGAAGAGCGTGGCAACAAAGGCGCCGCGCTGACCACCTTTATCAGTCTGGCAGGAAGCTATCTGGTATTGATGCCAAACAACCCGCGTGCGGGTGGCATCTCTCGCCGTATCGAAGGCGATGACCGTACCGAGCTGAAAGAAGCACTGGCAAGTCTTGAACTGCCAGACGGCATGGGCCTTATCGTGCGCACCGCAGGCGTTGGCAAATCTGCCGAAGCGTTGCAGTGGGACCTGAGCTTCCGCCTGAAACACTGGGAAGCCATCAAGAAAGCGGCAGAAAGCCGTGCTGCGCCGTTCCTGATCCACCAGGAAAGCAACGTCATCGTGCGTGCCTTCCGTGATTATCTGCGTCAGGACATCGGTGAAATTCTGATTGATAACCCGAAAGTGCTTGAGCTGGCTCGCCAGCACATCGCCGCACTGGGTCGCCCGGATTTCACCAGCAAAATTAAACTGTACACCGGTGAAATCCCGCTGTTCAGCCATTATCAGATTGAATCCCAGATCGAGTCTGCCTTCCAGCGTGAAGTGCGTCTGCCGTCCGGCGGTTCTATCGTTATCGATACCACCGAAGCGTTGACCGCCATCGACATCAACTCCGCGCGAGCAACCCGCGGCGGCGACATCGAAGAGACCGCCTTCAATACCAACCTTGAAGCCGCTGATGAAATCGCCCGCCAGCTCCGCCTGCGCGACCTGGGTGGTCTGATCGTTATCGACTTCATCGACATGACCCCGGTTCGCCATCAGCGTGCGGTTGAAAACCGTCTGCGTGAAGCGGTGCGCCAGGATCGCGCGCGTATCCAGATCAGCCATATTTCTCGCTTTGGCCTGCTGGAGATGTCCCGTCAGCGCCTCAGCCCGTCTCTGGGTGAGTCCAGCCATCACGTCTGCCCGCGCTGTTCCGGTACAGGTACCGTTCGTGACAATGAATCTCTCTCCCTCTCTATTCTGCGTCTGATTGAAGAAGAAGCGCTGAAAGAGAACACCAAAGAGGTTCACGCTATTGTTCCGGTGCCGATTGCCTCCTACCTGCTGAACGAAAAACGTGCAGCGGTGAGCGCAATCGAAGCGCGTCAGGGCGGCGTTCGCTGCATCATCGTGCCAAACGACGAGATGCAAACCCCGCACTATCACGTGCTGCGCGTGCGCAAAGGCGAAGAGACAAGCACCCTCAGCTACCTGCTGCCGAAGCTGCATGAAGAAGAAATGGCGCTGCCGTCTGATGAAGAGCCTGCCGAGCGTAAACTGCCTGAGCAGCCAGCTTTAGCGACCTTCATCATGCCGGAAGCACCGCCAGAAGCGACGCTGGAAAAACCAGCGGAAAAACCTGCTGTGCAGAAAGTGGCTCCTGCCGCGCCAAAAGCGCAGCCTGAGCAGCCTGGTCTCCTGAGCCGCATCATCGGTGCGCTGAAAAAAATGTTTGCCGCCGAAGAAGTTCAGCCTGAGGAGCCGAAAGAAGCGCCAAAAGAAGCGAAACCAGAGCGTCAGCAGGACCGTCGTAAGCGTCAGAACAACCGTCGTGACCGCAACGACCGTGGCGATCGTAATGAGCGCCGTGATAATCGTTCCGATAACAACGAAGGTCGTGAACAGCGCGAGGACAACCGTCGCAACCGTCGCGAGAAGCAACAGCAGAACGTTGAAGATCGTGAGATTCGCCAGCAGGCGGGCGATGAGTCCGAGAAGAGCAAACAGCGTGACGAGCAGCAGCCTCGCCGCGAGCGTAACCGTCGTCGTAACGATGACAAACGCCAGGCTCAGCAGGAAGTCAAAAACCTGAATCGCGAAGCGCCTGTAGAACAGCAGGACACTGAGCAGGAAGAGCGTACTCAGGTTATGCCGCGTCGTAAGCAGCGCCAGCTGACCCAGAAAGTACGTGTGGGTGTTGTTCAGGCCGAAGAAAACGACGTTATCGCGGTTGAAGCGGCTGAAAGCACAACGGGCACTCAGGTTGCGAAAGTTGACCTGCCAGCCGTAGTGGAAAATCAGGTTGAGCAGGACGAAAGCAGCGAAAACCGTGATAACGCAGGTATGCCGCGTCGCTCCCGCCGTTCTCCACGCCATCTGCGCGTGAGCGGTCAGCGTCGCCGTCGTTATCGTGACGAGCGTTACCCGACCCAGTCTCCAATGCCAATGACCGTGGCGTGCGCGTCACCTGAGATGGCATCCGGTAAAGTCTGGATCCGTTATCCGGTTGCACGTCCGGAGCAGGCTGTTGAAGAACAGGCTGTGACCGAAGAGGTGATTGCACCGGTCGTCGCAGTGGAAGACGTCGTGACTGAAGCGGCAACCGTGGTCGAACCGCAGGTTGTTGAAACAGCGCCGCCGCAGGCTGTGGAAGTGGAAACGACCCATCCTGAAGTGATTGCTGCACCGGTTGATGCCGCACCGCAGATCATTGCCGAAGAAGATACCGTGGTGGCTGAAGAAGTCGCGGAAGACGCTAAGCCTGTATCCGCAGCAGAAGAGCCCGCAGACGTTGCCGTCGAAACGGTGACGGAAGAGGTTGTTCAGGACGTCGAGATTCAGGTTGAACCTGTTGTCGAAGAGGTCAAAGCGCCTGAAGTGAAATCTGAGCCGGTTGAGATCGTTGAAGCTGTAGCGCCTGCTCACATTGCTACCGCGCCAATGACTCGTGCCCCGGCACCTGAGTACGTGCCTGAAGCACCACGCCATAGTGACTGGGTTCGTCCGGAATTCAACTTCGAAGGTAAAGGTGCTGCCGGTGGTCACAGTGCGACGCACATGGCTACTGCCCCAGCTACTCGTCCTCAGCCTGTTGAATAACGCACGCTAAGACTGAAAGCCGACCTTCGGGTCGGCTTTTTTATGGCTGTTGCAGGGGCTTTCTCATCCCGGTGACCTCCGGCATTATCTGCCGCATCAGCTCCAGAAAACGCCGCAAGCGCGCCGGATAATAGCGTGACCAGGGATAAACCAGATGTACCGGTAGCGCTGCTGGCTGCCACTCTGGCAGTAAATGCACCAGTCGCCCTTCCCGAATATCATCCTGTACCGTCCAGCTGGATACCACCGCCACGCCTAGCCCGGTGAGTGCCGTATTGCGCGCTACATACAAGCTGTCGGTACTCAGGCGTGGCGTAATGGTAACTCTCGCCGGGGTGGGTGTTGCCTCGTGGAAGAGCTCCACATGGCGTTGATAAAAAGAGCTAATGGCAATCCAGGGGAGATGTTGCAGATCGTCCGGCGTGTTAACCGCGGGAAAACGGGCAAGGAGTGCCGGTGACGCTACCACCGAGCGCGGCACTTCAGCCAGTAGCACAGACACGGTTGCCGGGTCGACTTCCACGCCCACCCGAATAGCACAGTCAAGGTTGTCGCCGAGGAAATCAACCGAGCGATCGTTAAGCATCCACTCAACAGAAAGCTGGGGATAGCGCTGCAAAAATTGGGTTAACGGTTTTAGTAGCTGATCCTGGCCAAACGCGTGAGGCGCGCGCACCCTCAGCACCCCGACCGGTTCATCTTCCGTCTGCCCCACCTCGTCTTCCAGCGCCAGCCAGCTGTCAATCACCCGTCTGGCATGCTGATAGCAACGTTCACCGTCATCGGTAAGCCGTGTGGTATGGGTTGTGCGCAGCATCAGGCGCACGCCCAGCATGGTTTCAAGTGACTGCAACCGTCGGCTCACCGTGGCCTGGGTTGTTGCCAGCTGACGTGCCGCCGCAGAAAGGGACCCCGCCTCCACAATGCGAACAAAGGTTCGCATCAGCTCTACCCGATCTATACGCTCAGTCCGTTTCATATCATTTACACCTATACGCTACACGTATAAGCGTTTTACCACCGCGCCCGCTACCGTCGCAAGGCGTACTGATAAAAAATAGGCGCACACGACGAATGAGGAACATCTTATGAACACAACCACCACCCGGGCCGTAAGCCGCTGGGTAATCTTAATGCTGGCGCTCGGTGCGGGCTTCAGCGTGGCATCCATCTATTATGCCCAGCCTCTGCTGCCGCTGATGGGCTCAGACCTGCACCTGAGCATCGAAGGCATGGGCATGGTCCCGACGCTCACCCAGGCGGGTTATGCCTTAGGTATCCTGTTTCTGCTCCCGCTCGGCGATCGTTATGACCGCAGAACGTTGATCCTGATAAAAAGTGCAGCTCTGGCGCTGTTCCTGCTGGGTTGTAGCCTGACCGGACAACTGCATTCCCTGCTGCTCACCAGCCTGCTGATTGGCATGGCCGCCACCATGGCGCAGGATATTGTCCCGGCCGCAGCGATCCTCGCGCCGGAAGGCAAACAGGGAAAAACGGTCGGCACGGTGATGACCGGCCTGCTGCTGGGGATTTTGCTCTCCAGAACCGTGAGCGGCGTGGTGGGTGAAGCCTTTGGCTGGCGAGTGATGTATCAGCTGGCCGCCGCAAGCATTGCCTTTATCGGCGTGGTGATGTGGGCCGTACTTCCCCGCTTCGCCGTTCATTCCACGCTGAGCTACCCGGCACTGATGCGCTCCATGGAACACCTCTGGCGTCGCTACCCGGCGCTGCGTCGGGCTGCGCTGGCTCAGGGTTTTCTGTCGATTGCTTTTAGTGCGTTCTGGTCGACGCTGGCGGTCATGCTGCTGGAACGGTATCACCTTGGCAGCGCCGTGGCGGGTGGGTTTGGTATTGCCGGAGCCGCAGGCGCGCTGGCCGCACCGCTGGCAGGCGGTCTGGCCGATAAGCTGGGCGCCGGTAAAGTGACCCAACTGGGTGCCGCGCTGGTGACCCTCTCGTTTGCCCTGATGTTCCTGATGCCAGCCCTGGGTGTACACGGCCAGTTGCTCCTGATTGCCCTCTCCGCGGTCGGTTTCGATCTCGGTTTGCAGTCCAGCCTCGTGGCGCACCAGAACCTGGTCTACAGCCTTGAGCCGCAGGCCCGTGGGCGCCTTAACGCCCTGCTGTTTACCGTCATTTTCATCGGAATGGCGCTGGGTTCGGCATTAGGCAGCAATATCTATACGCTGGCAGGCTGGACGGGCGTGGTAGCACTGGCAACCCTGTGTGGTGCCATTGCGCTGGCTATCAGAGTGATTGAAAGCGCCCGGGTGATGTCCGCACAGGCAGAAAGTGTGTAAAAAAAATGCCCAACCCGGACGGGTTGGGCAGTCAAAACATGCCCAGTTTCAAGACATGTCAAACAGGTCAGAGTCTCATTTGTTCATCTGGAACAAAGACATACCCTGCATATCGCTAAAGGCTTTATACGAGGCCTGCAACGCCGCCTGCTGCATGGTGTAGGACGAAATCACCGAGTTCCAGTCTACGTCAACCAGGTTACTCATCTGCTGCGTCTGACCCAGCGCGCGGTCTTCACCCAGAGCGTCCAGCTTGCCCAGCTCATCCAGCTTGATGCCGAGATCGGCGCGCACGGTCAGCACGTTGTTGAGGGAGTTGCTCAGGCCACGGTTGGCTTTATCAATAGCCGCCGTAAATGCTTCAGCCTTCGTTTCGTCATCGCCAATCGGCTTATTCAGCGCTTCAATTGCGGAGTCGAGGATCTTGAACAAATTCGTTTCCGGCGTACTACCATCTGGCTCTGGCTTCGCATTGCTGGTGAAGCTATCGAAAACTTCAGTGCCCGTATGGCTGATTTGCATCGTGCGCGCAGAGTCAACCTGCTGGCTGATTGGCGTTCCGCCGCCCTTATAATCACCCGTAGCCTGGTCGAAAGCCGCCGCTTCGGTTTTGTAACCGGAAAAAATATAGCGACCGTTACCGTCCGTGCTGTTAGCCAGGTTCATGAGCTGATCGCGAATACCTTGCAGGTTCGTTGCCAGCGAAGCGCGGTCATCGTCACTTAACGTACCGTTGCCTGCATTGACAATCTTTTCCTGAGCAGCCTGGATAGCGGTTGTCACTTGCGATAACACGTTTTCCTCCAGCGAGACTTTCGTCGTAGCGAAGGAGCGCGCCAGCGCATACTGGCTATTTTGCGTTTGGGCCTGAGAGAGCACAACGGCCTGCGAAGCGGCAATCGGATCGTCAGACGGACGGTTGATACGCTTCCCCGTAGACATCTGCTCGCCGTAGCTGAGCCAGAGACTTTGGGAGTTCGTCACGCCGCGCATGCTTTGCTCATACATCATTTGAGTACTAATACGCATTTTTTATGCCTCAGCCTTAGCGGATATTGATCAATGCATCAAACAGCGTGCTCGCCGTTTGCAGCACCTGCGCATTCGCCAGATAGTACTGCTGATAGCGTTGCAGGTTGCCATACTCTTCGTCCAGGTTAACCCCGGAGATTGACTGCTGTTGTTTGGTCAGCTGCGTAACAACGTTAACTTTGGTTTCGCTGCTGGTTTTCAGCGACGCCGTGGTGCTGCCCACCGTACTGACCAGCGCGGCATAAGCATCGTTAAAGGTTTTGTTCCCCCCCACCAGCTTGGCGCTCTGCAAATCCAGCAGCTTTTGGCCATTGGTATTGTCGCTTTCGCCGCTTCCTTTCGCGGAAGCCATCGCCAGTTTGGATTCGTCGCTGATCGCAACGTCCATATTCACGATAACGTCATTCACCGGCTTCACGATAAAGCTGTCTTTATTATTGGCCGAGCCGCTAATGTTGACGTTGAGGCCATCAAACGACAGATTACCGCTGGTATCCGGCATAGCCGTGAAGCTGGTGTTGTCTGACAGACGCGTGATTGTCCAGTCAGTACCGTTATACTCAACTTTGTAGTTTGTCGCCTGGACCTTGGTACTGTCCGTCATCGTTGCCGTCACGGACGCGCTTCCGGTGTTCTTACCGTTACTCAGCACTGCCGGGGAGCCAAAATCAAACAGCTTGCCGCCTTTATCCCCGTTGGCATCAAAGCCCGCCTGGTGCTGGGTATTCATGGCATCCGCAAACGCCAGCGCCATCTGGTTAAGCGTATTTCGCGCCTGATCCAGATCCTGAGAACGGAACGTTAACAGCCCCCCAAGCGACCCCGTGGTGATCTGTTTTTCTGAGATCTCCACGTTGCCCGCTGCGGCATCCACATACGCAATCGTTGTACGTGCAGGGTCCGCGCTGGATTTCACCGCAGCCAGCTGGCTGGCGTTGCTGCCCTGTACCAGGGTGTAGCCGTTGGCGATAGAGATGTTGTAGGTGCCGCTGTCCTGTACGGTCACGTCCACACCGACAATTTTGTTCAGTTCGCTCACCAGCTGATCGCGCTGATCGAGCAGTTCGTTCGGGGATGCGCCCGCACCTACGCCAGTCAGCCGGGAAATCTGATCGTTAAGGTTGGCAATCTGCTTCGCATAGTTATTGATCTGATCGACGCTGGTAGAAATCGCCGTATTGACCTGCGCATCCTGATCGCGGAGATATTGATCGTTAGTTTTGAACTGGTTTACCAGACCATCTGCCTTCCCGAGTACCGTCTGGCGTGCAGCCGGATCTTCTGCGTTACTCACCAGCGTTTGCAGGCTTTTAAAGAAATCCTGGAGGTTGGCAGAAAGCGAGTTCGTGGTATCCGACAGCACGTCGTCAATTTTCGACATCTGCTGGTAGCGAGTGGTCAGGCCGCTGCTCTGGTTCTGCGCCGCGCGCAGCTGGTTGGTAATAAACGCATCATATTCACGCTGAACGCCGGAGACATAGACCCCGTTACCCACCCAGCCGCCGCCGGTCAGGGTGCTGTTTGATGCGCCCAGAATGGTAGTCTGGCGGGTATAACCTGCCACGTTGTAGCTTGAAATATTATTACTGACGGTATTGAGTGCCGACTGCGCAGCACTGAGGCCACTCATGGCGCTGTTAATCAAACTGGACATGGGGGTTCCTTTTATACGTTCAGACACGAGTCCTGATGAAGGTTATCGGCAACCTCCACCGGGACTTGAGAACTTTCAGAACAGATTTTCGAGATCTGTGCTATACGCTTTGCTGACCTTCTCAGACATGGATTTCAGCTGTTGGATCATGCTGGTCAGCTTGCGTGCATAGTTTGGATCGGTCGCGTAGCCGGCATTCTGCAATGCCTGAGCGCCCTGCTCTGGCGTGGTTGCCTGGGTCACGGCGGTGTAGCGCGGATTCCGGCTCAGCAGCCCGACATAATCCGACAACGCTTCCAGATACGAGCTGTAGACGCGGAATTTGGCTTTCACCTTCACTGCCGCACCGTTCTCATATTCGGTGGTGGTAATTTCCGTGGTCGGCCCCTTCCAGCTGGAAGTGGCCTTCACGCCAAAGATGTTGAAGCTCGGCTCGCCGTTCTCCCTGCGGATCTGACGTTGCCCCCAACCCGACTCCAGCGCCGCCTGCGCCAGAATCAGATGGTGTGGCACGCCGCTTTCTTCACTGGCAAGACGCGCCGGCAGGGAGAGCTGCGCCAGGAAGTCTTTGCTGTCGCCGGAGAGCGGCTCGTCACGCGCTTCTGTCGGCTTCGGCATCGCCTTACGCACCATCTGCGTCAGCGCCTGATTTTGATAACTGGTCACCTTTTCCAGATCAAACTTCAGCGGCACCTGCGGCGGGGCCTCTTCAGGCGGGAGCCCCTGAGCGGCTGCGGTCTGTTTCACAATCATGTCCGCCAGGCCGAGCCCCTTTCCGGCGGTCATTTGCTGGGCAATCTGCTGATCGTACATGCTGGTGTAAAGCCGTGTGGAATCGCTGCTGAACATGCCATCTTTCGGCAGGGTTTCACGCATGCTTTTCAACATCATCTGCACGAACATGCCTTCCACCTGACGGGCAACCGGGCGGATATTCGCCGCCGGATCCTTGCCCGCTTTGGTTTTGAGCTCGTTGAGCGACTGGGCATCCCAGGCGGCACTGGTCAACAGTTTGCTATCGGTCAGCATTTAGATGATTTCCAGTTTAGCGCGCAGGCAGCCTGCACTTTGCATGGATTGCAGAATGGACATCAGATCCATTGGCGTTGCACCCAGCGCGTTCAGGGCACGTACCACGCTGTTCAGGTTGGCGCTGGAGCGCACGCTCTGCAACGATCCGCCGCTCTGTCGTAAATCAATCTGCGTTTGCGGCGTCACCACCGTCTGACCGCCACCAAACGGCGTGTCCGGCTGGCTGACGTTGGCCGAACGGTTAACCGTCACGGAGAGGTTGCCCTGCGCCACGGCGCAGCTGTCCAGCGTCACTTCGCGGTTCATCACCACCGATCCGGTACGGGAGTTGATAATGACTTTTGCATCCTGCACCGACACGTTCACTTCCATATTCTGGATATCGGCCAGCATCCGCACCTGGTTGCTGCTACCGGTTGACGTGCGGATCTGCACGGTGCGGGCATCCAGCGCGGTGGCGCTGCCGTAACCCCGGCTGCGGTTGATGGTGTCAGCAATCTGCTGCGCCATCGTGAAGTCTTCGTTATTCAGTTGCAGGTTAATGGTGTTGCCGGTGCCGAACTGGGTCGGCAGCTCACGTTCGATGATCGCGCCGTTGGTAATACGTCCCCCATTCAGCTGGTTCACCTGTACGCTGCTGCCGCCCGCCGACGCGCCTGCCCCGCCAACCAGAATGTTGCCCTGCGCCAGAGCATACACCTGGCTGTCGACGCCTTTCAGCGGCGTCATCAACAACGTACCGCCGCGCAGGCTTTTGGCGTTACCCATCGACGAGACAACCACGTCGATGGTTTGCCCCTGACGTGCAAAGGCCGGATAAGACGCGGTCACCATCACCGCCGCCACGTTTTTCAGCTGCATGTTGGTCCCCGCCGGTACGGTAATACCGAGCTGAGAGAGCATGTTGTTCAGGCTCTGGGTGGTGAATGGCGTCTGGGTCGTCTGGTCACCCGTCCCATCCAGCCCCACCACCAGGCCGTAGCCAATCAGGGAGTTTTCGCGCACGCCCTGCACGCTGGTGAGATCGCGAATGCGATCGGCCTGCGCAACGGTAGCGACCAGCGACAGCGCCACGGCGAAGAGAAATTTATACATAGGTCACCTCGCTTACATCGGCGATAAGTTAAGGAAGAAGCGTTGCAGCCAGCCCATATTTTGCGCTTCGTTGATGTAGCCGTTGCCGACGTACTCAATGCGCGCATCCGCCACCTGTGTGGACGGTACGGTGTTGGTGCCGCTGATAGTGCGAGGGTTAACCACACCGGAGAAGCGAATGAATTCCGTACCCTGGTTAATGGCGATCTGTTTTTCGCCCACCACGTGCAGGTTGCCGTTCACCAGAACCTGGTCAACCGTTACCGTCAGCGTTCCGCTAAAGGTATTGCTGGCGTTCGCGCCACCTTTACCGTTAAAGGTGTTGCCGCCGGAGGCTTCCACATCCGCACGGGCGTTGCCGAACAGCCCTTGCAGATAGCGCGGTACGGTGTCGAAGCCAAAATTGGTTTTGCCGTCGCGGCTGGCGTTCGCCGACGAGCTCTTGCTCGCGCTGACGTTTTCCTGCAACACAATGGTCAGCGTATCGCCGACGTTACGCGGACGACGGTCTTCAAACAGCGGCTGATAACCGTAGTTAATCGGCTGCGCGGTCTGGAAAATAGAGCCGTTCACCACCGGCGAGGGGCCGGGAACGGGTTGGGCGGTAGTCGCACCCTGTACCAATGGTTTAGACGGGATCCAGGCACACCCGCTGAGGGTGACAGCCAGAACAGTCAGGATCGGATAACGAAACGCCGCGTTTTTTTGCATTGCCTTCATCTTCGAAAACAGGGAGCCGGTGCGACGTTTACCGCACCGGGCTACACCTTAGAGTTGCGTCAGTTTTTGCAGCATCTGGTCGGTCGTCGACACTGCTTTACTGTTAATTTCATAGGCGCGCTGGACCTGGATCATATTCACCAGCTCTTCCGCCACGTTAACGTTCGAGGTTTCCACATACCCCTGGTACAGCAGCCCCGCACCGTTCAGGCCGGGGGTACTTTCATTTGGCGTGCCGGAAGACTGCGTTTCGGTGTAGAGGTTCTCACCGATGCTTTCCAGTCCGGTATCGTTCATGAAGGTCGTCAGGTTGAGCTGACCAACCTGGACCGGCGCGGCCTGACCTTGCTGAGTGACACTGACGATACCGTCACGGCCAATGGTGATGCTCAGCGCGTTCGCCGGGATGGTGATCGCAGGCTGAACCTGGAAGCCGCCCGCCGTCACCAGCTGACCATTCTGATCCACCTGGAACGAACCATCGCGGGTATAGGCGGAGGTCCCGTCAGGCAGTTGCACCTGGAAGAAACCCTGACCTTTGATGGCAACGTCTTTGCTGTTGTTGGTCTGGGACAGATTGCCCTGGCTGTGCAGACGCTCGGTAGCGACCGGGCGGACACCGGTACCAATTTGCAGACCGGACGGCAGCGTGGTTTGCTCAGAAGACTGCGCCCCTGGCTGACGAATCGTTTGATAAAGCAAATCTTCGAAAACCGCACGCTGGCGCTTGAAACCATTGGTGCTGACGTTTGCCAGGTTGTTGGCAATTACATCCATATTGGTTTGCTGTGCGTCCAGACCGGTTTTCGCGATCCATAAAGAACTGATCATAGGGAGTCCTGTTAACTCATAGCCAGAAGTTGGTTAGCCTTGCCTGCGTTTTCATCGACGCTGCTGATGATTTTCATCTGCATTTCGAAGCGGCGGGCGCTGGCGATCATGTCGGTCATGGCTTCGACCGGTTTGACGTTACTGCCTTCCAGCACGCCGGACATCACGCGGATGGTCGGGTCGGCCTGTAACGTGGCGCCACGCGTGGCCTGCGCCGCCTGGGTCAGACGGAACATCCCGTCATCACCACGCTGCACTTCGTTTCCTTCCGCTTTCACCAGCTTCAGACGACCGACAGGCGCAACGGTGTTGGCCGGGTCGCCCGGATTCAATGCCGAGATCGTCCCGTCTGCCGCAATGGTCAACTCTGACCCTTCCGGCACCGTCAGCGGACCGGCTTCGCCCATCACCGGATGCCCCTGAATCGTCAACTGTCCGGTGGCGCTCACCTGAATGTTACCGTTGCGGGTATACCCTTCTGCGCCGTCAGCCGTTTGCACCGCTAGCCAGCCGTCCTGCTGAAGGGCAACGTCCAGCGGACGCGCGGTGTAATCCATCTGGCCTGGCGTCATGTCGGCGCCGGGCGTGGAGGCGGTGACCAGCGTACGCGTGGGCAATGACAGCCCTTCTACCGGCACCGCACGCAGTGCGTTGAGCTGTGCACGAAAACCAGGCGTGGAGGCGTTCGCCAGGTTGCTGGCGGTAACAGCCTGCTGATTGAGCGTCTGGCTTGCAGCCCCCATCGCTGTATATATTGCGTGATCCATTGCGCTTTCCCGTCAGCCGCTTAACGCAGGTTAACCAGCGTGTTGAGGATCTGATCCTGGGTTTTGATGGTCTGCGCGTTGGACTGGTAGTTACGTTGCGCGACAATCATGTTCACCAGCTCTTTACTCAGATCGACGTTGGAGGCTTCAAGCGCGCCGTTGGTCAGCGTGCCGAAGTTACCGGAACCCGCGGTACCCAGCAGGGCAACACCGGAAGACTGCGTGGCAGACCAGACGTTATCCCCTTCGGACTTCAGGCCTTCGTTGTTGGCAAAGTTTGCCAGCACGATCTGGCCCAGCACCTGGGTCTGTTCGTTGGAGTAGTTACCGACAACGGTGCCGTCATCGTTGATCTGGTAGCTCACCAGATCGCCCGGCTTATAACCGTTCTGGCTCGTCGCCACGATGTTGTTCGCACCGGTGTTCTGTTGCATGGAGCTCTGGAAGCTCAGAGAGAACTCGGCAGGCTCCGCACCGCTAATGATGCCAGTAGTAATGTTGATAGCTGGGGTGGCGTTTGGCGTAGCGCTTATCACGCCAGCAGCGTCGTAGTTATAAACACCCGCCAGGTTACCGTTACTGTCGAAGCTCATCTGTGCCGCTTTTTTTGCAGGAGAACCCGCTACGCTGCCATCCTGGGTATACACATCCCATTTGTTGTCAGTTGTTTTGACATAGAACAGGTTCATGTTGTGCGCATTACCCTGGCTGTCAAACACCGTCACGGTGCCTTTCTTGTTGTAAGAGTCAGGGTTGGACGGATCGAAGGCGACGGTTGGCGCGGTATCGGTGGAGTTCAGGTTGATCTGCTGAGAGGCCGTGGTGGTGGACTTCGCCGCCATCAGCGTCGTTGGGATGGTGATCGCCTGCGGATTCGCACCGGTTTGCACCGTCGGCGGCGTGCCGGCAACCGGATAACCGGTTAACTGTAGCCCCTGCATGTTCACCAGGTTACGGTTTTCATCCAGCTTAAACTGGCCGTTGCGGCTGTAGAACACGGAACCGTTGGCATCCACCATACGGAAGAAACCGTTCTGGCTGATGGCGACATCCAGACCACGACCGGTGTTGGTGGTCGTCCCGTCGGTGAAGTCCTGGGTGATACCCGCAACCTTCACGCCCAGGCCCACTTTAGAGCCTGCAAACATATCTGCAAAAGACGCAGAACCGGATTTAAAACCATAGGTCGCGGAGTTGGCGATGTTGTTGCCAATGACGTCCAGGTTGGTGGCCGCAGCATTCAGGCCGCTGACCGCTTGAGAAAAGGCCATGACTTACTCCTGATAAGTATGAAGGCTTAGATAATCTGCCGAACTTCGTCGAGTGTGGTGGTACCGGAGGTACCCAAATCCAGTTTGTTGCCATCGCTACCTTTGATGACGCCCTGAACCAGGGCAAACTGTAGCGGCTGAGCCACCAGCTGCGTGGTGCCGTTGCTGGCGCTAATCGCAACCTGATACGAGCCGTTAGGCGCTTTAGTGCCGTCGGTCAGGCTGCCATCCCAGGTAAAGGTATGAACGCCCGCTTTAAGCTCGCCAATCTCAATCGTGCGCACCACGTTGCCGCTGGCGTCTTTGATGGTGGCGGTGACTTTGTCGGCCGGTTGCTGCAACTCAACGCCAAACGGCGTCGTGGTGGTGGTGGACGTGCCATCGGTGGTGCTGGTGCCCGCCAGAATCGTGGTCCCCGGGATCATCACCCCGTGACCGATCAGGTTGGCGGCCTGCAAGGACTGGCTGTTATCGATTTGACCGGAGACCGAGCCGAGCGTGGTGTTCAGTTTCTCAATGCCGCTGACGGTACTGATCTGCGCAAGCTGCGTGGTCAATTCGTTATTCTGCATCGGATTGGTCGGGTCCTGATTTTTCAGCTGTGCCACCAGCAGGGTCAGAAAGCTGCTCTGTAAATCGGAGGCATTGCTCCCGGTGAGGGAGCTGGAACCGGTTGCACTACTGGTGCTGTTGACGCCGGTATTTGTCGGGTCATTCACGTTTACGGCGATGGACATGCGTGTCTCCTTTACTGGCCGAGAGTGAGTGTTTTGAGCATCATGCTCTTCACGGTATTAAGCACTTCGACGTTTGCCTGGTAGCTGCGTGACGCGGACATGGAGTTCACCATCTCCCCGACCACATCCACGTTCGGCATTTTCACGTAGCCGCTGGCATCCGCGAGCGGGTTGCCTGGCTCGTAAACCAGCTTGTCGGGCGCCTGGCTCTCAACCACGTCCGCCACTTTCACGCCGCCCGTTGCCGCACCCGGTGCAGCATCAACCTGGAAGACGACCTGTTTAGCGCGATACGGTTGTCCGTCAGGGCCGGTCACGCTATCGGCGTTGGCCAGGTTACTGGCTGCCACGTTCAGTCGTTTGGACTGCGCCGTTAATGCCGAACCGGCGATATCAAAAATATTCAGCAAGGCCATTTACTAATTGCCCCCCTGCAGGACGGTCATCATGCCTTTGATTTGCCCGCCGAGTAGCGTCAGGCCTGTCTGGTATTGCAGGCTGTTATCGGCAAACTGTGTGCGTTCCCGGTCCATGTCGACGGTGTTGCCATCAAGCGAGGGCTGATCGGGGACACGATAAAGTAAGTCAGTTGATGGCGCGGTCATCGCCTGAGCGGGAATATGCCGTGAGGATGTCAGGGCAAGTGAGACACCCGTCCCTTCGGCACGTCCACGCTCCATCACTTTTTTGAGTTCACTGGAAAAATCAATATCGCGCGCCTGATACCCGGGGGTGTCCGCGTTGGCGATATTGGCGGCTAAAATTTCCTGCCGCTGGGCGCGTAAGTTGAGCGCTTCCTGCTGAAAACGTAACGCGGCGTCGAGTTTATCGAGCATGTCTCCTCCGCTGATGAGAAAATTTCAGTTCACAGCTTAAATCTCACCCCGTCTCCCCTATCGACGGAATAAGCGCAAAATGCGTCGCTATTTGTTGCGTTGATGGAAAACCACTGCGGGTAGAATTTGCTTAATTCTGGACATGGTGGAACGTGCGATGCGGACTTTTAAACGTGGCCTTGCGGCGACCCTGCTGCTTTTGAGCCCTCTTGTGCAGGCTGAGGGGTTAGAGAACCAGCTCAATGCATTCTTTGCGCAGAAGCTGGCCGGTTTCAGCGATGACGTACGCGTGACCGTACGCACCCCGCCTAACCTTTACCCTTCCTGCGAAGCCCCGTCATTTAGCGTGACCGGCAGCACCCGCTTATGGGGCAACGTGAATGTGCTGGCGCGTTGCGCCAACGAAAAACGTTATTTACAGGTTGCGGTTCAGGCGACAGGCAATTATGTTGTCGCCGCCGTTCCCATTCCCCGGGGCAGCCTGCTGCAACCAGACAGCGTAACGCTGAAGCGAGGCCGTCTGGATCAGCTTCCACCGCGGACGATGCTGGATATCAACCAGGCTCAGGAGGCGGTCAGCCTGCGCGATGTCGCTCCTGGACAGGCGATACAGCTATCCATGCTGCGCCAGGCGTGGCGGGTGAAGGCGGGACAACAGGTGATGGTGGTCGCCACTGGCGAAGGCTTTAGTATCAACAGTGAAGGAAAAGCGCTGAATAATGCCGCAGTGGCGCAAAATGCCCGGGTCAGAATGTCCTCAGGCCAGGTGGTCAGCGGCACGGTCGGTCCTGATGGGAATATTCTGATTAACCTGTAATCTTTTTAAAGATTTCGCGGCCACTGCCGATAAATATTCAACAAATGATGATGTCAGGCGCAAACGCCGCGAACCCTCGATGAGGACAACACTATGAGCATTGATCGTACATCAGCCCTGAAGCCGGTTAGCACTGTACAACCTCGCGAAACGAATGAGGCTGCCCCGCAAAAAACGCGTCTGGAAAAAACCTCGACGGCTAACAGCACCAGCGTCACGCTGAGCGATGCGCAGTCGAAGCTGATGCAGCCAGGCAGCAGCGATATCAACATGGAACGAGTTGAAGCGCTGAAAACGGCTATCCGTAACGGCGAACTGAAAATGGATACCAGCAAAATCGCTGATGCGCTGATTCAGGACGCACAGAGTTTCCTCCAGAGTAACTAACCGTATGAGTCGACTGTCAGAAATACTGGATCAGATGACGGTGGTCCTGAACGACCTGAAAACGGTGATGGACGCAGAACAGCACCACCTCTCTTCTGGTCAAATCAACGGCAGCGCGTTGCAACGCATTACTGAAGATAAAAGCTCGCTGCTGGCGACCCTGGATTATCTGGAAAAACAGCGACGCGCTGAGCAAGGCACGAAACGCAGCGCCAATGATGAGATCAACGAACGCTGGCAGACCATTACAGAAAAAACCCAGCATCTTCGCGATCTCAACCAGCATAACGGCTGGCTGCTGGAAGGTCAGATTATCCGTAATCAGCAGGCGCTTGAGGTGTTAAAGCCCTATAAAGAGCCGGGGCTGTACGGTGCGGATGGTCAAACGGCCACGGCACGTATCACGGGCGGGAAAAAGATTTCGATTTGACGCACTAGCGGCATGTCATGAAGCGGGGAGCACCTTCTGGTGACTCCCCTTTTGGCGTTTATACCGTGCGGCGGGTAAACTCTTTTACCTTGAAGCCAAGCACCGCCAGCGTGGCAAAGTACGCCACCACCCCGACCACCACCACGGCCATCAGACGCATCAGGCGGTAAGGCATGGTGCCCTGCGCCCACTCAGGCATGACATACAACATTCCAACCAGCGCGGCCGCCATCACTACTACCGCGATCGCCAGACGCAGCAAGAAGCTTGCCCAGCCCGGCTGCGGGGTGAAGATATCCTGCTTACGCAGCTGCCAGTACAGCAGCCCGGCGTTGAGACAGGCCGCCAGACCAATCGACAGTGACAGACCCGCGTGTTTCAGCGGACCAATAAACGCCAGGTTCATCAGCTGCGTCATGATCAGCGTCACAATGGCAATCTTAACCGGCGTTTTGATGTCCTGACGTGAATAGAAGCCGGGCGCAAGCACCTTCACGACAATCAGCCCCATCAGCCCCACTGAGTAGGCTACCAGTGCACGCTGGGTCATGGCGGCATCAAAGGCGGTGAATTTTCCATACTGGAACAACGACACCGTCAGCGGTTTCGCCAGGATCCCCAGCGCCACCGCGCTTGGCAGCGCCAGCAGAAAACAGAGACGCAGACCCCAGTCCATCAGGCGGCAGTATTCATCGTGGTTGCCGCTGGCGAAACTTTTCGACAGCGACGGCAGCAGAATAGTCCCCAGCGCCACGCCCAGCACCCCGGATGGAAACTCCATCAGCCGGTCGGCGTAGTACATCCAGGACACCGAGCCCGACACCAGGAAAGAGGCGAAGATGGTATTGATGATGAGCGAGATCTGGCTGACGGACACGCCGAGTATTGCCGGTCCCATCTGTTTGATAACGCGCATTGCGCCCGCATCTTTGAAATTAATGCGCGGCAGAACCAGCATGCCGATCTTTTTCAGGTGCGGGAGCTGGTAAGCAAGCTGTAACACCCCGCCGACGGTCACGGCCCAGGCCAGCGCCAGCACCGGTGGGTTAAAATGCGGCGCGGCGAACAGCGCAAAGCCAATCATGCTGACGTTAAGGAACGTGGGGGCAAAGGCCGGCACGGAGAAGCGGTTCCAGGTATTCAGGATGGCACCCACCAGCGACGCCAGCGAAATCAGCAGAATATAGGGGAAGGTTATCCGCAGCAGTTGCGTCGTCAGGGCAAATTTATCCGCCGTGTCGGCAAAGCCCGGCGCCGTTACCATGATTACCCAGGGCGCTGCCAGCATCCCCAGTACGGTCACGATCGCCAGCGCCAGCGTCAGTAAACCGGAAACGTACGCCACAAAGACGCGGGTGGCATCTTCGCCCTGCTTGCTTTTATATTCCGCGAGGATCGGGACAAATGCCTGTGAGAAAGCCCCTTCGGCAAAAATACGGCGCAGCAGGTTCGGCAGCTTGAACGCAACGAAAAAGGCGTCAGTCGCCATCCCTGCGCCAAAAACCCTTGCCACAATGGCATCGCGAGCAAAGCCAAGCACGCGGGAAAACATGGTCATCGAGCTGACGGCCGCCAGCGATTTTAATAAGTTCATTAACGTGAAGTTCCACAACCCTACGGATTTCCAGGACGGATAAGCGAAAGCGCCACCCGGCAAAGCCAACAAGCGGCGCTTAGTCTAACCGGATTTCAACGAATTACTATCGGCAGATGTTACAGCGAGTTATTCCGACATGGCTTCGCGCCAGAGTCGTTCCACGATGCGCTGCGCCAGAATGGCCTGCTCCCCGGACGTTTCAGGAACCGTCTGATTCTGCACGCAGGTAATGAAGTGACGCGCGCAGCCCACAAAGCCACGCTGCTCCAGGGTGCTCTGCCAGCCGGGAACGGGTAACGCGAGCACGCCATTGCCCTTCTCTTCCCGCCACTCACGCATATCGGTGACGTCATACAGCGCGCCATCCGTAACGGCCTGCACGGACTCGCGCTGGCTGCCCGCCCGACGATGCATGCTGGTCGTCACCTGTAAATGCTCAACGGCAAAATGATGTTCGGCGTAAACCATTTCACCCTGCTCGTTGGTCAGCAGCGTGCCGCTTTGCAGCTGGGCTTTTCCGTTACTCAGCCAAAGGGCCGTATCCACGACGTGGAGATAATCATCCAGCAGCGTGAACCGCAGATCGTTCGGCCCCACGCTGTCGGTACGGTGCTTATCCATACGCAGAGAGGCAAACGAGCCGGACTGCGCTTTAAGCTTCTGATAGAGCGGCGCAAAACGGCGGTTGAAGCCGACCATCAGCGTCAGCTTTTTACGCGCGGCCAGCTCAATCAGTCGTTCAGCATCCTGCACATTTTCCGCCAGAGGCTTATCAACGCAGACGTGAACGCCTGCGTTCAGCAACTCGCTCACCACCTGGAAGTGCGTCGCGGTTGAGGTATGCACAAATACCGCATCACATTCACGGGCTAAATCCTGGAGTGAGCCAGCATAAGGGATGCGCCAGGTTTTGCAGATGCGCTCTGCTTTCTCGCGAGTGGGCGACCACGCCCCTTGCAGCGTCCAGTCTGACGCGGCGCCTAAAACGGGCAGCCAGGCTTTTTGCGCAATCCCGCCCAGCCCCACCACTCCAATGCGTAATGTAGTCACGGTTAATCTCCCAGGTGTGCGAGTAAAGCATCCAGACGCTGCTTCAGCCCGGCAACCTCGTCTTCCAGGGCTGCCACGCGCGCGGTCAGGCTGTCGTTTGATGCTGGCGTGTCGGATTCGACGGCTAGCGTAGAGGACTCCACGTCGCCGCTAAACAGGTGCATGTAGCGGCTTTCACGCTTGCCCGGTTCGCGGGCCAGACGCACCACGTAAGGACCGTCCTCGCGTGAGGCTAATCCCTCCAGCGTCTGTTCAACGTCCTGCATATCCTGAAACTCATGCATGCGGGAGGCGCGTGTGCGCAGTTCACCCGGCGTCTGCGCCCCGCGCAGCAGCAGCGTGGTGATAACCGCCACTTCTGCGGCGCTGAGTTTTAAATCGCCAAATTCGGAATTACAAAAGCGCTGTTCATATTTAGTGACGCGATTACCGAAGCCGCTGACGGTGCGCAGGTAGTGGCGCTTCACCAGCTCATCAAGGATATCCTGCACCTCGTACTCGCCAAGGTTCATCACCGGCTCACGGTTCGTCTTTTGGTTGCAGGCCATCGTGACGGCATTCACGGAAAGAGGATACTGTTCCGGCGTCGTAACCTGCTTTTCCAGCAGACAGCCAATCACGCGCGCTTCGGCGCCATTTAACTGATATTTCATCTTTTCTCCTTAACGACCCGCGGTCCACTCCTGCGTGGTGAGCGCGGTGAGGACATGGTCCCGCCACTCGCCGTCAATCAGCAGATAATCTTTGGCATAGCCCTCTTTCTCAAACCCCAGGCGGGCCAGCAGATCGCCGCTGCGCTTATTGTGCGGCATGTAGTTCGCCATAATGCGATGGATATGTTGCGTGCGCTGCATGTAGCGAATCGCCGCCGTCAGCGCCTCAAACATGAGCCCCTGCCCCTGCCATTTCTGGCCGATGGAATACCCGAGATAGCAGGCGTGAAACGACCCGCGTACTACGTTTGAAAAATTGGCAATGCCAACGATCTCTTTCTCTTCCGGATCGAGAAGCGCGAAATAAAACGCACTTCCCTGTTTGTGAAATTCCGCAATCATACTGAGGCGCGCCTGCCAGCCAGAGGGGTAGCAATGGCTCTCGTCCCGAACGGGTTCCCAGGGTTTTAAAAACTGGCGATTCTCGGCGTAATAATCCGCCAGACGCCAGGCATCACGCTCATGCACCAGACGAACGACCAGCCTGTCCGTCGTCAGACGCACTTTTGGCACATTACTGCGATAGCCAAACATCGATACCACTCCTTCCCGTCGCTTCTGCTCTGCCTGTTAGCTTTACTATACCTGCGCCTGTGCCTTCTGTGAAAACAGTGACATACCATTTTTATCGCTTTTCACATTTTTCGATGAGAACTCTCTATCAAAGCACCTTTTTGATAAAAAAATATTGTCGCCAGCAGGTATGTGAAAAAGCGCGGCGACACCGCAGAATATTAGCGTGCTCACCTTTTATTTTCCCTGGAGGGAAAATGTCCCGCGTATCACAGGCCAGGAGCCTGGGTAAATATTTCCTGCTCGTCGATAACATGCTGGTCGTGCTCGGCTTTTTTGTCGTTTTTCCACTTATATCGATTCGTTTTGTCGATCAAATGGGCTGGGCGGCGCTAATGGTCGGGATCGCGCTGGGCTTACGCCAGTTTGTACAACAGGGTCTTGGCGTGTTTGGCGGGGCAATAGCCGACCGCTTTGGTGCGAAACCGATGATCGTCACCGGCATGCTGTTACGTGCGGCGGGATTCGCCACGATGGCAATCGCTCATGACCCCTGGCTGCTGTGGTTCTCCTGTTTCCTTTCCGGGATTGGCGGCACCCTTTTCGACCCACCGCGTACCGCGCTGGTAGTCAAGCTGATCCGCCCACAACACCGGGGTCGTTTCTTCTCAATTTTGATGATGCAGGACAGCGCTGGCGCGGTGGTGGGCGCCCTGCTGGGAAGCTGGCTGCTGCAATACGATTTCCGCCTGGTCTGCGCCACCGGCGCGGTGCTGTTTATTCTCTGCGCGCTGTTTAACGGTCTGTTTCTGCCCGCATGGAAGCTGTCGACGGTAAAAGCGCCGGTGCGGGAAGGGCTTGACCGCGTGCTGAGCGATAAACGCTTCGTCACCTATGTTTTAACGTTGACCGGCTACTACATGCTCGCCGTGCAGGTCATGCTGATGCTGCCGATTATGGTTAACGATATTGCCGGCACGCCGGCGGCGGTAAAATGGATGTATGCCATTGAGGCCTGCCTTTCTCTGACTCTGCTCTATCCGATTGCCCGGTGGAGCGAGCGCCGTTTCCGGCTTGAGCACCGTCTGATGGCCGGGCTGTTGCTGATGACGCTGAGCATGATGCCCATCGGCCTGGTGAGTTCACTCCAGCAGCTGTTTATGCTGATTTGCACCTTCTATATTGGCTCAATCATTGCCGAGCCGGCCCGTGAAACCCTGAGCGCGTCACTTGCCGACGCCCGGGCCCGTGGCAGCTACATGGGCTTCAGCCGTCTCGGACTGGCGCTTGGCGGCGCGCTGGGTTACACCGGTGGCGGCTGGCTGTTTGATGCCGGAAAAGCGCTCCATCAGCCGGAGCTGCCGTGGGTCATGCTCGGTATGGTCGGCTTTATGACGCTGATTGCCCTCTGGTGGCAGTTCAGTGATAAACGCAGCACCCGCGGGATGCTGGAGCCTGGCGCCTGACCTTCTGGGGGAGGATATTTACCTCCCTTCACTATCAGTTTTTTCTGCTGGTTTCTCCAGGATCACCCTGACATACTGGCGTATCAGGACAGATGCGCCGATTTTATGTTGAGGAACACCATGAAAAAGATCGTTATTGCCGCTGCGTTAATTGTCAGTGGGCTGCTGGTGGGATGTAACCAGCTTACGCAGTACACCGTCAGTGAGCAGGAAATTAATCAGGCGCTGGAAAAACATAATAACTTTTCAAAAGATATCGGCGTGCCCGGCCTTGCGGATGCACATATCGTCCTGACGAATCTCGCCAGCCAGATTGGGCGCGAGGAGCCTAACAAAGTCACCCTGTCCGGCGATGCCAGCCTCGACATGACCTCGCTCTTCGGCAATCAGAAAGCGGATATCAAGCTGAAGCTCAAGGCGCTGCCGGTCTTCAATAAAGAGAAAGGGGCAATTTTCCTGCAAGAGATGGAAATCGTCGATGCGGTCGTCACGCCGGATAAAATGAAACCGGTGCTGCAAACGCTGATGCCTTATCTCAACCAGTCGTTACAGAACTATTTCAACCAGCAGCCCGCCTACGTTCTGAGCGAAGACAAGAGTAAGGGCGAATCTCTGGCGAAAAAATATGCCAAAGGGATAGAGGTGAAACCGGGTGAAATCATCATTCCTTTCACCGACTAAATACTCCGGGCGCTCAGGCGCCCGTTTTTTTTAACGGAATAGTGTGCAAACGAAAACGTTTCCGCTTATGATTTGTGTCCGGCAAAAACAGCCATCTTATGACTGATCCCTTTCAAGCCGGAGCTTCCATGACTGTACAATCCCAGGTTCTCAAAATCCGCCGCCCAGACGACTGGCATATCCATCTTCGTGATGGCGACATGCTGAAAACCGTCGTGCCGTATACCAGCGAAATTTATGGCCGTGCGATTGTTATGCCTAACCTGGTTCCGCCAGTCACCACCGTCGAGGCCGCGATCGCCTATCGCCAGCGTATCCTTGACGCCGTTCCGGCCGGGCACGATTTTACTCCGTTGATGACCTGCTACCTGACGGACTCGCTGGATCCCAATGAGGTTGAGCGCGGATTTAACGAAGGTGTATTCACCGCCGCGAAGCTCTACCCGGCAAACGCCACCACCAACTCCAGCCATGGGGTGACGAGCATCGACGCCATCATGCCCGTTCTGGAGCGTATGCAAAAACTGGGAATGCCACTGCTGGTGCACGGGGAAGTGACCCACGCTGACATTGATATTTTCGATCGCGAAGCGCGTTTTATCGAAACGGTCATGGAGCCGCTGCGCCAGCGTCTTCCTGGGCTGAAGGTAGTGTTTGAACACATTACGACCAAAGATGCCGCAGAGTATGTCCGGGATGGAAACGAATTGATTGCCGCCACCATCACCCCGCAGCACCTGATGTTTAACCGTAACCACATGCTGGTGGGTGGCGTTCGTCCACATCTGTATTGTCTGCCGATCCTCAAGCGCAATATCCACCAGCAGGCGCTACGTGAGCTGGTCGCCAGCGGCTTCCCGCGCGCGTTCCTCGGCACGGATTCCGCCCCGCATGCCCGTCACCGAAAAGAGGCGAGCTGCGGCTGTGCAGGCTGCTTTAACGCCCCGACCGCCCTGGCAAGTTACGCAACCGTCTTTGACGAGATGAATGCGTTAGGCCATTTCGAAGCCTTCTGCTCCCTTAACGGCCCGCGTTTCTACGGTCTGCCGGTTAATGACACGTTCATTGAGCTGGAGCGCAAAGAAAGCCAGGTTGAAGCGTCGATTGAGCTCACCGACGATACGCTGATCCCCTTCCTGGCCGGTGAAACCGTAAGCTGGACGGTAAAAAGCTAAAAAACTGTCATCCCCCTGTTGTCAAACCGCCAATATAACTGTATAAATAAACAGTATATTACACAGGGGGCATTTATGCGTATTGAAGTCACCATTGCCAAAACCACCGTCCTGCCTGCTGGCGCACTCGACGCTCTGGCGGGTGAGCTATCCCGACGTATTAACAGCACTTTTCCTGAAAACGATGGCGCCATAACGGTACGTTATGCGACAGCAAACCATCTTTCCGTCATTGGCGGCGCGAAAGAAGACAAAGACCGCATCAGCGAAATTTTGCAGGAAACATGGGAAAGCGCCGACGACTGGTTTATCACTGATTAAAATTTGCTCCCTCATTGTGTTTTTTTGCCGGGTCGCCCCGGCTTTTTTTCGTTTCGTCTCCTGAAAGTTCAAAATATTTCAGTATCTTCTTAGAAAATCGTGAACAAGATGACGTTTTATTGTTCGAACAATCCTAAAAAGCAGAAAAATGTGTTGCTACCCGTTTATTTTTTCCTGCGGAACCCTTATTAATTGATATACTGAAAAAGCTTTCAGAAAAACATGCATTGAACCTCAAAGTCGTTGTCTTCTAACACGCATTAAGGGGGTTATAATGGAAAAGAATAATGAAGTCATCCAGACCCATCCACTCGTTGGCTGGGATATCAGCACCGTAGACAGCTACGATGCGCTGATGCTGCGTTTGCACTACCAGACCCCGAATCAGCTAAACCGTGACGAAGCGGAAGTTGGACAGACGCTGTGGCTTACAACAGACGTCGCCCGTCAGTTTATTTCTATTTTGGAAGCAGGCATCGCAAAAATAGAATCTGGCGACTACCAGGAAAATGAGTATAAACGGCATTGACCTTATGCCCCTTTTCACTCAACAGGCACCCTCGCGGTGCCTTATTTATTTCGCTCTTGTATAAGCCCACATAGTTAATTACTCTGCTAACAAAGCGTTAGTAAAGAGAAGCCTATGAAATACGATTTGATCATTATCGGAAGCGGCTCCGTTGGATCTGCAGCCGGTTATTACGCCACGCAGGCGGGTCTGAATGTGCTGATGATTGACGCCCACCTACCCCCTCATTCTGAAGGAAGCCATCACGGCGATACCCGTCTTATCCGTCACGCTTACGGCGAAGGTGAGCGCTATGTACCGCTGGTGCTTCGGGCTCAGACGCTGTGGGATGAGCTGGCCGCACTCACCGAAGAACGCATTTTTGAGCGCACCGGGGTCATTAACCTGGGGCCCGCCAACTCCACGTTTCTGGCGAATGTCGAGGAGAGCGCGAAAGCCTACCGTCTGGACGTTGAGCGTCTGGATGCGAACGACATAATGGCGCGCTGGCCGGAAATTTCTGTCCCTGAAGACTACATTGGATTGTTTGAAGCCAATTCCGGGGTACTGCACAGCGAAACGGCCATTAAGACCTGGATTGATCTCGCCGCCAAAGCGGGCTGCGCACAGTTGTTTAACTGTCCGGTCACGGGTATCACCCACCATGCCGGGGGTTCAACCGTCACCACGTCTGAAGGTGAATATACCGCCACGCGCCTGCTGGTGAGTGCGGGAACGTGGGTGACGAAACTGCTGCCGGATCTGCCCATCCAGCCGGTACGCAAAGTCTTCTCCTGGTTCCAGTCTGACGGGCGTTACAGCAGCCAGAACAAATTCCCGGCGTTCACGGGCGAGTTACCTAATGGCGACCAGTACTACGGTTTCCCCTCGGAAAAAGACGCGCTCAAGATTGGCAAACATAACGGCGGACAGGTAATTTCCTCTGCGGAAGAACGCAAGCCGTACGGAGCCTATCCGCAGGATGGTTCCGAAGCCTTCACGTTCCTGCGTAATATTCTGCCGGGCGTAGGCGGGTTGCTTTATGGCGCAGCGTGCACCTATGACAATACGCCAGATGAAGACTTCATCATCGACACCCTGCCTGGGCACGACAACACCCTGATCGTAACCGGGCTCAGCGGTCACGGGTTTAAATTTGCCTCTGTGTTAGGTGAAATCGCCGCCCAGTTTGCTCAGGGGATTGCGCCTTCGTTTGATCTCAAACCCTTCGCGCTCTCGCGCTTTAGCCGATAATACCGCTACAGGCTCCGAATAACCGGAGCCTGATTTGCGAGAGGATCATGATGCGCAGACTGGTGAATTACCTTATCAATAACATCCGCGAGCATTTCATGCTCTACATTGTCCTTTGGTCGCTGCTGGCGATTGTTGACGTCATCTTTATTGTATTCTTCTGAAAACCATCACTGACGTTTATTGACACTCCTTTAAACTTATTTAACTTATAGTTTTTATAAAAAGTCATCTCAAATTTATTGAACGAAGCGATTGAAATACATTGCGGAAACATATTCAAATTCGCTGAAATAAAATAACTAAATAACATTATTCCTTTTTTTCAGTTGCATTATTTAATTAATCCGGCCATTTTTATTGCTCAGTCATTTGAGAACGGAAATTCATATGCAATGGCGTAACTCCTCCAGCCGCTACGGAATAATATCCATGTGTTTACACTGGCTATTTGCACTTGCTGTCTATGCCATGTTTGGTCTCGGCCTCTGGATGGTGACATTAAGCTATTATGACGGTTGGTATCATCAGGCCCCCGAATTGCACAAAAGCATTGGGGTTCTGCTGATGATGGGTCTGGTTTTTCGCGTGATCTGGCGACATCTCTCTCCGCCCCCTCCAGCCCCCAAAATCCATGGCCGTCTTACCCGCATAAGCGCTGTTGGCGCACATATCGCACTCTATGCCCTGCTGTTCGCCATTCTGATCAGCGGTTATCTCATTTCGACCGCAGACGGCAAACCGATCAGCGTGTTTGGGCTCTTTGACGTCCCTGCCACGCTGGCTGACGCCGGTTCACAGGCTGACACCGCAGGTGTGGTTCATCTGTGGCTGGCATGGAGCGTGGTGATCCTGTCTGTTCTGCATGGCCTTGCGGCCCTGAAACACCACTTTATCGATAAAGACGATACGCTGAAGCGCATGCTTGGCCGTTCGTCAGTTGACTCTGGAGCATAAAATGAAAAAACGCCTGTTGGGTATCGCATTAGGTTCGCTGTTATTTACCACCGGTTCGGCCATTGCCGCCGACTATAAAATTGATAAAGAAGGCCAGCATGCCTTCGTCAATTTCCGTATTCAGCATCTGGGTTACAGCTGGTTATATGGTACGTTCAATGATTTCGATGGCACATTTAGTTTCGACGAGAAAAACCCTGCTGCCGATAAAGTAAACGTCACCATTAATACTAACAGCGTCGACACTAATCACGCCGAGCGTGATAAACATCTGCGCAGCGCTGAATTCCTGAACGTAGGCAAATTCCCGCAAGCTACTTTCGCGTCGACAGAAGTGAAGAAAGACGGTGATAAGCTCGCTATTACCGGTAATCTTACGCTGAACGGCGTAACAAAACCGGTAACACTGGATGCGAAATTAATCGGCCAGGGCGACGATCCGTGGGGCGGAAAACGTGCTGGCTTTGAAGCCGCCGGCAAAATTCATCTGAAAGATTTTAATATCACCACAGATTTAGGACCGGCATCGCAGGATGTAGAGCTGATTATTTCGGTGGAAGGCGTTCAGCAGAAGTCATAAAACAGGCCCGGCAGGCTTTTACGCCGCCGGGCAATGTTTTACTCCGGGTCCGGAATACCCAGTTTGGTATTCAGTCGGCCCCGGGATTTATTAAAGATCTTATTCCCGTTCTCGCGCCCGGCACGGCGACGACGTTGCTCTTCTTCAGGCAGGATACTCTCTTCACTGCACAGCTCGCTACAGCAGCCATTAAACTTCTCGGCACATGCAGGACACTGAATAAACAGAAGATGACAACCGTCGTTTTTGCAGTTGGTATGCGTGTCGCACGGCGTACCGCACTGGTGGCAGTGAGCGATTACGTCCTCTGAAATTCGCTCGCCCATACGCTCATCAAACACAAAGTTTTTACCGATAAAACGCACCGGTAACCCCTGTTCGCGGGCGCGGCGGGCATATTCAATGATCCCACCCTCAATATGCCAGACTTTATTAAAACCGTTGTGTTTCATCCAGGCACTGGCTTTTTCGCAGCGGATCCCCCCGGTGCAATACATAACGATCTTTTTGTCTTTATGCTCCTGCATCATCTCAACCGCTTTCGGCAGCTGTTCGCGGAAAGTGTCGGCAGGAATTTCCATCGCATTCTCGAAGTGGCCCACTTCATATTCGTAGTGGTTACGCATATCGATGAACACTGCATCCGGATCGTCGAGCATCGCGTTCACTTCAGCGGCCTTGAGGTACTCCCCCACATTAGCGGCATTGAAGTTCGGATCGTCGATGCCATCCGCCACAATACGCTCACGCACCTTCATGCGCAGCACCCAGAACGATTTGCCGTCATCATCCAGCGCAATGTTCAGGCGTAAGCCGTTAAGCGCCGGATCAAAACCATAAAGGAGATCGCGGAAGGCGCTGACTTTGCTTTCCGGCACGCTGATCTGCGCGTTAATACCCTCACGCGCCAGATAGACGCGACCAAACACGTTCAGGGCGGTGAAAGCCTGGTAAAGCGCATCGCGGGTCGCCTGTGGATCGTTGATGGTAAAATATTTATAGAAAGAGATCGTTGTGCGCGGTTCGGTTTCGGCCAACATACGCGCTTTCAACATCTCATTCGAAACGCGGTTGTGTAACACTGGCATGGTGTACAAGTCCTGCAATCGTTGAGAAATAAAAATCGGTCGGCATGATATAGCAAACAAAGACAATTTACATCCACACAATTTACGCTACATTTCAGTCAACCTGATTAATCAGACTTAACACTTGCATATTCTTTCATGTTTCGATGACAGACATTTTGGCTATGCCTCAAAAAATGAGACAATAGCCCTTCAGGACGTTAGAACACAGGACAGACATGACCCAGTTACCGAAATTTACTGCCGCGCTTTTACACCCACGCTATTGGTTAACATGGTCAGGCATTGGCTTGTTGTGGCTAATTGTACAGCTGCCTTATCCCGTAATTTTCCGCATGGGTAAAGGACTGGGCCGCATTGCTCAACAATTTATGAAGCGTCGCGCCAGGATCGCGTATCGAAATCTTGAGCTTTGCTTTCCTCAGATGAGCGAATCTGAGCGTCACGACATGGTGGTTAAAAACTTCGAATCTGTCGGCATGGGACTGATGGAGACCGGTATGGCCTGGTTCTGGTCGGATAAGCGCATGGCGCGCTGGACGGAAGTGGCCGGAACCGGCATGGATCCGGTGCATAATCTCCAGGCCAACCAGACTGGCGTCCTGCTGATTGGCGTTCATTTCCTGACGCTCGAAATTGGCGCGCGCATGTTCGGCATGCAGGCGCCGGGTATTGGCGTTTATCGTCCCAACGATAATCCGGTGATCGATTTGATACAGACCAACGGACGCATGCGCTCGAATAAAAGCATGATCGACCGCAAAGACCTTAAAGGGATGATCCGCGCCCTCAAATCAGGTGAAGTGGTCTGGTATGCCCCGGATCATGACTATGGCCCGCAATCCAGCGTGTTTGTCCCGTTCTTTGCGGTGGAAGAGGCCGCGACGACCACCGGGACCTGGATGCTGGCGCGGATGTCCAAAGCGGCTATCGTGCCGTTTGTACCGCGCCGTAAGCCGGACGGTTCAGGCTATCAGCTCATCATGCTGGAGCCGGAACTCGCTCCGCCGCTCGACGACGCGGAAACTACCGCGCGCTGGATGAACGGCATTGTGGAGAAATGCATTATGCTCGCTCCCGAGCAGTACATGTGGCTGCATCGCCGCTTCAAAACCCGGCCTCAGGGCGTCCCTTCTCGTTATTAATCTGCATGCGGTCTTCCGGGCCGCAAGCAGTTTTAGCTTTAAAAGCTCCCCGTCATTGCGGCAATCATACCCCAGGCGCATAATTAGCAGGCTTATTACCTCACTGGCCACGGTGCCCTGCACCTCATTATGCGGATAGTTATGTCCTCCACAGATGCTCCCATAAACTGGAAACGCAACCTGACGGTTGCATGGCTGGGCTGTTTTCTTACTGGCGCCGCCTTTAGCCTGGTAATGCCCTTCCTGCCCCTCTACGTTGAACAGCTCGGCGTCACCGGCCATAGCGCACTGAATATGTGGTCCGGCCTGGTGTTCAGCATTACGTTCCTGTTCTCCGCCATTGCGTCGCCTTTCTGGGGTGGGCTTGCGGATCGCAAAGGCCGCAAAATTATGCTGCTGCGCTCCGCGCTCGGCATGGCGATCATAATGCTGTTGATGGGGGTGGCGCAAAATGTCTGGCAGTTCCTAATATTACGCGCGCTCCTGGGTCTGCTCGGGGGATTTATCCCCAATGCCAACGCCCTGATCGCAACCCAAATCCCACGCCATAAAAGCGGCTGGGCATTGGGTACGCTCTCCACTGGCGGCGTAAGCGGCGCACTGCTGGGTCCGCTGGCGGGCGGGCTGCTGGCCGACCACTACGGACTGCGGCCGGTATTCTTCATTACCGCCAGCGTGCTGTTCCTCTGCTTCCTCGTGACGCTTATCTGCATCCGTGAGAATTTCACGCCGGTAGCCAAAAAAGAGATGCTGCACGCCCGGGATGTGCTGGCCTCGCTGAAAAACCCAAAGCTGGTGCTGAGCCTGTTTGTGACCACCATGATTATTCAGGTGGCCACCGGTTCAATCGCGCCTATTCTGACGCTCTATGTCCGCGATCTGGCGGGAAACGTCAGCAACATTGCTTTTATTAGCGGCCTGATCGCCTCTGTTCCCGGCGTGGCCGCGTTGCTGAGCGCGCCGCGACTCGGCAAGCTGGGCGATCGCATCGGCCCGGAGAAAATTCTGATCTGCGCCCTGATCCTCTCCGTCCTGCTGCTGATCCCCATGTCGATGGTGCAGTCTCCCTGGCAGCTCGGCGTGTTGCGCTTTCTGCTGGGCGCAGCGGACGGCGCGTTGCTTCCGGCGGTGCAGACGCTGCTGGTTTATAACTCCACCAACCAGATTGCCGGGCGTATTTTCAGCTACAACCAGTCGTTTCGCGATCTGGGTAACGTCACCGGGCCGCTGGTCGGCGCGGGGGTTTCGGCCAGTTTCGGTTTCCGGGCGGTCTTTATCGTGACGGCAGGCGTCGTGCTGTTCAACGCTGTTTATTCCTGGCTCAGCTTATCCCGGGCGCTACGCCCGGCGCGCATAACACAACATCGTGACGGCTAATTTACGCATTCATACTTGCACAATCATATAATCAGCTATTCTTTCCCTGAATACCTTCACGAAAAACAGGGAGACACCAATGACAATGTACGCCACGCTGGAAGAAGCTATCGATGCCGCTCGCGAAGAATTCCTCGCCGATAATCCCGGCATTGAGGAAGAAGATGCTGACGTGCAACAACTCAATATCCAAAAATACGTCCTTCAGGACGGCGATATTATGTGGCAGGCCGAATTCTTTGCTGATGAAGGTGAAGACGGAGAATGTCTGCCGATATTGAGTGGTGAAGGTGCGCAGGCGGTATTCGACGGCGACTATGACGAAATTGAGTTACGTCAGGAGTGGCTGGAAGAAAATACGCTGCATGAATGGGATGAAGGTGAGTTTCAGCTCGAACCGCCGCTGGATACCGAAGAAGGTCAGGCCGCAGCGGACGAATGGGACGAGCGATAAGCTCTCGTTACTCGTAAGGGCCGTGGCTGGCATCGATGGGCAGCAGTAGCGTGTCAAAAATCAGCGAAAACGGCAGATCGAGCACGGTGAGATAGCGCCATGCGGAATCGCGGACATCCCACTGTACGCCGGGGTAGTACTGATTCCCGTGGCCCTGTCCGGGAATGGTGCGGCTGATGATGCTGCCGCAGCCGCTGAGCAGGCATGCCATCATGACGACGATGATTACTTTCATTTCTGACCTCTAAAAAAATACCGGCCTCACAGCCGGTATTTTATTTGGCGGGTGGCGCTTCGCTTACCCGCCCTACTTAACAACTTACTTCGCCTTCAGGGCCAGCGGATTCAGCTTCACGTCCTTGTAGTAGTTCACCCACGAAGAGTATCTCTCCGGAGAAGTCCACACGCGGTAGTGAAGCCGTGCCATCGTCACCGGATCGCTCAACAGCACCAGACGACGGTCGCGGTTAAGCTTTTCTGGCGTCTCATTCAGCGCCTGCTCAACGTGGCGATCGCGGGCGATCTCCAGCACCTGGCTGGCACGGTGACGCGCAGTCGCCATCGCGGTTGCCAGCGCGTTGAATGACGGGTTAAACACGGCGTGCATAAAGCCATCATCCAGCGTGCGTTTGCGGTTCTGCTCCAGATAGGTATCGGTATCCACCAGCACCTGCGGCGGAGAATACTCTTCCGGGATCAGGAACAGCTTCCAGCGTTTGGTACGCAGGCCCACCGTAGAACGGCTGGAGATCACCGACACAAATGGCGACAGGATCAGCGAGAAGACGATTGGCGCCAGCCAGAACAGGAAACGCAGATCCAGCCAGGCCATACCAACGGCCCACACCAGGCCCAGCAGCAGCTGAGAGCCGTGGCGCATAAAGGCTTCACTCCATGGCGTAGAGTCATCGTCACGCTGCGGTGAATTCCACACCACTTCCCATCCCAGGAACGCGCTCACCACGAATACCGTGTGGAACAGCATACGCACCGGTGCCAGCAGGACCGAGAACAGCACTTCCAGCAGCAGTGAAAGGGTTACGCGGCAGAAACCACCGTACTCCTTCGAACCTTTACACCAGATCAGAATGATACTGAGCAGCTTAGGCAGGAACAGCAGCACCATGGTCGACGCGAACAGCGCAATCGCCAGCTCCGGACGCCACTGCGGCCACACCGGGAACAGCTGGCGCGGTTGCAGGAAGTACTGCGGCTCCGTCAGGGCATGCACAACCTGCAACGCGGTCGAGAGTGCCAGGAACATAAACCACAGCGGCGCAGACAGATAGGACATGACGCCCGTCAGGAACACCGCACGGTGAACAGGGTGCATCCCCTTCACCAGGAACAGGCGGAAGTTCATCAGGTTACCGTGACACCAGCGGCGGTCACGCTTGAGCTCATCCAGCAGGTTCGGCGGCAGCTCTTCATACGAGCCCGGCAGATCGTAGGCAATCCAGACGCCCCACCCTGCGCGACGCATCAGCGCGGCTTCCACAAAGTCATGCGACAGAATGGACCCGGCAAACGATCCTTCACCCGGCAGCGGCGCCAGGGCGCAGTGCTCGATGAATGGCTTCACGCGGATAATAGCGTTGTGGCCCCAGTAGTGAGATTCACCCAGCTGCCAGAAGTGCAGACCGGCAGTAAACAGCGGCCCGTAGACGCGGGTCGCAAACTGCTGGCAGCGCGCATATAGCGTGTCCATACCGGACGCTTTTGGCGAGGACTGAATAATACCCGCGTTCGGATTGGCTTCCATCAGACGGACCAGCCCGCTCAGGCAGTCGCCGCTCATCACGGAGTCCGCATCCAGTACCACCATGTAGCTGTACTGGTTACCCCAGCGACGACAGAAGTCATCGATGTTCCCGCTCTTACGCTTAACACGACGACGACGACGACGGTAGAAGATCTGCCCTTCGCCCTGCACTTCAGCAATCAGCTCCATCCAGGCTTTTTGCTCTGCCACGCAGATATCCGGGTTGTAGCTGTCGCTCAGGATGTAGACGTCGAAATGCGCCGCGTTACCGGTCGCCTTTACGGACTCCCAGGTGGCACGCAGCCCGGCGAATACGCGGTCAACATCTTCGTTACAGATAGGCATGATCAGCGCGGTACGGTGCTCAGGATTGAGGGGTTCATCCCCGACCGTCGACGCGGAAATGCTGTATTTGTCACGCCCCATCAGCAGTTGCAGGAAGCCCATCAGCGCCGTCCAGAACCCGGCGGAGACCCAACAGAACAGCACGGCAAACAGCAGAAGGATGCCGCTCTGTAAAATATACGGCAGCAGCTGCATGAAGGAGACCCAGATATCCTGGCCAATCATGTCAGCAGGGTTAATCAATGCCCAGCCCTGGTACGGCAGAATAGTTTTCATGTACCAGGTGGCGACAACCGTCTGTGCCAGCGTCAGCAGCAGCAGAATGTAACGACGAATCGTTCCCACGGTACGCCATTTCTGCTCGGACGCCTGTTGTTCTTTGGTCAGACGTGACAGATAGCGCGGCGTCACGTCACGCCCACGCAGGCGATCCCAGAAGCGACCCACCGGGTTGGTGCGCCACGGATCGGGGAACATAGAGGAACGCGTGGCCTTCGGCATCGCCTGTAGCTGGTCACGCCCTTCGTCATCCTTGATTAACTGCCCTTCTGCCAGCGAGTCTGGCCATGCCTGCTCCAGACGTGCCTTCACTGACCCCAGCGGCGTATCATCATCACGGGAAAAGTGACGATGTTCACCATCCAGCGCGGTGTGAACCGCGCGGATGTCGCTCGCAGGGAGTGCCGCTTTTTCAATGTCCGTTAGCGGCATGGCATCAATATATTCAGATGTATTATTCATTGGCAGGTAGCTGATAGCTCCAGGTTTCACTCAGCGGCTTATCGTTACTGACCAGCGCGGCGCGCATTTCAGTGGTCTGTTTCGGATCTTTCACCTTCACGCGCAGGGTCAAACGCCACCCTTTGGTGACCGGATTGTAACGCACGGCGTTCTCAACGATTTCACCGTTATCGCCAATGCTGGCCTGTGCCGTCACGGCAGTATCCGGCGCCAGTTTTTTCATATCCTGCCCGGTGAAGTCCACGATAAATGCCAGCGTGCCATCCGGCTGACGAATCAGGTTGGACTGCTTCACGTCCCCCGTAGAACGACGCGTCTGCATCACATACGCGTTATCCGGTGCGTGCAGTTTGTCTTCGTCACGGCTGAAGGTGATCGCATACTTGAAGTTCATCTCTTTACCGGCTTCAGGCAGCTGATCCGGTGTCCAGTACGCCACGATGTTATCGTTGGTTTCATCATTGGTTGGAATTTCAACCAGCTCAACCTTGCCTTTACCCCAGTCGCCTTTCGGTGTAACCCAGGCGCTTGGGCGCAGATCGTAGCGGTCGTCCAGATCTTCAAAGCGGGAGAACTGACGGCCACGTTGCAGCAGACCAAAGCCCTGCGGGTTTTCCATCGCAAAGCTGCTGACGGCGAGGTGTTTCGGGTTGTTCAGCGGACGCCAGATCCACTCGCCGTTACCAGCATGTATGGAAAGGCCATTAGAATCATGCAGTTGAGGGCGGAAGTTAGTCGCCGGAGACGGCTGATTCGGCCCGAACAGGAACATGCTGGTCAGCGGCGCGACGCCCAGTTTGCCCACTTTATCGCGCAGGTAAACTTTAGACTGCACGTCAACCACCGTGTCACGCCCTGGCATGATCACGAAGCGATAAGCGCCTGTCGCACGAGGGGAGTCCAGCAGCGCATAAATTGTCAGACGTTTGTCGGTTGGTTTTGGACGTTCGATCCAGAACTCGCGAAAACGTGGAAATTCTTCACCTGATGGCAGCGCGGTATCAATTGCCAGACCGCGCGCAGAAAGCCCGTACACCTGCCCCGCGCCAATCACGCGGAAGTAGCTGGCGCCAAGCATGCTGACGATTTCGTCGTTTTTATCTTTGCTGTTAATCGGGTAAAGCACCTTGAAGCCTGCGAAGCCGAGGTCTTTCACCGTGTCTTTATCGTGTTGCACATCGCCAAAATTGAAATAATCCGGGCTGTACTTGATTTTACGTACCGCGGTCGCCGTCACTTCATTGATGGCAACCGGCGTGTCGAAGTACATACCCTGGTGGTAAAATTCAAGCTTGAACGGGGTTTTAATATTGTTCCAGTACGCTTTATCGTGATTGAACTGGATCTGCTGATAGTCCGCGTATTTCATGTCGCGGAAAACGGAGGGCAGGTTACTTTTTGGCGCTTCGTAGCTCTTGCCCGCCATCGATTTAGCCTGTTTTGCGACATCATCGATGTTAAAGGCCAGTGCAGATGAGGTATACAGTGACAACAGCACTGCTACACCCAACCAACGCATTTTCATCATTTGTGGTTTATGTTTCATAATAAGTAAGCACTTCCCCCTTTGTGTGCTTATATCGATCCGATCCATTTTAATGGAAACTCAGGCAATCCGACAACATTATCACTGCTTTGTTCAGCTCGCTGGCTCATGGATTAAGCAAATGAAAGAACCCGCTTTTCACTTTGCGTGCTTATCCTGGAGACAGGGTGTCGGTCTTGGTGTAGGGTTGGCTCCGAATGTAACCATTATGAGCCTTAGGGATAAGGCGAAAAGTCTGAGAATGCGCAAAGTTATATGAGCACAACCCCTGTACAACGTGAATATTTCCTCGACTCGATCCGCGCATGGCTCATGCTATTGGGGATCCCTTTTCATATTTCACTGATCTATTCCAGCCACACCTGGCATGTGAACAGCCAGATGCCCTCCTGGTGGCTGACGCTGTTCAATGATTTTATCCATGCCTTCCGCATGCAGGTGTTTTTCGTCATTTCAGGCTATTTCTCTTACATGCTCTTCTTGCGCTATCCCCTCAAGCGGTGGTGGAAAGTGCGCGTGGAGCGCGTGGGCATACCAATGTTGACGGCCATTCCGCTGCTGACGCTGCCGCAGTTCATCATGTTGCAGCATGTTAAAGGCAAGGCGGAAAACTGGCCTAATCTCTCGTTCTATGAGAAATACAACACCCTGGTCTGGGAGCTGATTTCCCACCTCTGGTTCCTGCTGGTACTGGTGGTGCTAACCACGGTGAGTTTGCTGATCTTCAGTCAACTGCGCCAGCGCGCGAGCGCCGCAACCTCGACCTTCTTCGCCAACATCACCCTGGGCAAGCTGTCGCTGCTGTTTCTTGCGCTGGGGGTCGCGTATGCCGCCGTCAGGCGTACGCTGCTCATTGTCTACCCTCCCATTCTGAGCGATGGGCTGTTTAATTTCGTGGTGATGCAGACCCTGTTCTACATTCCCTTCTTCCTGATTGGGGCGCTGGCATTTATTCATCCCCGGCTTAAAGCGCTGTTTACCACCCCCTCCCCCTGGTGTGCGGTGGGTGCTGCGCTGGCCTTTGCCGCCTATCTTCTCAATCAGCGCTTTGGCAGCGGGGACGCGTGGATGTATGAGACAGAGAGCGTGATAACGATGCTGATGGGCCTGTGGATGGTTAACGTGGTGTTCGCCCTTGGCCATCGTCTGCTGAATTTTAAATCCAGTCGCGTCACCTATTTCGTTAATGCTTCACTGTTTATCTACCTGGTCCACCATCCGCTGACGCTGTTTTTCGGGGCGTACATTACGCCGCATATCAAATCGAATGCGCTGGGCTTCTTCACCGGTCTGGTCTTTGTGGTTGGCATTGCCATCGTGTTGTATGAAATCCACCTGCGGATCCCGCTTTTGCGTTTCCTGTTCTCAGGCAAACCTCAGGTTAAAGCGGGATAACAAAACGGCGCCTCCAGAGCGCCGTTTTTGCTTTTCAGACATCAAAATGCCTGGCTGCGCGCGGTCAAAAGCCGCTGATACAGGTCGGCGGTGTGCTCATCGAAACAGACAAAAATGACTTTTTCCGGCATGGGTTTGAGGGAAAGGTAGTGATAAACGGTATTCACGGCGATCGTAGCTGCCGCTTCCTTTGGATAACCGTACACCCCGGTGCTAATGGCGGGGAACGCCATGGTCTTATAGCCGTTATCTGCCGCAAGCCGCAGGCAGTTACGATAAGCCTGCTCCAGAATCTCAGCCTCATGGCGGTCGCCACCGTGCCAGACGGGTCCAACGGTATGGATCACCGCTTTGGCCGGGAGATCGCCCGCAAGCGTAATAACAGCATGCCCCGGCGGGCACTCTCCCTGCTGCTGGCGCACGGTTTTGCATGCTTCAAGGAGCTGAGGGCCCGCGGCCCGGTGAATGGCACCATCCACCCCGCCCCCACCCAAGAGGGAGGAATTGGCTGCGTTGACGATCACGTCAACGTGCACCGTCGTGATATCGCCATGAATAACGTCGATTTGCGGTCTCATAAACACCCTCTGCAACCCGCCTTTTTCATCAGTGTATCGCAGAGGGAGAAGGAGAAAAACTGTCGCGAAAAAAAACGGCGATTAACGGTAATCCACCTGAACGACCGCAAGCGTTTTCTTTTCATTCAGGTATTTCATGGTGACAGCGGCCAGCGCTGAGTGAGGATGATGGCCCCGGAGCGCCTCGTCATAACTGATGGTATGCGTTTTCATACGGTTATTTTCCGGGCAGGAAATTGCAAACTGCTGATGCCGGGGCGTGACTTCGCACGGGTCAGCGACCACCGCGCCATGAAAATGAATCACCCCACCATTCTCTATAGTTGCTGAATAAGCCGGAGAAAAAAAAGAGGACAGGATCAGTCCCAGACCAGAAATAATACACGCTGCGGATTTGAACATTATTTGTACTCCTCAATGAAATTCGTCCTTGAGGGGTAAAAACGCTCCGTTATGACGTATCTGTTTAAGCAACCCGTTTGCTGGGTTCTTGATATCAGCATAGCTTACCTGTGCAGCGCCGCCACTTTATTAAATCATTGATTTTATGAATGATTAAAGCGTACTTGCCGGTGTGTTCCACTGCTGTGATAAATGAAGCGATTTTCCATCGGAAACGGTGACGATTATTTTTACCGCATCCCCTGAGCGAATATTTAAACTGATTCGCGTTAGATCAATCGGCAGATTAGCGGGTATAAAAAGAGTATTTTTCTGCCGCGATGTACTTTGTCCCCCCTGCCCCTGCCGGACAGATAACACCTCAACCTGACATTCGCAGGCGTCTGCCAGCGTGACCTGAGGAATAATGGTTGTCACATTTGCCTGCTGTGAGGTACTGAACGTTATCTGGCTGGCAAGCGCGGCAAGGAGAATGAATGTGCTCATGAGATCCTCCCGAAAAAAAACAGGGCGGATGCCCTGTTTTTTGGTACAGAAATGAATCAGTACTGGTGTGCGGTCGCGTTGTTGCCGAAGCCAACCTGGTGCACAGTCACCGTTGAGCCGGACGCTGTCTGGTCTACCGCCGCGCCGTTGCCGCCGCCGAACTGTTTCACGTTGATAACAGAATCTTTGCTATTCCACTGGTCGATGGTGGCGCTGTTACCAAAGCCTTTTTGCAGCAGATCGATAGAACTGTCATCAGAGCCCTGGCCAACGTCTGCGCCGTTACCGCCACCATGCTGGGTAATGGTCAATTCAGAATCTCGGGCGTCCGTCTGCAAAGCAAGCGCGGAGTTACCGCCGCCGTACTGGTAAATGCTCAGGGTTGAGTCAGGGCCGTTATTGCCGCCACCCCAGCCACCACCGTGACCGCCGCCAAATTGTGGTACCGCACCTGCGAAAGCACTGCCAGAAACTACGATTGCTGCAATAACTGCCACTTTGAAAAGTTTCATGGTAAACCCCCATCGGATTGATTAAGGCGTCACACATCGCTAGCGTTGAATAACGCGAATAGCCATTTGCGACTGTCTCTGTACTACAACTGCTGTTTTCTGCGTACCATACTGCGTTATATTCGCCCTGTTACCCGAGCCTTTCTGGATAATCATGGCGGTGTTGCCAAAAGCGCCCTGCTTAATACTCGCATCGTTGCCGTTGCCGGTCTGATCGATATAAGCAAGGTTATACGTCCCTGACTGATCAACATTCGCGCGGTTATTCCCGCCCTCCTGGGAAATAACGGACAGCAATTTAGAACCGCCCTGGCGTACATCAGCATTATTTCCTGAACCCTGTTGACCAATAATGGCTGCCTGATTGTATGAAGCTTTACTTAATTCATTTATCGCAAAATTATATTCAGAACTGGCTAAATCTGAATCACCTGCGATTACAAACCCAGGCGCACCCAGTAATGTAAACATCATAAACAACGTTTTGTTTTTCATGCTGTCACCCTGGACCTGGCTATAAAAAAGTATTCCTTACTCCGTTAACGCGATTCGTTTTGTTAACGCCGCGTTACGGAAAAGAGTATGTCTGCCGAAACATGTTTAATATCTCACCCGTGCGCCTTATTTTTATATTCCCCTTCACCTCAAAGTCGTAAATCTCGCCTGAAACGACGGGATACTCGCCTAAAGCAGAAACCAAAAATGTCTTCCTGCGCTTGTACAACAGCGAGACAGGCTGTCCAACCTGTACCGGCTTCTTCAGACAAAAACGACAATGCCCTTTGTCACGCGCGTGACACGAAGCAAGTTTTCTTAAGAAAAAATTCCGGCTTAGGGAAGTCTTATGTTTTTAGCAGAGTTCATACTTTTTACCGGCTGGCTTACAATAATAAAAAACCAGATAATACAACTCATTATAATATACCGTATGGTTTTTAAAATCTGTGCACGTTTATACACCTGTACAACTTTCCCCTTATCTTAAAATCTATTAACCCTGCAAAATACACAAATAAATATCGAATTTTACATTCTGTTACACGATTAACACTTGCTTTAAAGTTTGCAATAGCTAGATTGAAAACAGCAGTACGTTATTTGTTTTTAATTTTACCGCCTCCTTTGGAGGAAGGTTTTTTAACTACACACAGCAGTGCCACACCTGCAGTACTTCTGGTGCCCTTTTCAATAATACGAGGGCAGCTGCCGGGTGTCATAAATAACGTGGGGTTTCATCATGTTTAATGAAGTCCATAGCTTACCCGGTCATACATTATTGTTGATCACAAAACCTTCCTTACAAGCGACAGCGTTATTGCAGCATTTAAAACAATGCCTGTCACTTAACGGGAAACTTCATAACATTCAACGTTCTTTTGATGATATCGCTCCTGGCAGCATCATTCTTCTCGATATGATGGAAGCGGATAAAAAACTGATCCATTACTGGCAAGATAATTTAAGCAGGAAAAACAATAATATCCGCGTGTTGTTATTGAATACGCCTGATGAGTATCCTTTCCGCGAAATTGAGAGCTGGCCGCATATTAACGGCGTGTTTTACGTTACAGAAGAAGAAAATCGTGTCGTGGAGGGTTTGCAGGGCATATTGCGGGGGGAGTGTTATTTCTCGCAAAAACTGGCCAGCTACCTCATTACCCACTCCGGAAATTATCGCTATAACAGTTCGGAATCGGCCCTTCTGACGCACCGTGAGAAAGAGATCCTGAACAAACTGCGTATTGGTGCTTCAAATATTGAAATCGCCCGTTCGTTATTTATCAGCGAAAATACGGTTAAGACGCATCTTTATAATCTTTTCAAAAAGATAGCTGTTAAAAATCGCACGCAGGCGGTGTCGTGGGCAAACGATAACCTCAGGCGTTAATAGCATGAAACGCACCCTAAGTTGGATTGCCGCCGCAGGCATTATGCTTGCTGCCGGAAACCTTCAGGCTGTTGAGGTGGAAGTTCCTGGACTGTTGACCGACCACACTGTCACCTCTGTCGGACACGATTTTTATCGTGCCTTCAGCGATAAGTGGGAAAGCGATTATCCGGGTAATTTAACCATCAACGAACGGCCCAGTGCGCGGTGGGGAAGCTGGATCACAATAACCGCTAATCAGGACGTTATTTACCAGACTTTTTTATTCCCAACGAAAAGAGACCTCGATCAGAACGTCGCTTTCGCACTGGCACAAACAGAAGAAGCTATTAACCGCCTACAGTTAGATAAAGCCCTTTTGAGCACAGGCGATTTAGCAAAAGATGAGTTCTAGCAACGACACCTATTTCGGAGGCTGTAATGCGTCTCGCACACACAGTGATTTCGTTAATGCTCATTGCGCCGTTGAGTTGGGCCGGAAATATGACATTCCAGTTCCGCAACCCTAATTTTGGCGGCAACCCGAATAACGGAGCCTTTATGCTTAACCAGGCGCAGGCTCAAAACTCCTATAAAGACCCCAGCTATGACGATGATTTCGGTATCGAGACCCCGTCAGCTCTGGATAATTTTACTCAGGCCATCCAGTCGCAAATATTAGGTGGCTTATTAACCAACATTAATACCGGAAAACCCGGCCGGATGGTCACTAATGACTTTATCGTCGATATTGCCAATAAAGACGGGCAGCTTCAGTTAAATGTGACGGACCGAAAAACCGGTAAGACGTCGACAATCCAGGTTTCCGGTTTGCAGACCAGTTCAACTGATTTCTAAACAACCCCGAAATAAGGACAATTATCATGCAGCGCTTTTTTATTTTAGTTGCAGTGTGCTTATTAAGCGGTTGTTTAACTGCCCCGCCAAAAGAAGCCGCTAAACCCACCCTAATGCCCCGTGCCCAGAGCTATCGGGATCTGACGCATCTGCCCGGCCCTACCGGGAAGATATTCGTCTCGGTCTATAACATTCAGGATGAGACGGGCCAGTTCAAACCGTATCCGGCCAGTAACTTCTCCACGGCCGTACCGCAGAGCGCCACCGCGATGCTGGTTACCGCCCTGAAAGATTCGCGCTGGTTTATCCCGCTGGAACGCCAGGGGCTGCAAAACCTGCTTAACGAACGAAAAATCATTCGTGCTGCACAGGAGAATGGTACCGTTGGCGTCAATAACCGCATGCCGCTACAGTCTCTCACCGCAGCCAATATCATGGTGGAAGGCTCGATTATCGGCTACGAAAGTAACGTGAAATCGGGCGGCGCGGGTGCCCGTTACTTTGGTATCGGGGCCGACACGCAGTATCAGCTGGATCAGATTGCCGTCAACCTGCGCGTGGTTAACGTAAGCACGGGTGAAATTTTATCCTCCGTGACCACCAGTAAAACGATTCTCTCATATGAAGTGCAGGCGGGGGTATTCCGCTTTATCGACTACCAGCGTTTGCTGGAGGCTGAAATTGGCTATACCTCTAACGAGCCGGTCATGCTGTGTCTGATGTCGGCCATCGAAACCGGGGTGATTTTCCTGATTAATGACGGCATCGATCGCGGCTTGTGGGATCTTCAGAATAAAAGTGACGTGAGTAATGCGGTGCTGGTGAAATACCGTGAGATGTCGGTTCCGCCGGAGTCATGATTGGCGGCGTATAAAAAGGCGAGATTTTCGTCTCGCCTTTTTTTTATTTACCTACCACAGGAACGTTCTGGCTCTTCTCGCGTCGGGCTGCAAGCCAGAGACCGCTGTTCTTCATAGCGTAGCCAAACAGTAATCCCAGCATGAGCGAAGGGACCACCAGCTTCCAGTCCCCCTGGCCTGCAAAGGTCGCGCAGGCACCCATGAACGTGCCGGGCACAAAGGACAACAGCAGATGTTTTGCCTGAACGCACATCAGGAAAGCCACAATACCAGTCATGACGTACCCCAGGATTTCCACATGCGGCGCCAGCGCGCTGCCCTTCATAATGATCAGCGCCCAGACCACGCCACTCAGTAACGTGCTGCCTGAAATAAAGAGCCCTTTAAAACCACCCTGCGGACAGGCGAAATAGGCCGTGCAGCCAAGAAAACCGGCCCAGCTCAACAAACCGAGAGATACCGCCACCCAACCCCAGAGGCCGGAGAGGATGCCAGTCGTGATTGCAATACAAAGTAATATGTTCATGGTGCGCATCTTAGCAGATGCGCACCCTAGAAATGAGATCAGAAGCACGTTACGTGCAAGTTGAAATGTATCGTTGCAGGATTTTTGTGATTTAAATCACTCTTCACTCTCTTCTTCCAGCTCATCCCACATGGCAGCGATAGCGTCACGCGTCAGCGGAGCCAGCGTTCTCCAGAACGGAGAGGTGGCGTGGGCTTCAACTTTACCCAGGAAGGTTCCGACCCACGGCAGCAGATACGTTTCGAACAGGGTTTCAATCGCCTCATTCTCATCATCACCTGCTTTATCTTCAATCCATGAGGCCGCCAGCAACAGGGTACCGATATGATCGGCAGGCATATCCGTCAGCGGCATGCCGCGTTCTGAAAGAAACGCCCGAACTTCCGCTTCGGTCGCACCTTCCTGCCAGGCAGAACGATACGGCGACACGCGACACTCTTCTCCCACGAACAGCGCGTTGTAATCCGTTGAAATCTGCTGCATATCGCAACTTTTTTGCAAGCGTTCCAGCAACTCATCCTGTTCCAGCGGCCAGCTCTGCGCCAGTTTACCTTCACGAATCAGGGTAAACAGCGGAACCAGCAGCGGATCCTGCGGCTGGCGGTAATATAAGGTGCCCAGCACGCGGCAAAGGATGGAAAACTCATTCATGTTTTTATTCCGTTATTAATTAAAGATCGGCAAATTCATCAATCGGCGCCATACCGCGCGACTCAAGGAAGTCGAGCATACGACGCGGCGTGACGTTCAGGATCTGTTCTTCCGGGAAATTCACGTCCCGCAATATTTTCAGGCACTCGCTAAAATCACCCAGCGTGAAGGCCGTGTGTGAATCAGAGCCCAGCGCCACCATTCCGCCCGCGTCACGCACGGCCGCCGCAACGTCGCGGCAGTTGGCCTCACTGCCCTTACGCGAATGCACGAACGAGGAGTTGTTGATCTCCAGCGCCACGCGGTGCTTCGCTGCGGCCTGTGCCACGGCCTGAATATCGATCGGGTATTTCGGATTTCCCGGGTGGCTGATAATGTGCACATTGCCGCTGGCAATGGTGGCAATCATCGCCGCGGTGTTGGTCTCTTTATCCTGGGGCGCAAAGACCGGCTCGTGGAAGCCGGCGAGGATCAGATCTAACGAGGTCAGCATCGGGCCGGTGCAGTCAATTTCACCGTCGGTATTTTTGATGTTCGCTTCGATGCCGCGCAGTATCCCGATATCGTCAACCAGACGTGGCCAAATACGCATATTCACAAAATGCCAGTAGTGCGGCGCATCCGCCATATCCGGACCGTGATCGGTTATCGCAAACAGTTTGATGCCTTTCAGCTTCGCCTGAGCGATATAATCATGGAGGTTACTGTAAGCGTGGGTACTGGCGACGGTGTGCATATGCAGGTCAACGGGATACATCTTTCTCTCCTCTGCGGTTTTTCCAAAGGATAGCAGTTATCAGCGGCGAATATTAGCAAAAACCCGGCGAACGCCGGGTTTCTCTCAGTAGCCTCGCTGTCTGTCGACCTGTCCGGTCACCGCGTTGCCCTTCTCTATTTCGCTGATGGTATGCGAGATATACGCCACGGCCTCCGCCGGTCGCGTCACGGCCGCAATATGGGGCGTCATCGCCACACGTGGATGTGCCCAGAGCGGGCTGTCTGTCGGCAGCGGTTCGCGGCTATACACATCCAGCATTGCGCCTTTCAGTTTACCGCTATCCAGCGCTTTCAGCAGATCGTCTTCCACAACGTGTACCCCGCGCGCCAGGTTCATTAAGTAGCTGTCTTCTGCCAACTGGTTGAGGAGCGTGCCATTGATAATGCCGACCGTTTCCGCCGTATTCGGCAGCAGGTTAATGAGGACGCGAGTCCCTTTCAGGAACGCCGGGAGTTCGTCCGTTCCGGCAAAGCTCTCGACGCCCGGATACTCCTTACGGCTCCGGCTCCAGCAGCGCAGTGGGAAGCCCCACGGTGCGAGCGCTTCGGCGACTTTCGAACCCAGTACACCCGCGCCGAGGATGCCGATGGTGAAATCTTCACGCTGATAATCCGGAAGCGGTTCCCAGTGGGATTGCTGTTTAAACGCCTGATAATCGTCGAAACGGCGGAACCAGTGCAGCACCTGGCTCACGGCATATTCCTGCATCTGCTGCCCCATACCGGTATCTTCCAGACGAAACAGGGGAATATCTTCCGGCAGCATTTCAGGGTGTGCCTTCAGCTTACTGAGAATGGAATCCACCCCTGCACCAAGAGCAAACACCGCCTTCAAACGGCGTCCCTGAAGCATTTCGACCGGGGGATGCCAGACCAGCGCGTAGTCGGCATGTTCATTATCGCCCTGTTTCCATTCGCGAACGCGTGCGCCAGGCAGTGCCGCCGTGAGCGCCTTAATCCAGTAAGCCGTATCAAAAGTGGGGTGATAGAAGATAATATCCATAGTCATTGCCTTTTAGTGCGCTGTTTTATTTTCATTTTCAACTGGCTTGTCAGCATAACAAATTTCTCGCTAAACCGCGTTGCTGATAAAAGAGGCGCTTTTCGCACATTTCGAAATCAGGTTGCCTGAAGTTTGTCTAAACACGCTAAATTACTGAAAAAGTGGGTTGACGGCAGTACGGCTTTTCCTTACATTAGCGCCCGTCCCGACAACAACGGGATGACAATATGGTGAGGTGTCCGAGTGGCTGAAGGAGCACGCCTGGAAAGTGTGTATACGGCAACGTATCGGGGGTTCGAATCCCCCCCTCACCGCCATATTCAAGACGAGAGCTCGTACGAAAGTACGGGCTTTTTTCTTATATATTCTCCGCAATGGGGGATGAGAACCCCCGACCGGGGTTCGACAACTGGCGCAGCCAGTTGGACAGACTGTGAGCGTAGCGAACAGGCTGCCCGCAGGGCGAGCGAAGCGAGTCAATCCCCCCCTCACCGCCATATTTGAAGAAGAGCTCGCATGAAAATGCGGGCTTTTTTCTTTTATATTCTATTCGCTCCCTGCGCTCTTTATGTCGGGTGGCGCTACGCTTACCCGACCTACGAAAAGCTAGTCCTCAACCATCTTTGCATACTCTTCGGTCAGAAAATCCACCAGCGTCCTGACCGATGGCAGCAGGCCGCGCCGGGAAGGATACACCGCATGGATCACTTCCCGTCTGGGTTCCCAGGCATTCAGCACCCGAACAAGCTCACCTGAAGCCAGCTGATCCTTCACCATCAAAATGGGCAACTGTACCACGCCCACGCCCGCCATCGCTGCCTCCCGCAGCGCCAGCATATCGGTAGTCACCAGGCGCGGCGTGAAGTGAATGTCTGCTTTCGCCCCCTCCGGCCCGCTCAGCTCCCACTTATGCAGGTGTTTACCAGCGCCCATACTTAAACCCGGCCATTCGCTGAGCTCAGAAGGCATCGCCGGATTGCCCATCCGTTCAATCAGTGTCGGCCCGGCAACCAGACAGTGACCCCTGTCCGCCAGCACCCTTAATACCAAATCGCTGTCATCAAACGGGCGCGGACGAACGCGGATCGCCACATCCACCCCCTCCCCCACCAGATCGACCCTGCGGTTGGTGGCTTCAAGCTGGAGGTTAATTCCCGGATAGCGCGCCATAAACCTCGCCAGCATGGGCCCCACGTGAACGTGCAGTAGGGTTACGGGGCAAGTGATCCTGACCATACCGCGCGGCTCAGCCTGTAAAGCAGCCACCGCCTCCTCCGCAGCTTCAGCCTCCACCAGCATGGCTTTACAGTGCTGATAGAACGTCTGCCCCACTTCAGTCACCGCAAACTGCCGCGTGGTACGTTGTATCAACCGAACACCCAGGCGTTCTTCCAGCTGCGCAATCCGACGGCTCAGTTTCGACTTTGGCTGATCGAGCGCCCGCCCCGCTGCCGCAAAGCCGCCATGCTCCACCACCTTCACAAACCATACGAAATCATTGAGATCCTGCATACGCCCCCATTGTTCCATTTAAGGAACAGTGAATGTCATTTTTGCTATCTACCGGGATATTAACCCTGAATATAAGCTATTTACATCAACAGGACATCAGGAGTTAATCATGAAAAACGTAACAGGCGTGTATACCGCACCTCGTCCGCACTGGGTCGGTGATGGTTTTCCGGTTCGTTCGATGTTTTCTTACCAGACGCACGGCGAACCGCTGAGCCCGTTCCTGCTGCTTGACTACGCCGGACCACATACCTTCCCGGCGGATGGCGCAAAACGCGGCGTGGGCGAGCATCCTCATCGCGGTTTTGAAACGGTGACCATCGTCTACTCAGGCGAAGTTGAGCACCGTGATTCCACCGGCAGAGGCGGCGTTATTGGTCCAGGCGATGTGCAGTGGATGACGGCAGGCGCAGGCATTTTGCACGAGGAGTTCCACTCCAGCGCGTTCTCGCAGAAAGGCGGTGAACTGAAAATGATGCAGCTGTGGGTCAACCTGCCCGCTAAAGACAAAATGGCGACGCCTGGCTACCAGAGCATCACTCAGGCGGATATCCCGGTGGTCACCCTGCCGGATAACAGCGGAACAATGCGCGTGATTGCTGGCCGCTTTGGAGAGGTAAACGGCCCGGCGCATACCTTCTCACCGCTTAACGTATGGGATCTCGCGCTGCACCAGGGCAGCCACCTGACGCTCAATCAGCCCGAAGGCTGGAGCACGGCGCTGGTTGTTGTTGAGGGCAGCGTGACAGTGAACGGCACCACGCCTGCGGGTGAGGCGCAGCTGGTCGTGCTGAGTCAGAGCGGCGACAAGCTGCATCTAGAAGCCAGCAGCGATGCCAAAGTGTTGCTGATGGCCGGGGAGCCACTGAATGAACCCATCGTGGGCTATGGCCCGTTTGTGATGAACAGTAAAACCGAAATCGCCGAAGCTATTCGCGATTTCAACTCCGGCCGCTTTGGCCAAATCTAAACGTAATAAAGGAGCGCATTATGTCTACCCCTGCAAACTTCAACGGTGCACGTCCCGTTATTGACGTCAATGATGCCGTTATGCTGCTTATCGATCACCAGAGCGGATTGTTCCAGACTGTTGGAGACATGCCAATGCCTGAGCTGCGCGCTCGTGCAGCAGCGCTGGCAAAGATCGCCTCGCTGGCGAAGATCCCGGTGATCACCACGGCGTCGGTTCCACAGGGACCGAACGGCCCGCTTATCCCGGAGATCCACGCCAATGCGCCGCACGCACAGTATGTGGCACGCAAGGGTGAGATCAACGCCTGGGATAATCCTGAGTTCGTGGCGGCGGTGAAAGCCACCGGACGCAAAACGCTGATTATCGCGGGGACGATTACCAGCGTTTGCATGGCCTTCCCGTCCATCAGCGCGGTGGCGGACGGATATAAAGTGTTTGCGGTGATTGATGCCTCCGGCACCTACAGCAAAATGGCGCAAGAGATCACCCTGGCGCGCGTGGTGCAGGCAGGCGTGGTACCGATGGACACAGCGGCAGTGGCCTCAGAGATCCAGCGCACGTGGAACCGTGAAGATGCGGGAGAATGGGCAGAGGTGTACACACACATCTTCCCTGCCTACCAGCTGCTGATCGAAAGTTACAGCAAAGCGCAGGACGTCGTGAAAAACAGCGAAGTGCTCGATTCGCAGCGTTGATCCTGCGCGGTGCGCCATAAGCTGATTAAGGCTTAACCGAACAGGCACGAATGCAGAAAATCTGCTTGACCGCTTTCGCGCAACTCCCTATAGTAGCGCCCCGTTGCCCCCCAAGCGGTCAGGCAGCAAAACAATATGGTGAGGTGTCCGAGTGGCTGAAGGAGCACGCCTGGAAAGTGTGTATACGGCAACGTATCGGGGGTTCGAATCCCCCCCTCACCGCCATATTTAAGATGAGAGCTCGTACGAAAGTACGGGCTTTTTTCTTTTATATTCTCCGAAAAGGGGGGGATGAGAACCCCCGACTGGGGTTCGACAACTGGCGGCAGCCAGTTGGACAGACTGAGAGCATAGCGAACAGGCTGCCCGCAGGGCGAGCGAAGCGAGTCAATCCCCCCCTCACCGCCATATTTTAAGAAGAGCTCGCATGAAAATGCGGGCTTTTTTTTCGCATGTTGCACGTCTGCGGGGGGATGAGAACCCCCGACCGGGGTTCGACAACTGGCGCAGCCAGTTGGACAGACTGAGAGCGAAGCGAGTCAATCCCCGCCGGTTCGGGTGATACCGCCTCACCCATAAAAAAAGCCCGCGCATAAGCACGGGCCCGTTTTAAACTATTCCTCAGTTATTCAACTTCCCCGCCGGCTGCTTTCCTTCAGGAGAAGAAACCTGCCCCGGCAATCCCCCCTCTTCATCTCTGCGCTCCCCCAGCCAGTAATCCGCATTTTTAATCCCAAGCCGAACCGGATCAAACTGTGGATCAATTCCCTGCGCATTCTGGGTTTCATAATCCTTCAGGCTGGCAAAGGCTTTTTTATGCAAGAGGACAATGGCAATAATGTTGAGCCAGGCCATCAGCCCTACCCCGATATCCCCTAATCCCCATGCCAGATCCGCGGTGCGGATTGTGCCATATACCGTGGAAGCCATCAGACATAATTTAAGCAGGAACGTCAGCCACGGACGGTGAATTTTACGGTTGATGTAGGCGATATTGGTTTCAGCGATATAGTAATAGGCAATGATGGTGGTGAAGGCAAAGAAGAATAGCGCGATGGCGACAAAGTAATTACCAAAGCCCGGCATCATACTTTCCATCGCTGTCTGCACATAGCCAGGACCCGCCGCCACGCCTGCAATACCGGTATAAAGGGCTGCGCCGTCAACGCCCTGAACATTATAAAGCCCGGTGATCAACAGCATAAACCCGGTCGCGGAGCAGACAAACAGCGTGTCGATATATACGGAGAACGCCTGAACCAGCCCTTGTTTCACCGGATGACTTACGGCTGCTGCCGAGGAGGCATGTGGCCCGGTACCCTGCGCCGCCTCGTTGGAATAGACGCCGCGTTTAACGCCCCACATGATAGCCTGGCCCAGAATAGCGCCAAATCCCGCTTCAAGGCCAAAAGCACTTTTCCAGATCAGCAGGATAACAGCAGGCAGTTTTTCAATATTGATCGCGATAATAACGCAGGCAACAATAATATAGCCGAGCGCCATAAACGGAACGACCATACTGCTAAAGCTGGCGATCCTTTTTACACCACCGAAAATAATGAAGCTTAACAGTACAGCCAGTATTGCCGCCGTAACGTTTGGGTTAAGACCGAAGGCAATATCCAGGCTGGCGGCAATTGAGTTTGCCTGTACGCCCGGAAGTAATAAACCGCAGGAGAAAATGGTCACAATAGCAAATAACCATGCGTACCACTTCACCCCCAACCCTTTTTCAATATAAAAGGCAGGTCCCCCACGATATTCGCCGTTAATTTTTTCTTTATAAACCTGACCTAACGTGGATTCAACAAAAGCAGAGCTGGCGCCTAAAAATGCCACTACCCACATCCAGAAAAGCGCACCGGGGCCACCAAAGGTAATGGCGGTCGCCACACCGGCGATATTCCCTGTCCCTACGCGGCCCGCCAGCGTCATCGTCAACGCCTGAAACGATGATACGCCGGCATCGGTAGCCCCGCCCTGAAACATCAGGGTAATCATATGTTTTATATGACGTAATTGTAGAAAACGACTACGCAGTGAGAAATAGAGACCGACACCCAGACATAAAAATATTAACGCAGGGCTCCAGATAACACCGTTAATTGCACTAACCAGTTCGTTCATGTATGACCCTCAGCGTGATGTTCCAGAGGAAACGATCCCCTGGTGTGTTTCTTCTTAGAATTTAATTTGAACAAGTACGAAACATAGATAATTACCCAAAAGACACCAACTTAATTTTTACTGCTTAGTCATGTTCTGTGACAACATTCACGTTTAATTTTCACCTAACAATTAGCGCGATCATTATATTTACAGGTATTTTGTGGGTATTGTAAATACATATCACATTTTTTCTAACTGTATAAAAAGCGTTCGCAGCAAATTAACAGCAATATTATTATTACCGAAAAACGGTGCGTAAATCCCGTTGAATGCTATAGGAAATAAATATGATTAAAAAAAAGCCATGCGAACAGAGGGGATAAAAGAAGCTTCCCGGCATGACGCCGGGAAGAAATGACTTAAAATGTGAAATGATCTTAGTCGGAGTACACTTCCAGCGTTCGTTGACACAGCGCTGAGCGGACGCAGTCCTCTTTTGTGAAGCGGACCACCCCTATCATCTCATCTTCCTCAAAACGTGACATAGCATCGCTCAGGCCAGACTTCACGCCCGACGGCAAGTCACACTGGGTAATATCGCCGTTGACGATAACCGTCACGTTCTCCCCGAGGCGCGTTAAAAACATCTTCATTTGCGCAGCGGTCACGTTCTGAGCCTCGTCAAGAATAACGACCGCATTTTCAAATGTACGTCCGCGCATATAGGCGAACGGCGCGATTTCCACCTTGCCAATCTCTGGTCGCAGGCAGTACTGCATAAAGGAAGCGCCCAACCGCTTCACCAGCACGTCATAGACGGGCCTGAAGTACGGGGCAAACTTCTCAGAAATATCGCCAGGCAGGAAGCCCAGATCTTCATCCGCTTGCAGTACCGGACGGGTAACGATGATCCTTTCCACGTCCTTATGAATCAGCGCCTCCGCCGCTTTGGCGGCACTGATCCAGGTTTTCCCGCATCCGGCTTCCCCGGTTGCAAAGATGAGCTGTTTACTCTCGATAGCATTCAGGTAGTGCGCCTGAGCTTCATTCCGCGCCACTATTGGCGATGCATCGCGGCTGTCCCGCGCCATGCCAATGGATTCTACGCCGCTCATCTGCACAAGCGAGGTGACCGATTCTTCTTCACGCTGTTTATGGCTACGTGAATCCCGTCTCAGCACACGTTTTGCTTCGCGACGAGCTTTGATCACTGCTTTCTGTCTTCCCATGGATAGCACCTTGAGTTGTTGGTATTCATCACACGCGCCAGCATCGGCACGATTATGCGCACGAACATCAGAGGGTTGGCTTCCTTGTAAGCCATTGCTTGCATTACCGGATGACGATACAGAACGGCTACGCGCACCGTTATGCACGTCGGTAGAAATCGTATTTAGAGGTGGAGGGGAGAATTTTGTGGTGAGGAAATCGCTGCCGGAGTCTGAGCCTCCGCGCCGGGTGCTGCGGTTGATGTGTTTACCTTGTCCAGTACAGGACGCAACCATTCGCGATCTCCATAGTGAGTCAGTATCACTGCCGGGAACTACCGCTGTCTTATCTTAAGTACATCAGGAATTATCATAAATGCAACATTTATTTTACCTAGATGCAACCTTTAAGACTGCTCCTGCAGCGGAATCAGTCTCATATATGAATATTACAGAAATATAACAACAAGATAGTCATATGGAAAAATAATGTCCCCGCGAACTGTCGCAGGGACGATTATCAGGCTTCTATCAGACCCTGAGCGAGCCAGGTCTTCGCGTCACGCGCGCCGGGCAGGGCAAAGAAATAGCCACCGCCGATGGGCTTGATGTACTCCTCCAGCGCTTCGCCGTTGAGCCGCTTCTGCACGGTGAGGAACCCTTTATCCAGATCGTGCTGATAGCAGACAAACAGCAGTCCCATATCAAGCTGACCGGAATTGGTCACCCCCAACGAGTAGCTGTAGCCCCTGCGCATCATCAGGCTGGACTGGGTCTCTTTGGTGCGAGGATTGGCGAGACGAATATGGCTGTCCAGCGCGATAACATCTCCGTTCGGATCGCGGGCGTAGTCGGGTTCATCGTGCTCGTGCTTCATGCCGAGCGGTGCGCCGGTTTGCTTATCGCGGCCGAAGATCGTCTGCTGCTCTTTCAGCGGCGTGCGGTCCCAGAACTCCACGTGGAACTGAATGATACGCACCGCCTGATAGCTGCCACCCACCGCCCAGGCCGGTTCGCCCTGATCCTCCGTCACCCAGACCACGTTTTTCATCAACACGGTATTGCTGCTGTCCGGGTTGGCGGTACCGTCTTTGAAGCCCAGCAGGTTGACCGGCGTCTCTTTCCCTTTACTGCGCGCGGCGTGGTCAGAGATAAAACCTTCCCGCTTCCAGCGCACGCTGAGCAGATCCGGGGTGTGCTTGATGATATCGCGCAGGGCGTGGATCACCGTATCCTGGGTATTGGCGCAGATCTGCAACAGCAGATCGCCGTGGCACAACGCCGCGTCGAGAGAGTCATTCGGGAATCGCGTCATTTTTTGCAGCGCTTTCGGCTTCTGCTTCGCCAGACCGTAGCGATCATCAAACAGCGATTCCCCCACCGACACGGTGATGGTCAGATTATCGGGAGCGATAAACGCCCCGAGGATCCCGGAATCCATCGGCGGCAGGCGCGGATTCGGTGTTTCCGGTGCCGGACCGCCCGCCGTAAGGAAGGCAATGCGCGTGGTCAACAGCCTGAACAGACGCTCAAGGTCAGCCTTATCACTCGCCAGCGAATCGAAAGCCACCAGCATCATCGAGGCCTGCTGCGGCGTCAGGATTCCTGCCTGGTGCTCACCATAAAACGGCTGCGTTTCCATACGCGCATCCGGGGAGAGCGTGCCGGGGGCACTTTGCGGTTTTGCCGCATGCGCCACCGGACAGCCGCCCGCCAGGGCAAACGCGCCGCCCAGCGCCCCTACCCCTTTTAACAATCGACGTCGGGAAGGTTCCGCCACGTCGTACTCATCATGCTTGTTCATCGCTTAGTCCAGACCCAGAACGCCACGCAGCAGGGAGAGATCTTCCGCCAGCGTCGTAATCGGGCCTTTCAGCGCGTTACGGTCAGCATCGGTCAGCTTGTCGTAGGTTTCGAACCCGTCTTTGGTACGGTATTTCGCCAGGATGGCGTCAACTTTCTTAAAGTTGGCATCCACTTTCGCCAGCAGTTCGCCGTTCTCTTTTTGCAGCTGGGGCCGCAGCAGATCGACAATTTTTTGTGCGCCGTCGACGTTTGCCTGGAAGTCCCACAGGTCGGTGTGGCTGTAGCGATCTTCTTCGCCGCTGATTTTGCTCGCGGCCACTTCTTCAATCAGGCCCGCTGCACCACCCACCACTTTCGACGGCGGGAAGGCCAGCTCGCTGATGCGTTTTTGCAGCTCCAGCACGTCGCTGTTGAGCTGATCGGCGTATTTCTCCATCCCTTTGGTGGAGCTATCGCCAAACAGGGCTTTTTCCAGGCGGTGGAAGCCGGTGAATTTCGGATCGGCGGCCTTCTGCTCGTAGTCATCTTCGCGGGCGTCAATGCTGCCATCGAGGTCAGAGAACAGCTCGGCAATCGGCTCGATGCGCTCGTAGTGCTGACGTGTAGGCGCATACAGGGATTTCGCTTTTTCGATATCGCCCGCTTTCACCGCGTCGGTAAAGGCTTTGGTGCCTGCCACCAGGTCAGCCGTCTCTTTGGTGACGTAGGCTTTATAGGCGGTAATGGCGTCGCCGAGGCTCAGCAGCGCGGTGCCTTTGGCCGCCTCCGCCGTCGCTGCGCCTTTGACGATCAGCTTACCTTTCGGGTTAGTCAGCAGGCCGCAGGTCATGTCATATTCCCCCGGCTGAAGATTAGCGGTCATTTTCTGGCTGAAGCCAGGCGCGATATTTTCACGCTCTTCTACCACCATCACGCCTTTCAGGATCTCCCACTCCAGCGCCTTCTGGCTGTGGTTCTGAATAATAAACTGGGTTTTACCGCTGTTAACCGTGATGGTCATCGGCTCGCACTGTTTATCGTTGACGGTGACTTTTACCTGCGGAATATCTGCTGCCTGAGCGGCGAAGGCAGACGCGAACAGCGCTGCCACACCAACCTGTAACGCGCTACGACGGAATTGAATAGCCATGTCTCTTCCCTTTAAAGTATGTTGTAACTAAACAAAGCGCTTCACGGCGCAGTACGCGACGGCTGAGCGCTGGGGCGCGATGGCATGAAGAACAGCACCAGCGCCGGAATAAGATAGATAAAGTACATCGCCACCTCGCTGACGCTCGGCGTTTCCTGATAGCCGAAGATACCTTCAAGGAGCGTGCCGGTCAGTGAGTGGGTGGAGAGAACGTTACTAAGATCAAACGCCACGTCCTGGAAGTGGTTCCACAGGCCCGCTTCATGGAAGGCGCGGATCGCCCCTGCCGCCAGCCCCGCGGCCACCAGCAAAATAAACAGGCTGGTCCACTTGAAGAACGCGCCCAGGTTAAGACGAATTCCGCCCCAGTAGAGCAGGAAGCCAAGCACAACCGCCGTGGCCAGCCCAAGCATCGCGCCCAGCGGCGGCCAGATGCCCACGTCCTGCTGAAAAGCCGCGAGCAGGAAGAACACTGACTCCAGGCCTTCACGCGCCACGGCGAAAAAAACCATCATGATCAGCGCCCAGCCGTGGTGGTTGCCTTTTTGCAGGGCGTTATCCACCGCCTGCTCCAGCTGTACCTTCACGTTACGGGAGACCTTGCGCATCCAGAACACCATCCAGGTGAGGATCACCACCGCTATTACGGCAACAATGCCTTCAAAAAGCTCTTGCTCTTTCTGAGGAAATTCTCCGGTGGTTTCGTTGATAAGAATACCCAGCCCCAGGCAGAGCGCCGCGGCCAGGAAGACGCCAACCCACATCACGCCGATCCAGCGTCCACGCTGGGTGCGCTTCAGATAACTGGCGATAAGGCTAACAATCAGGGCCGCTTCAAGGCCTTCACGTAACATAATGAGAAAAGGAACAAACATGCAGACACCTTAAATGTTTATCGCGGTCAACTGATGCAAAGAAAGGTAAATTCTTGTGATAGTGATTATCATTACGGCTACAAGAAAAACAAGCGAAATATGTGGAGTTTTGATGACCAGATGTAAACGCATTGCGGAATAATAATTGCCTGAGTAACCGTTGCGTTTATAAGGTATAACGAAAATGCCCATTTACGGTTAACCGGGGCTGTGGCTAAATGTCCGCCTCGAAAACCAACTGAAAATAAACCATGTTTAAAATTGTCCATTTCCTGCTGGCGCTGGTGATTATTCTTGCGCTTGCCTGGCTGGTGAGTTTCGACCGCCGAAAAATTCGCATTCGTTTCGTTTTACAGCTGATCGTGATTGAAATCGCGCTGGCATTCTTTTTTCTGCATGCAGAAAGCGGCCTGTTCATTATTAAACATGTCTCCGGTTTCTTTGAATCACTGCTTAAATTCGCTGCCGAAGGGACGAATTTTGTCTTTGGCGGGATGGGTGAAAAAGGGCTGGCGTTCATTTTCCTTGGCGTGCTCTGCCCCATTATTTTTATCTCGGCGCTGATTGGTATTCTGCAGCACTGGCGTATTCTGCCGATCTTTATTCGGGTTATCGGGACGCTGCTGTCAAAACTGAACGGCATGGGCAAGCTGGAATCCTTTAACGCGGTGAGCTCACTGATACTCGGTCAGTCTGAAAACTTCATTGCCTACAAGGGCGTGTTGGGCGATCTCTCCTCGCGCCGCCTGTTTACGATGGCTGCAACGGCGATGTCGACGGTTTCGCTGTCGATTGTCGGTGCCTATATGACCATGCTCGACGCCAGATTTGTCGTCGCGGCACTGATCCTGAACATGTTCAGCACCTTTATTATCCTTTCGGTCATTAACCCGGCCCGCCCGGAAGCCGAATCCGATATCAAACTGGAAAAGCTGCATGAATCCCAGAGCTTCTTTGAAATGCTGGGCGAATATATTCTGGCCGGTTTTAAGGTGGCGATGATTATTCTGGCGATGCTGATTGGCTTTATCGCCCTTATTAGCGCCGTTAATGCCCTCTTCTCCAGCGTATTTGGCCTGAGCTTCCAGCAGATTCTGGGTTACGTGTTTTATCCGCTGGCGTGGCTTATTGGTATTCCGCTGAGCGATGCCTTAAACGCGGGGAGTATTATGGCAACAAAACTGGTGGCGAATGAATTTGTGGCGATGATTGAGCTGCAAAAAATAGCCCATCAAATGTCCTCGCGCGGTCTGGGTATTTTGTCCGTGTTCCTGGTGTCGTTCGCTAACTTCGCCTCGATTGGCATTGTAGCGGGGGCAATAAAAGGCCTGAACGAGCAACAGGGTAACGTGGTGTCGCGGTTTGGTCTGCGCCTGGTATACGGTGCGACGCTGGTGAGCCTGCTGTCGGCGAGCTTTGCGGGGTTGGTGCTCTGATGCAATGCCGGGTGGCGCTTCGCTTACCCGGCCTACAAAACAACAACGGCGGGAATTCCCGCCGTTCTCATTAAAACTGCACGCACACCGGCTGGTCGACCCGCATCACCGATTCCTGCGCGAAACGAGACTTATAGATCCCGCGCAACGCTTCGATGTTCTTCTCGCTCTGCGCGTCTTTACCATGGATGAGCATTAACGCTTTGCTGGGTTCACGCGCCACTTTTCCGTCGTTCCCCAGCCACTGCCCGCGGGCATCAACCACCGTTAAGCCATCGCGAAAACGCGGCGTCACGTCCTGGTCGACAAACTGCTGCCACTCGCTGCCGGTAATCTGCGCCCCTGCCGGGCGATTCAAGCCAAAATAGAGCGTAGTCTGCTGCATCTGGTTATCCGCTTTGCAGGTCTCCACCGCCGCATGCTGCGTGGGAGCGTTACACCCCGCCAGCAGCAGTGATGCTGCCATCATCAACCCTGTTTTAATCATCCTTCTCATCTCGAACGGGTGAACGGTCTGTCCCCTCTCCCCTTTGGGGAGAGGGTTAGGGTGAGGGGGAAATTACTCAGCCTGGAGCTTAGACGGCGGCGCTGAGTGGTAATGCGCATCCGCTTCCGCAAAGCGCTTCTGCATAGATGCAGACGGCGCTTTACCCAGCAGGCTAAACACCACAATACCGAGGCTGCCGAAGATGAAGCCCGGGATAATTTCGTACAGGCCCAGCCACGCGAACTGTTTCCAGACGATAACGGTAACCGCACCGATAATCATCCCCGCCAGCGCGCCGTTGCGGGTCATGCGTGACCACAGAACGGAGAACAGCACCACCGGACCAAATGCGGCGCCAAAGCCCGCCCACGCGTAGCTCACCAGCCCCAGCACGCGGTTTTCCGGGTTAGCCGCCAGCGCAATCGCCACCAGCGCCACCAGCAGCACCATAAAACGCCCTACCCACACCAGCTCTTTCTGGCTCGCGCCCTTACGCAGGAACGCTTTGTAGAGGTCTTCGGTGATGGCACTGGAGCACACCAGCAGCTGACAGCTCAGGGTGGACATGACTGCCGCCAGGATCGCGGAGAGCAGGATACCGGCAATCCACGGGTTGAACAGGATCTGCGCCAGCTCGATGAACACGCGCTCGGCGTTCTGGTTCACCGCGCCCGCCTGCGCCGGGTTGTTGTTGAAGTAGGCGATACCGAAGAAACCGACCGCGCACGCCCCCGCCAGACACAGGATCATCCACGTCATGCTGATGCGACGCGCGTGAACGATGGTGTGGTGAGAATCCGCCGCCATAAAGCGCGCCAGAATGTGCGGCTGACCGAAGTAGCCCAGGCCCCAGCCCATCAGGGAGACGATGGCCACGAAGTTCAGCCCTTTCAGCATATCGACGTTTTCGATGCTCTTCTGCTTGATCACTTCCAGCGATTCGCCAAAGCCGCCGACGGTAAAAATCACAATTATCGGGGTCAGGATCAGGGCGAAAATCATCAGACTCGCCTGCACGGTATCGGTCCAGCTTACCGCCAGGAATCCGCCCACGAAGGTATAGAGGATGGTCGCGGCCGCACCGGCCCACAGCGCCGTTTCATAGCTCATGCCGAAGGTGCTTTCGAACAGGCGCGCGCCCGCCACAATGCCGGAGGCACAGTAGATGGTGAAGAACAGCAGGATCACCACCGCAGAGATAATACGCAATATGCGGCTGTTATCTTCAAAGCGTCCGGTGAAGTAATCCGGCAGCGTCAGGGCGTTGTTGTTGGCTTCGGTATGCACACGCAGACGGCCTGCTACCAGCTTCCAGTTGATCCATGCGCCAACGGTCAGGCCGATGGCGATCCAGCTTTCGGAGATACCGGAGATGAAAATCGCGCCCGGCAGCCCCATCAGCAGCCAGCCGCTCATGTCGGATGCGCCCGCTGAGAGTGCGGTGACCATCGGGCCCAAGCTGCGCCCGCCGAGGATGTAGTCGTCAAAGTTTTTAGTGGAACGCCATGCCAAAAACCCTATCAGGATCATGCCAAAAATATAAACGAGAAATGTCACCAGCATCGGTGTGCTAATAGCCATTCAAATTCTCCAAAATGTCGAGCGACAGCCGTCCGGGCTGCCTTGTTATGTCATCACCGGAACGTAGTGATGTGTGTATGTGTTTCCGTTGGGCGCGCTATCCTGCCGTATACGCATCCCACTGACAAACGATTTAACACTGCATTTACATGAATTTCATCCCTGGTTTTATACGTCTTTCCTATAGGTTGCACTCGCTCACGCTTTTATGGGTTGCACCTTTAAAAAGTGTTAAGCACCGCATAAAAACTGGGCTCAGAAACCGCCGCGCGTTCTTTTTCACAGCTAACTAATCGTTAACAATCCATTCATTTTCCAGCTTGCAGACCAGGTCACATTTAACACGGTTGCACAAAGTTGCAACATGGTGGATATTTCACGCTATCAACAGAACGCTATTACAGAACAACAGGAGTTTTGGCATGGGGATGACCACCATGGGGGTTAAGCTGGATGACGCTACCCGCGAACGGATTAAAACCGCTGCGACCCGTATCGACCGCACGCCGCACTGGTTAATCAAGCAGGCGATTTTTAACTATCTGGAAAGACTGGAGAGTGAAGAAGGTCTGCCGGAGCTGCCTGCCCTGCTGGCGGGCGCTGCGAACGAAGGCGAAGAGGCCGCGACGGCCGCTGATGAGAACCACCAGCCGTTCCTGGAATTTGCCGAGCAGATCCTGCCGCAGTCCGTCAGCCGCGCCGCCATTACCGGCGCCTATCGCCGTGCCGAAACCGACGCCGTGCCGATGCTGCTGGAGCAGGCGCGCCTGCCGGAAGCCGTTGCCGCTCAGGCGCACAGCCTGGCGTATCAGCTCGCCGACAAGCTGCGTAATCAGAAAACCGCCAGCGGACGCGCCGGTATGGTGCAGGGTCTGTTGCAGGAGTTCTCCCTCTCCTCGCAGGAAGGCGTGGCGCTGATGTGTCTGGCGGAAGCGCTGCTGCGTATCCCAGATAAAGCCACCCGCGATGCCCTGATCCGCGACAAAATCAGCAACGGCAACTGGCACTCCCACATTGGCCGCAGCCCGTCCCTGTTTGTGAACGCCGCCACCTGGGGCCTGCTGTTTACTGGCAAGCTGGTCTCCACCCATAACGAAGCCAACCTGTCGCGCTCCCTGAACCGTATTATCGGCAAGAGCGGCGAGCCGCTGATCCGTAAGGGCGTGGACATGGCGATGCGCCTGATGGGCGAGCAGTTCGTCACCGGGGAAACCATTGCCGAAGCGCTGGCGAACGCCCGCAAGCTGGAAGACAAAGGCTTCCGCTACTCCTACGACATGCTGGGTGAAGCGGCGCTGACCGCCGCCGACGCGCAGGCCTACATGGTCTCTTACCAGCAGGCGATCCACGCCATCGGTAAAGCGTCCAACGGTCGCGGTATTTATGAAGGGCCAGGCATCTCTATCAAGCTTTCCGCCCTGCACCCGCGCTACAGCCGCGCGCAGTACGACCGGGTGATGGAAGAACTCTACCCGCGCCTGAAGTCCCTGACCCTGCTGGCGCGCCAGTATGACATCGGCATCAACATCGACGCCGAAGAGGCGGATCGTCTGGAGATCTCCCTCGATCTGCTGGAAAAACTGTGCTTCGAGCCGGAGCTGGCGGGCTGGAACGGGATTGGTTTCGTTATCCAGGCCTACCAGAAACGCTGCCCGTTCGTCATTGACTACCTGATTGACCTGGCCAGCCGTAGCCGTCGCCGCCTGATGATCCGTCTGGTGAAGGGCGCCTACTGGGACAGCGAAATCAAACGCGCCCAGATGGAAGGTCTGGAAGGCTATCCGGTCTATACCCGCAAGGTCTACACCGACGTCTCTTACCTCGCCTGCGCGAAAAAACTGCTCGGCGTGCCGAACCTGATTTATCCGCAGTTCGCCACCCACAACGCCCACACCCTGGCGGCGATCTACAGCCTGGCGGGTCAGAACTACTATCCGGGCCAGTACGAGTTCCAGTGTCTGCACGGCATGGGTGAACCGCTGTACGAGCAGGTGACCGGTAAAGTGGCCGACGGCAAGCTGAACCGTCCGTGCCGTATTTATGCCCCGGTAGGTACTCACGAAACCCTGCTGGCCTACCTGGTGCGTCGTCTGCTGGAGAACGGGGCGAACACCTCCTTCGTTAACCGCATCGCCGATACCACCCTGCCGCTGGACGAACTGGTGGCCGATCCGGTACAGGCCGTAGAGAAGATGGCGGCGCAGGAAGGCCAGATTGGTCTGCCGCATCCGAAGATTGCCCTGCCGCGCGAGCTGTATGGTGCAGGTCGCGTCAACTCGGCGGGTCTGGATCTCGCCAACGAACACCGTCTGGCGTCGCTCTCTTCTGCCCTGCTTAACAGCGCATTGCAGAAGTGGCAGGCCAAACCGATCCTTGAGCAGTCCGTTGAAGACGGTGAAATGCAGCCGGTGATCAACCCGGCAGAGCCGAAGGATATCGTCGGCTACGTGCGCGAAGCCACAGAAGCGGAAGTGGATCAGGCTTTGGAGAGCGCGGTGAACAACGCGCCAATCTGGTTTGCCACCCCGCCGCAGGAGCGTGCCGCCATTCTGGAACGCGCGGCGGTGCTGATGGAAGATCAGATGCAGCAGCTTATCGGCATTCTGGTGCGTGAAGCGGGTAAAACCTTCAGCAACGCCATCGCCGAAGTGCGCGAGGCGGTCGACTTCCTGCACTACTACGCCGGTCAGGTGCGCGATGATTTCGACAACGAAACGCACCGTCCGCTCGGCCCGGTGGTCTGTATCAGCCCGTGGAACTTCCCGCTGGCAATCTTCACCGGCCAGATTGCCGCGGCCCTTGCCGCAGGCAACAGCGTGCTGGCAAAACCGGCAGAGCAGACTCCGCTGATTGCCGCTCAGGGCATCAACATTCTGCTGGAAGCGGGCGTACCGGCGGGCGTGGTGCAGCTGTTGCCGGGGCGCGGTGAAACGGTGGGTGCCAAACTGACCTCCGATAACCGCGTGCGCGGCGTGATGTTTACCGGTTCGACCGAAGTAGCCTCCCTGCTGCAACGCAACATCGCCACCCGTCTGGATGCGCAGGGCCGTCCAACGCCACTGATCGCTGAAACCGGCGGCATGAACGCCATGATCGTGGACTCCTCCGCGCTCACTGAGCAGGTCGTCGTTGACGTGCTGGCCTCTGCCTTCGACAGCGCGGGTCAACGCTGTTCCGCCCTGCGCGTGCTGTGCTTACAGGATGACGTGGCTGACCACACGCTGAAGATGCTGCGCGGTGCGATGGCGGAATGCCGCATGGGCAACCCGGGCCGTCTCACCACCGATATCGGGCCGGTGATCGACGCGGAAGCCAAAGCCAATATCGAAAACCACATTCAGACCATGCGTGCCAAAGGCCGTCCGGTGTTCCAGGCGGTGCGTGAGAATAGTGAAGATGCCCGCGAGTGGCAGACCGGCACCTTCGTGCCGCCAACGCTGATTGAGCTGGCAAGCTTCGACGAGCTGAAAAAAGAGGTCTTCGGCCCGGTACTGCACGTTGTGCGCTACAACCGTAACAACCTCAACGAGCTGATCGATCAGATCAACGCCTCGGGTTACGGCCTGACGCTCGGCGTGCATACCCGTATCGACGAAACCATTGCCCAGGTGACCGGCAATGCTAAAGTCGGCAACCTGTACGTCAACCGTAATATGGTCGGCGCAGTCGTGGGCGTGCAGCCGTTCGGCGGTGAAGGCCTCTCCGGCACCGGTCCGAAAGCGGGTGGCCCGCTCTACCTGTACCGTCTGCTGGCTAACCGTCCGGAGAACGCCCTGGGCGTGACCCTGGCGCGTCAGGACGCGGACTATCCGGTGGATGCGCAGGTGAAAGCCGTGCTGACCCAGCCGCTGGAGGCGCTGATTAAGTGGGCAGAAAACCGCCCTGAACTGCGTGCAATTGCGCAGCAGTACGGCGAGCTGGCGCAGGCCGGTACCCAGCGCCTGCTGCCGGGTCCAACCGGTGAGCGCAACACCTGGACGCTGATGCCGCGCGAGCGTGTGCTGTGCATGGCGGATGACGAGCAGGATGCGCTGGTGCAGCTGGCAGCCGCTACAGCAACGGGCTGTGAGGTGCTGTGGCCGGAAGATGCGCTGCATCGCGACCTCGCCAAACAGTTGCCAAAAGCGGTCTCGGCTCGCATTCGCTTTGCGAAGGCCGATGCCCTGCTGACCCAGCCGTTTGACGCGGTGATCTACCACGGTGATTCCGACCAGCTGCGCGAACTGTGTGAGCAGGTTGCGGCCCGCAGCGGTGCCATCGTTTCCGTGCAGGGCTTTGCGCGCGGGGAAACCAACCTGCTGCTGGAGCGTCTGTACGTGGAGCGCTCGCTCAGCGTCAACACCGCGGCGGCAGGCGGTAACGCCAGCCTGATGACAATCGGTTAATCGTGTAAACTTTCCCCGGTGACGCTACGCTTACCGGGGCTACAAAATAGCCCAGGCCGGATAAGCACAGCGTATCCGGCTTTTTTACATGGAGGGGATGATGAAAAGAGTATTTCTCGCAGGTGCAGCCCTGCTCATGAGCGCCAGCGCGCTGGCCGACGAGTGCGATAACGCGACCACCCAGCTTGAACTGAACACCTGTAGCGCGCAGCAGTACCAGGCCGCCGATAAAAAGCTCAACGAGACCTATCAGGCCGCCATCAAACGTGCGGCTGCACCTCAGCGCGATCTGCTGAAAAAGGCGCAGCAGGCGTGGATCAGCCTGCGCGACGCGGACTGTGCGTTTATCGGTTCGGGTACGGAAGGCGGGAGCGTTCAGCCAATGATTGTGAACCAGTGTCTGGCGGAAAAAACCGTGGAGCGCGAAGCGTTTCTGGCCACGCTGATGCAGTGTGAAGAGGGCGACTTAAGCTGTCCCCTCCCGCCGGGCTGACGCGGCACTGAGCAATCCCCTCGCCCCTCCGGGGAGAGGGTTAGGGTGAGGGGAACATACGGCGGTGGCGGTCATTCCGTTCACTTTATGTTCCTTGCTACTCTGTAACGACATGACCGGTGAACGTGCCAGGGTGGCTCAGTCGCCACCACCCTGGCGACCCGGGCTCCCGGCGGTAAATCGCCGCTTCGCGGTGCCCTCGGCTTATTCCTTCCGGCTTATCGGGTACGGGCGGAGGCAACGTCCCTGTAAAGCCGCCCTCTCGGCGCATCCCTGCGCCTCGCCCCGGCCTGCAGGAAACGCCTCAGCGATTTACAGCCGGACCAGGGCATCGCTGACAGCCCTCAGTCATTTAGAAAGCAACTTTATTGCTTCTGCATAAAAAAATTACTGGGGATCCCTCAGCCCCGCGGGAGAGGGTTAGGGTGAGGGAAATTAGCGCACACGGATCCCTTCGATAATCATCCGCTGCACGTTTTCCAGGGTGCTCTGGAAAAACGCCTCGTCCTGGAGCGTTTTACCGGTTACCGCCTCGACCTGGGCCGCGAAGTCAGCGTAGTGCTGGGTTGAGGCCCAAATCATGAAAATCAGATGCTGCGGATCGACGGGCGCCAGTTTTCCGCTGGCGACCCATCCGGCAATAATGGCCGATTTTTCGTCCACCAGCTGCTTTAGATCTCCCGTCAGCTCCGCCTGCAACAGCGGCGCGCCCTGTAACATCTCCAGACAAAACAGCCTCGATGCCTGGGGATAATCACGCGATACCTCCAGCTTCAGGCGTATGTACTCCTCTATCGCCACCAGCGGGGCCAGCTCTTCGCGAAATGCTTTAAGCGGTGCGAGCCAGATATCCAGGATCTGCTGCATCACCGCCACATATAGCGCCTCTTTCGACGGGTAGTAGTAGAGCAGATTGGTCTTGGACACCCCGGCCTGCTCCGCCACCTGCTCAAGGCGCGTACCGTGAATACCAAACTGCGAAAATGTCTCCAGCGCAGCGCTGAGGATCGCCTGTTTCTTGGCGCTCACCGCCTGCGAACGTTTACCGGGTGTTTTCACTGCGCCTTGTGTCATTTTCGCTCTCCTTATTGGTTTGCCATAGCATAGCAAAAGCCCTGCTTTCTCTCGACATTTTGGGGAGCGGGGCTGCACCAAATCAAAAAGGAAAATGTACGGACAGGTAGACTTAACAGCCCACTTATATTACAAATTTGATATCACTTTTTTCTCGTTAAGTAAGGGCTTTTCCCATGCCTTTAGTCATACGACAAGCAACATTAGCCGATTCAGTATTACTAAAAGAGCTTGGCTATCGCATCTATCCAGCGCACTTTAAGCATATGTGGCAGTCAGAATCAGGATTGTATAATTATTTGGAATGTGAATATTCTCTTCCTGTTATTGAGCAGAATATTAATGACAAAACATAAGCTGGTATATAGCGGAAATAGATCATCGGATTAGTTTTGCGAAGCTGACATGGCAAGCGACTATCACTAATACAGACATTAGTGGTGTTCTTCTTGACAAACTCTACCTTGCCCCAACTAAAACGAATCAGCATTACGGTCAATTAATGTTTAAAAAAGTCATAGATCTTGCCCGAAGTGATGGAAAAAAATTTTTATGGTTGGAGGTTCTCGAGCAAAGCGAACATGCTCATAGATTCTATAAAAAGCAGGGAATACAATACATCAGCGACATCGTTTTCGAAACAGATTCACAGCGGAGCATACTCAAGATAATGGGGATGTGTATATAACGTCCGATTTTCGCTCACAGCGGACCATCGGTGCTGGCTGCATCGTGTCAGGAGTGGACCTTACAAATATCAGCGCAAGAATCAATAGAGAACAAACATACCAGCTCTGGGAGTGATCGTTTCACACAGGTAAAGAACAGACGCAATCACCAATTCTTATACCAAATCCAACCTCACCCGATGGTTTAATGTTTTACTGTTATTCTTCTTTGCTGACGAGAGTAAAAAATGATTGACCACACCGGATTCAACGTCATAAATCTTGAAGACAGTAAGTAATGTTACACAAATGTTCTTGCCAGTCTTGGCCGGGCAAGGCGGTAGGTTTTGGTCCCGCCCAACTCGATGAAGGGCAAGATCCTGGCGGTGCGTTCTGGTTAACACAGGGAACTCCTTCCACACCCCGAATGCATCTTGCCTTCAATGCAAAAAACAAAGAGGATGTTGAGGCATTCCACCGTGTCGCCCTCCAGGCAGGTGGAAAAGATAATGGTGCGCCGGGTTACAGGCCCCATTATCACCCTGGATATTACGCCGCGTTCATCCTTGATCCTGATGGGTACAATATAGAGGCGGTTTAACACGAGACGCGATAGTCGCTAATATACTTCCCCAATGCTGATAGACGATCCTGCGCAAATATTCAGGCAGGATCGTCTGACGGGTGATATCAGTTCAGTAAAAGCGTTGGTCAATTAATGCGTTTGGCATAATTACTTTCTCTGTATCATGAAAAGCGCTTACATCATTTCCTGTATTTCCGTTCCTCTGCTCATAGCAGCCGGTCAACTACCGTGATTTCTGAAGGTGTATCGGCTGTTATTTTACATAAATGGACGGAACTTTCTGTTTGTCAGGGTGACACGGAAAAGGACACAGGCGATACTTATCCTGGAAGATCGAGAGCTGACTGCTTTAGATTACAACAAAACTGGTCTGAAATATTGCTGAAATGGCGCGTTCCGGGTCTGAATCCCAGAAAATTGGCCCACGAAGCACCACGGTAGAAAACCCAGTTTTGCAGTATGGGGGATTATTATGGCTGAAGTCGTAGCTCATTTTTTGTCCTCGCTAACGCTGCGGGAGTTTCGTCGTTAAATGCCTCCCATGCCCTGACGGATATAGAGAGAACAGTCTGAGCATCCCGAGGAAGCAGATATTACAATGAAAGGATCAGTGATGTATTATCAATTATGCCAAAATTAACGGTGTTTTTTGTGGTATGGAGACTGCCTGCTCTGGCTTTTCTTCTTTTGGTTTTTATGGTTTTTATGGTTTTTATGGTTTTAAAATACGAGTCCGGTCTTGGGAAAAGCTCACTAGCAGCATTTATTTTTTTAGTTGCAGTTGTTTTATATAGGATATTTTTGAACTGATATGTTATCAGTCCCAGTGGATATAAAATGCTGTATGTCCAAGTGATTGCGGAGAATTAAAAGAGTGAAGAAAAGACGGCTGGTGCGGCTCGATGGCTGCATCCAGCTCTTATTGGGAGTGCATCTAGTGGGATCGCATGATAGATGATTTTTTAATCAACATTGCGAGTAGTGGTTATAAATATCCCGTCCTCCCTTCTGCGATAGTTTGAAAACATTACCCGGTTCATTACACATGCGACTTTCATAAAAGTTATCCGTTGTTATATTATGTAAACAGATAAGTCGTGTTCCATAGGTAATATCTTCGCGATCACTAGGAATTACTTCGTGTTCCGGTCCATACCAATATAGTTTGGCTTTATCGCCCTTTGCAATAAATGGAGCTGGATCACCAGAAGCCTCCTTATACTCAAATGTAAATTTTTCTCCATCACAAACCATATTCACCATGCATTTTGTATAACTTGTACTATAAGACAAATCTGAACCAGTATTGGGCTCGTATACAGTTACTTTTCTTCTCTCCCGGTATACAGAGTCTATTGAAACTATTCTTCGGTTGAGTTCCTTAGGTAATCTTAGGTTTAGCTCATAATCTTGTTTATGCTGGCAACTTTTTGATAAGTTTGTAACAGAGGAAAATAAATCTTTTTCTTGCATAAGGTTTTTTCGCATCAAATCTCGAAATTGAAGGAATTCATCTGAGTATGTATGACAAAAATTAAGGAGTGTCAGGATAAAACCAAACAAACTTAGTAATAAAAATGGGACATAACATACAAATATATCTGTGCTAGATGAGTAATACGCACCTATAGAAAGTGTACATAAAATCAGACCAAGCAATACAGCTAAACATGCAGATTTACCACGATTTCTTTCAGTGTCCATCATTCTGAACTCGATGCAATCGCAATCTCCTAGCCAGCATATCCTATAGCTATTAGGTGATATTTTATATACAATGATATAAAGATCGCTGTTTTTGGGAATGCATTCAATGGAATTAAAATTTGGTGTGACTGGTCTCAGATCGTAGTAACTTAAATAATAGTAGAACTCATTGTAGGTGATTCTTACGTATGAGGCATTGTTACCTTTCTCATCACACATTCTGTCGATTTTTACTTTGTCAAAAGGCAACCTGAGGCATTTATACATATCTTTGCGACCTAAATTATGTTTGATGTTTATGTCCTGGCACAAATTATAGAAGAAACAGGTCATGAAAACAATTCATACACATGATACATGGATTTGTGAAATATATTTACATGGTGAATTTCCCATTACCTGAAATTAGACAGAACAACCTGAACGTCCAAGCTGGTGATTGCTCCGAACCGTTGAATTCACAGCCAGCAGCGGGCTTTTAGTTGTTGTCAATGGGAGGGTATTTCAGCAAAATGAAATTACCTTTAAACACGGCAATTTTTTATGCAGCCTCCAACTATTAAATCTAGCTCCGGCAGGAGTTACTAACTCATAGAATAAAGGATGCACGGGATCGAATTATGCGTACTCATAAACAGAATAAGCCTCGTAAACTGTATTGCAGCGTCAACACGACTACGCGGCACCATTCTAATAATCCAGGTGCTGAATATTGCTGGGAACGTAATCGTAAAAGAGTCGGGGATGAACTACTGGCCAAGCGCGAGTCAATACATGGCGGACAGAAGCATGGCCGAGACTACACACCATTGTTTTATTTTCTGATCAAAAAGATTGGCAAATCGTGGAATGAAATATTCAGCGAAGTATGTGGACGTCTTGATACCACCGAGCCTGTATTCTGGTTGGTCGCGCTACATGAGCATCAGCGAAGAGATTTATTCTGCATTGGCGAAAGCAGTTTTTATCCGGGTCTGTTTGTTGATGAGAATGGAATTCTGCAAGAGGTAAATACTTCAATCACGATAAAGGATGTTAAGGTGACTTGCCGCTGCTGCACACACACTTATATTGGAGAATCTGTACCCTGGATAGATTGAATAACAACACCTTTTATCCTGCCACGGGTGCGGCCCTCATCAGCAACGAGAGCGATTACTAACTTTTGCTTTTTGCTCAATGCGGACGACCCGCTCCCCAATTCCTTACCGCTTCTGCACCGCCATCGCGCATCGTTGCCTGTTTGCGTGCATCTATTTTGACCATTTAGTCCACTTTATTTGCACTCTATTCACCAACCTTGCGTTAACACTTTAACAATAAAGCCCTTTTAAAAACTGGCATCCCCTTTGCAAAACCCTTTTCACGAGGCTGAACAGGATATGCAGGATGCAGCGCCACGTCTGACTTTCACCCACACAGAGATGAAGAGAGGTTCGTGATGAAAATTGGCGTATTTGTACCGATCGGCAACAACGGCTGGCTTATCTCGACCACTGCCCCGCAATACATGCCGACCTTTGAGCTGAATAAAGCCATCGTGCAGAAAGCGGAGCACTACCATTTCGACTTTGCGCTCTCGATGATCAAGCTGCGCGGTTTCGGCGGTAAGACCGAATTCTGGGACCACAACCTGGAGTCTTTTACCCTGATGGCGGGCCTGGCGGCGGTCACCTCGCGGATCCAGATCTACGCCACCGCCGCCACCCTTACCCTGCCCCCGGCGATCGTGGCGCGGATGGCATCCACCATCGACTCCATCTCCGGCGGGCGCTTTGGCGTTAACCTGGTCACCGGCTGGCAAAAGCCGGAGTACGAGCAGATGGGGATCTGGCCGGGTGACGATTACTTCTCCCGTCGCTACGACTACCTGACTGAATATGTGCAGGTGCTGCGCGATCTGTGGGGCACCGGCAAAAGCGATTTCAAAGGCGATTTCTTCACCATGAACGACTGCCGCGTCAGCCCGCAGCCGTCGGTGCCGATGAAGGTGATTTGCGCCGGACAGAGCGACGCGGGGATGGAATTCTCCGCGAAATACGCCGACTTCAACTTCTGCTTCGGCAAAGGCGTTAACACCCCTGCCGCCTTCGCGCCCACCGCGGCACGCATGAAAGCGGCCGCCGACAAAATCGGGCGAGACGTGGGCTCCTACGTGCTGTTTATGGTGATTGCCGACGAAACCGACGACGCCGCGCGCGCCAAGTGGGAACGATACAAGGACGGCGCGGATGACGAAGCCCTGAGCTGGCTGACCGAGCAGAGCCAGAAGGATACCCGCTCCGGCGCGGACACCAACGTTCGCCAGATGGCCGACCCGACGTCTGCCGTTAATATCAACATGGGCACCCTGGTTGGCTCGTATGCCAGCGTCGCCAGAATGCTCGACGAAGTGGCTGCCGTGCCCGGCGCCGAAGGCGTGCTGCTGACCTTCGATGATTTTCTCACCGGCGTGGAAACCTTCGGCGAGCGTATTCAGCCGCTGATGCAGTGCCGCGCCCACATCCCTGCCGTGACGAAGGAGGTGGCGTAATGACGACCCTCAACGCTCGCCCGGAGGCCATCACCTTTGACGCGCAGCAGAGCGCGCTGATCGTGGTGGATATGCAAAACGCTTATGCCAGTAAAGGCGGGTATCTGGATCTGGCCGGGTTCGACGTCTCGGCCACGCAGCCGGTGATTGAGAATATCAAAACCGCCGTGAGCGCCGCGCGTGCTGCGGGCATGCTGATCGTCTGGTTCCAGAATGGCTGGGACGACCAGTACGTCGAAGCTGGCGGTCCCGGCTCACCCAACTTTCACAAATCCAACGCCCTGAAAACCATGCGCCAACGGCCTGAACTCCAGGGCACGCTGCTGGCGAAAGGCGGCTGGGATTATCAGCTGGTGGATGATCTGGTACCGGAAGCTGGCGATATCGTCCTGCCGAAACCGCGCTACAGCGGCTTTTTCAATACCCCGCTCGACAGCCTGCTGCGCAGCCGGGGCATTCGTCATCTGGTCTTTACGGGCATTGCCACCAACGTCTGCGTGGAGTCCACCCTGCGCGACGGCTTCTTCCTCGAGTATTTTGGCGTGGTGCTGGAAGACGCTACCCATCAGGCCGGGCCGGATTTTGCCCAGAAAGCCGCCCTGTTCAATATCGAAACCTTTTTTGGCTGGGTCAGTAACGTCGCCGATTTCTGCGACGCGCTGGATCCCCCGCTCGCCCGCATCGCCTGAGGAGAACCGCTATGCCGAAATCCGTGATTATTCCGCCGGGCACCAGCACCCCGATAGCCCCGTTTGTCCCCGGTACCCTCGCCGACGGCGTGGTGTATGTCTCAGGCACGCTGCCGTTTGATAAAGACAACAACGTGGTGTTTATCGATGACCCAAAGGCGCAAACCCGCCACGTGCTGGAGACGATCAAAACCGTGATCGAAACGGCGGGTGGCACGATGGAGGACGTGACCTTCAACAGCATCTTTATCACCGACTGGAAAAACTACGCCGCGATTAACGAGATCTACGCGGAGTTTTTCCCCGGCGATAAACCGGCGCGATTTTGCATCCAGTGCGGGCTGGTAAAGCCTGAAGCGCTGGTTGAAATTGCCACCGTTGCGCACATCGCGAAGTGAGGCCGCCATGAAACTGTCCATTTCCCCGCCCCCCTTTGCGGGCGCGCCCGTGGTGGTGCTGATTGCCGGGCTCGGCGGCAGCGGGAGCTACTGGCTGCCTCAGCTCGCCGTGCTGGGGCAGGAGTATCAGGTGGTGTGCTACGACCAGCGGGGCACGGGGAATAACCCGGATACCCTGCCGGAAGACTACACCCTCGCACACATGGCTGACGAGCTCGCACTGGCGTTAGCCGGGGCCGGGATCGCCCGTTACTGCGTGGTCGGCCACGCGCTGGGGGCGCTGGTCGGCCTGCGGCTGGCTATCGATAAGCCTGACGCCCTCACCGCGCTGGTTTGTGTCAACGGCTGGCTGACCCTCAATGCCCATACCCGACGCTGTTTTGACGTTCGCGAACGTCTGCTGCATGCGGGCGGGGCTCAGGCGTGGGTAGAGGCACAGCCGCTGTTTCTTTACCCGGCAGACTGGATGGCCGCCCGCGCTCCGCGGCTGGAGGCCGAGGAAGCGCTGGCGCTGGCCCATTTCCAGGGCAAAGCCAATCTGCTGCGCAGGCTGCATGCGCTGAAACAGGCCGATTTCAGCCGCCACGCTGCACGCGTTCGCTGCCCCGTGCAGATTATTTGTTCCACCGACGATCTGCTGGTGCCGTCCGTCTGCTCCGCGGAACTGCACGCCGCCCTCCCGCACGCCCGCAAAACGGTCATGCGCCAGGGCGGGCATGCCTGCAACGTGACCGCGCCGGACATCTTTAACACGCTGCTGCTGAACGGGCTTGCCAGCCTGCTGCACAGCCCTGAACCCGCTTTGTAAGGAGCCTGAATGAGCGAAGCCATCACGCCCGCCGCGCTGGAAACACTGTTTACCGGCGCACGTACCCATAACGGCTGGCTGGATATACCGGTCAGTGACGAGACGCTGCGCGAGATTTATGACCTGATGAAATGGGGGCCGACGTCCGCCAACTGCTCCCCGGCGCGCATTGTCTTTGTGCGAAGCCCGGAAGGAAAAGAGAAGCTGCGCCCGGCGCTCTCCAGCGGCAACCTTGAGAAAACGCTCACCGCCCCGGTCACGGCAATTGTCGCCTGGGACAGCGAGTTTTATGAGCGCCTGCCTGTACTATTCCCGCACGGCGATGCCAGAAGCTGGTTTACCTCCAGCCCCGCACTGGCGGAAGAGACCGCCTTTCGCAACAGTTCGATGCAGGCCGCGTACCTGATCTTCGCCTGCCGCGCGCTCGGGCTCGACACCGGGCCGATGTCCGGCTTTGACCGGGAAAAAGTGGACGCGGCCTTTTTCACGGGCACGCTGCTTAAAAGCAATCTGCTGATTAACATCGGTTATGGCGATATGAGCAAAGTCTATGGGCGCTTACCGCGTCTGACCTTCGAAGACGCCTGCGGGCTGGCGTAAGGAGCCATCATGACGACACCCGATCAACAAACCTTCCGTGATGCCATGGCCTGCGTCGGTGCGGCGGTCAATATCATCACCACCGACGGCCCTGCGGGAATGGCGGGCTTTACCGCCAGCGCGGTATGCAGCGTGACCGATTCCCCGCCCACTCTGCTGGTTTGCCTCAACCGTGGCGCGTCCGTCTGGCCGATTTTCAGCGAGAACCGCACCCTGTGCGTTAACACGCTGAGTGCCGGACAGGAGCCATTATCCAACCTGTTTGGCGGTAAAACGCCGATGGCGGAACGCTTTGCCGCTGCCCGCTGGCAGACAGGCGACACGGGCTGTCCACGTCTGGAAAATGCCCTGGCCTCGTTCGACTGCCGCATCAGCCAGGTGGTTAGCGTCGGCACCCACGACATTCTGTTTTGCGACATCGTATCCATCGTTCGCCACCCGGCACCGCAAGGGCTGGTGTGGTTCGACCGCGGCTATCACGCACTTATGCGACCCGCCTGTTAATCCGCATTCAGGAGACAGAACATGTTCGGACTTCCTCACTGGCAGTTGAAATCGACCTCTACAGAAGCAGGCGTGGTCGCGCCGGATGAAAGGCTCCCGCTCGGGCAGACAATGGTGATGGGCGTGCAGCATGCGGTCGCGATGTTTGGTGCGACGGTGCTGATGCCCATGCTGATGGGGCTGGATCCTAACCTCGCCATTTTGATGTCGGGTATGGGTACCCTGCTGTTCTTTTTTGTCACCGGCGGGCGCGTGCCCAGCTATCTGGGCTCCAGCGCCGCCTTTGTGGGAGTCGTTATTGCAGCGACCGGGTTTAACGGTCAGGGCATTAACCCCAACCTGAGCGTGGCCCTCGGCGGCATTATCGCCTGTGGGCTGGTCTACACCCTGACCGGTCTGGTGGTGATGAAAGTCGGCACGCGCTGGATCGAGCGGATGATGCCCCCCGTCGTCACCGGGGCGGTGGTGATGGCGATAGGCCTGAACCTCGCGCCGATTGCGGTGAAGAGCGTATCCGGCTCGCCGTTTGAAAGCTGGATGGCGGTGATTACGGTGCTGTGCATCGGCGTGGTGGCGGTCTTTACGCGCGGGATGATCCAGCGGCTGCTGATCCTGGTCGGGCTGATTGCGGCCTGTCTGATCTACGCGCTGCTGGCGAACGTGTTTGGTCTCGGCAAGCCGGTTGATTTCACACTGATTCACCAGGCCGCCTGGTTCGGCATGCCGCAGGTGACCTCACCCACCTTTAACGCTCAGGCGATGATGCTCATCGCGCCTGTCGCGGTGATTCTGGTGGCTGAAAACCTGGGCCACCTGAAAGCCGTAGCGGGAATGACCGGGCGCAATATGGACCCGTATATGGGGCGGGCATTTGTGGGAGACGGTCTGGCGACCATGCTCTCCGGCTCGGTCGGCGGCAGCGGCGTGACGACCTACGCGGAAAACATCGGCGTGATGGCAGTGACCAAAGTCTACTCGACGCTGGTCTTCGTGGCGGCGGCGGTGATGGCGATACTGCTCGGCTTTTCCCCAAAATTCGGCGCATTGATCCACACCATCCCGGCACCCGTGATTGGCGGCGCCTCGATTGTTGTATTTGGTCTGATTGCCGTCGCGGGGGCACGCATCTGGGTGCAGAATCATGTTGATCTGAGCCAGAACGGTAACCTGATCATGGTGGCGGTCACGTTGGTGCTGGGCGCAGGCGACTTCGCCCTGACGCTGGGCGGGTTTACGGTGGGCGGGATTGGTACGGCGACCTTCGGCGCGATCCTGCTCAACGCCCTGCTTAGCCGCCGCAAAGGGGATAAAGCGCAAGCGGAAGCCGTCACCCCCTGATCCTGAAATAGCCGGTTGACGCTACTGTATGACCGGATACATAGGTAACAGATCAGACCGGGAACATAGGTAACACTTTTCAGTCTATCCGGAGCACACTCTGGGTTTTTCGGTCGTAGTACGCAAGCGTTATTCCATTAAAGATGATGGC